>NZ_JAQPZP010000007.1:0-164468 GCF_037619215.1 Leucobacter sp. USCH14
GGGTTCGGGCGGTTCGTCATGTTGCGGTTGAGCTGTTCGAGGATCAGCACCGAGCAGCCGAGCTGCTTCGCGAGCTGCTTCGCAGCGTTCGCCCAGTCCTCGAGGTCTTGCTGGCGAGACTTCGACTCCGCCGGGCTCTTCACGAGGCCGAGGTAGTCGATCACGATCAGGCCGAGGTCGCCCTTGCGGTGCAGGGCGTTCGCGAACCCGATGATGTCTTCCCAGCGGGCGCCGGCCCGGTCGAATACCTCGAGGGGGAGCGCGGCGATCGCGGACTCGGCCGCCTTCACCGACGCCCACCCATCCGGGGTGAGCTGATGGTTCTGCAATGCGCCCTGGTGGATGCCCTGCATCATCGAGATCAGCCGCTTAAGCAGATCCTTCTCGGTCATCTCGAGCGAGACGTACCCGACGCGCTTCCCGAGCTCGGCGATGTGGAGGGCGAGCTGCAGGCCGAAGATCGACTTGCCCCCGCCGGAGCGCGCAGCGACGGTGTAGAGCGAGCCGGGGCGGATGCCGCCGATCATCGCGTTCAGCGGCACCCACGGCGTCGGCGTGAACGGCGCCCGCGTGCTCATCTCGTCGACGAGCTCCCCGAACACGGACCCGATGGGGCGCGACTGGCGCAGCGTGCCGCCGCGCAGGTCGGCGATGATGCCCGCCGCCTTCTCCACGATGTCGCCCTCAGCGTTCCCCGAGGCCGCGAGCGCCGAGATCGAGAGCGACGCCTCATGCAGCTTCCGCCGTTCCCCGTGGTCGCGCACGATCTCGGCGAACTGCATCGCCTGCACGCCGCGCGCCCCGAGCCCGTTGATGTCGTGCGGGTAGGTCGCGTCGAACTCGTGCGACCGCCCCGCCGCGACGCGCAGGTCGTTGACCGTGATCGGGGAGACGGTGATCCCCTCGTCGGCGAGCGCGCACATGATCGAGTAGACCGACGCCGCGCGCGGCACCGCGAAGTCCGTCTCGCGCACGATCTGCCGCACTTCCCAGATGCGCGCCGGGTCGTCGAACACCGAGCACAGCAGGTAGCTCTCGGTCTGCGAGTCGTACTCGATCGTGTCGTTCACGACTGCACTCCTTCCTCGACGAGCTCGACGATGTCGCCGGGGGTGATCCACCGGTGACGGTTGGGGCCCAGGAAGTACGCGCGCACTGCGGCTTGCGCGTCCTCCACGGGGATGCGGTACGGGCCGAGAGCGTCGCTCCATGCCACCGCCTCGCCCTCGCCCCGCTCGCGGGAGTCGTACGCGGCGACGTACGCGAGCAGGTTGAAAGCGGCGCGGCGCCCGACGACTCGTGGACGGCGATCTGCGGCGTCGGAAGACGCTCGGGCGACCGCCTGACCGGTCCTGCCCTGATCGCCCGCGGTGCACCCCATAGCGGCGCGCTCCGCGTGCGTCATGTGCTCAGGCGCCGAGTGCACGGGGCACCTCCTCCGACTGCATCGCGCGCGCCCGGGCGGCCATGCGTTCCACAGCGGTCCCGCCGGCGGCGCCCGCGCGCTGCGGCAGCGGGCCGTTCTCCCACGCCTCCGCGTTCAGCCAGGAAGCCGGGTACTTCGTGAACGCCTGCACCCGGTTCGGATCGTCGCGGTACTGAGCAGCAGCAGCGAGCAGCGCCTCGGCAGAGACCTTCTTGAGAGCGGCCTTGTACGCGGTGCGGGCTCGGCCCTTGTCCTTCTTGAGGGGGTAGACCTGCCACCACTCGTCGAACGAGTGCGCACTCTGCGCATGCGCACTTGCGCATGTATCTACCTCAGAACTATCTACCTCTATAGGAAGGACAGATTTTGCGCCTGTGCCGGTTGCTCTGTCGTCAGGTGCCGGTTGCTTCGGCCTACCGGCACCGTGTGCCGCTTGCTCCTCGTCGTCGCGCAGCGGCCGATCCATCAGGCGGTAGCCGTCGGGCAGCCGCCCCTCTCCGCGTCCTCCTCGGCGCACTCTCTCGACAACCCCGAGCGCTTCCAGCTCGGCGAGCGCGTCGCGCACCTTGCGCTCCGAGCACCTCGCCTCCGCCGCGAGCGTCGCCTGCCCCGGATAGTTCCCGCGCAGTCCCGCGCGGGTGGCGAGCGAGCCGAACACCATCACCGCGAACGATGAGACGCGATCGTGCTCGCGGAACATCCACGTCGGAATCGCTGCGAAACCCTCAGCCATTGCCCTCACTCCTTCCTCTGTCCTGTGGGCGGTCATGCCTGCCGCCCTCGTCGTCGAGCCACTGCGTGCGGCCCCCGAGGTCCACGTACGGAACCTCGCTCTCGTGCCGCCTCTCGTGGCGGCTGATCGCCCACCCGGGCGGCGCCTTCGAACCGCGATGCGCGATGCCGTGGCACTTGCCGTTGTCGTGGTTCCCGTCGCCGCAGAGAGCGAGCAGGTTCGCGAGGTTGTGCTTCCCGCTCCGGCTCAGGTAGCGGCGGTGGTGAATCTCCTCCGCCGGCCGCCCGCACCCGCCCTCGCACATGCCGCCCGAGCGCTCGACGAGCTTCTCGACCGTCTTCGCGGGCACGGGCCCCGTCCGCTTGTTGCTCACGCGAACGCCCCCGCCTTCGTCACACGGAACTCGTGCACGCCTTCCCACCGCATCCGCGTCACCGACCGGAGCGACTCGAGCGTGAGCATCCCCGTCTTCGGATCGCGGGCGTCGACGCGCCACGTGTCGGTGTCGTCATCCACCCGCACCGGGTCGCCGACGACGACCTCCTGCAGGCGGCGCTCGAGCGTCACAGCGTCACCCCGAACTTCTCGGCGGTGCGCTCCACAACGGCCGCCGCTTCCGCGGTGCCGATGTCTCGCGCCTGCCGGCGAGCTTCGAGCAGCACGCCCTTCGTCAGGTGCTCGCGCGCCTCGGCGAGGTCGGCGGCCGCGTTCGCCTGCGCGGTGCGAGCCGCCCGCGACTCCTCCTGCGCCCGGTCACGGTCTGCGATGAGCTGCGCGATCTGCACCTCTGACCACTCGGCCTGTTCTTCGTCTGACTGCATGGTCCTCATGCCCTTCTCGGATTGCTCGCCAACTGGTAGGTCGCGAGCACCAACTTCGATTGCGTCTGCAGGCTGCTCTTGCGGGAGTCGACGAGATCCGCGAGACCCTTCGCGTAGCGGTAGGCGATCTGCGCATCCACTTCGGCGTCGTGCTCGTCCTCCGTCGCGAGGTCCACCTCTGCGGCACGGACCTCGGCGTTCTTCCCCTCGGCGGTTCGCAGCGCCACGGCGCGCGCCCGGAGGAGAGCCTTCGCCGCGGTGGCCCGCACCTTGTCGGCTTCCTTCACGATCCACAGCGCATTGCCTGCGACCGCGTCGACGAGTTCGAGCTGGCTGATGATCTCGTCGGGGGTGCGGATGGTGCCCGGGGTGGGCGGTTCGATCGCGATTTCCTTTCGCATCCGAGCCACCCACCCTTCGACATCGGCTGCGGTGTTCGGGGCGGGCATGTTCACTCCTGCCCCCGCGCTTCGAGCTCGGCCTTCGCCTGCCGGAGCACCTGGTCGAACGTCAGATCCTCGACGAGCACGGTGCGCAGCAGTCCGGCCTCCTTCGCTTCCCCGTGCAGGGTGCGCAACATGTCGACACCGATCGCGACGTCGTCGGCCTTGAGGCACTGCTGAATGCGGTCGACCCATGCGGCCTGATTGAACTCCGGCTCGTTCACGACCTCCGCCTCGACCGGGTCCGGCTCCGCTTCGGGGCGAGGTGCGGGCTTCGGAGGGGTCTCAGACTGACGGGGAGTGTCAGCCTGCGCCATTTCATCCGAGGTGTACAGACCGGAATAGTCCTGCGGGTACGCCTTCCGAAGCGCGAGCGCTTCGGCAACCTTCGACGTCATAAGCGCCGGCATCTTGCCCCACTGACCCGTAGGTTCTCCGTTGCGCAGCGGCACGTACTCGTCGTAGCGAGCGACAGCGGTGATTGGCTTCACGAACCCATCGAGGTAAAGCGTGATCCGGGCAGCGGCGGGCGGCGTATTCTCGAGCCATACGTCACGCCAGGCACCGTCCGTGCCGCACCAGTGCTCCTCCATCCCCCGGAACGTGCCCTTACGGTCACGGATCACGCGGAACCCGTCGATGCTGGTCTGGATTGTGTACTTCGTGACCCAGTTGTTGCCCTGCTTCGATCGGCGCCCGATCATGTAGATCTGCCGGGCGAACGGATCCAGGCCGGAGCGCTTCGCCTGGTGGAAGAACGCCTCGATGTCGCCGCGTGGCGCATCGCCGAGACCCATCTGTACGAGCGCTGCCCGCTGCGCCTCATTGAAGAACTTCTGATCGGTCGCGATCGCGAGGTTCGTCTCGGTATCGTTCCGCTCTGCAAGTGCCGTGCTCATTACTTCGTTCCCTTCCCGGCGGTCACGGTCGCCCGAGCCGCCTTGCCCTTCCTCACGGTTCGCACCGTCTTCGTGTGCTGGTTCGCCAGCTCGTCGAACGCGGCCTGCAGCTTCTCCACGCGGGCCTTCGCTCGAGCGAGCTGTGCGGCCTCCTTCGGATGCGCCGCGTCGGCCGCCTCGAGGTCGACCACTTCCTCGTCGACCTCCTGGTCCGGGGTGCCCGGCGTGATCGTGACGCGGGCGAGCGGTGAGTCCTGCGAGATGCCCTTTGCAATGAGCGCCGAGTACGAGGTCTTCTTGAGTGCCTCCCACTTCTTCTCCTCGTCGAGCGCCCGGAGGTAGTTCACGGCGTGCGTATCCACCTCCTCGTCAATGACCGGGCCCGCTTCGCTGTCCATCGCGGCGAGCACCGTGTCAGCGACCTCGACGAGCTGCGCGATCATCCCCTCGTCGCGAGGGAACCACTCGCGCGACATCTCGCCCGCACGGAACTCGCCGGGACGGCCGAGGCGCAACTCGACATTCAGGTGCGAGCCGACGGCGCCGGTCACGTAGTTGCACCACTGCATCTGCCACTCGTAGCCCTTCTCAGCGAGCGCGGCGGAGCCCTTCGGCAGCGGCTTGCCCGACGTCTTGATCTCGTCAAGTTCGATCTCGCCGTCGAAGTTGATCGCGATCCCATCGGGGGAGGCGAGGTGGCGGGAGTTCTGCGCGGCATGGAACACTCGCGATTCCGCTGCGACGCCGTACCCCGCGAGGTACGCGGCAATGACCGGCTCGCGCAGGTTGCCCCACTCGGTGAACGCGTTCCCGGTGAACGGGTCGCCGTCGTGCTTCTTCTTCACGAGATCGGCGATCGCCACCTCGCGGTTCGGCGCGACCATGATCTTCGCGAGCTCGGTCGCGGTCACGCCGCCAGTGCGCTCCGCGAGCCACGCCTCGCGATCCTTATCGGATGCGCCGGCCCGCGACTCCAGGTCGACGAGCACGGGCGCCGGGTCGAGGTCGGTGAACGAGAGGCTCACTGGTCCGCCGCCTCTCCGTCGATGGGGAGCTGGCCGTCAGCCGGGAGCTCCTCGATCGGGAGCGGGGTATTCCCGGTGCGCTTCCCGTACGCCTCGTTAAGCAGAGTGCGCACGACCTTCTCGTCTTCGCCTTCGACCTGCTCGATGTGCTTCACGCGCACCGTCGCCTGCCACTCGTTCGACGGGTCGGTCTTCGCGATCCCGTGCCGCGAGATCACCGCCACGACCACGACGTCATCCGGGCTGCCCGTGGTGAAGTGGTCCTCGAGGTCTTGCAGACCGTCGAGCTCCTCGTCGGGGCGCTTGCTGGTGTACTTGAGTACCATTTCTCATTCCTTCTCTCGGTAGACGCTCACCTGAACGCCGGGGTTGGGGCCGTAGACCTTGCGGCCGGGCCACTGGACCATCTGCGCGTCGTCGCGCCACACACCCGCATCGGTGAGTGCGTCGCACAGAGCGCGCAGAAGCTTGTCGCCGTCCGGCTTCACGGACGGGTGAGCGCGCTTCACGCTCTTGGGGCGTTCGAACTCGAACAGCTGCGCGAGGATCAGGGGGCCGTCGAGCGGTTGCGAGATGCCGGCGGCGATCATCGCTGCGCGGGCGCTCGCGGTCACCTTCCGGCGCCACGGCCGGAGCTTCTTCGCGTTCGCGTCCACCGCGCGCCCGTTGAACACCGTCTTCGAGCCCTGCGGCACAGGCACGCCGTCGACGCGGAACGACAGGAGCAGCTCACGCGTCATCGCACGAACCCGACTGCTCGGGCGATAACGCGTACCGTGGCGACGATGCTGTCGACGAGGCGTAGTCCGCTATCACGATGACGAGCGCGAAGATCAGCACGAGCACGATCGCGACGCCCTGCACGATCGGTCCCACCAGGAACCAGAGGGGCGTGAAGGGGAGCGCTGCCGACGTGGCGGCGAGCAGGCACAGGGTCCACCAGGCCGTCGTCCAGTCGCCGCCGGCAGGGGCTCGTCGAGTGGCGCGGCGCATTCACTTCACACCTGCCTCGGCCTGGCACGAATCCGCGAGGTCCGCATAGACGCGACGCGCTTGGTCTGCGGAGATGGGCGCGTGAGCGATCATGCTGGCGGTCTCGGCGTTGATCCGCAGCGCGTCTGCGCGCTCGTCGCGCGCCTCGGCGAGCATGTTGGCCGCCTCGGCGCGGTGCTCGAGCGCCTTCTCTAGTCGGTGAGTAGCGAGCCACAGGAGCAGCGCGGCGATGAGATAGGTCGCGACGCCGGCGATGACGTTGATGTCCATGAGAGGGGAGTTCCTTCGTTTTCGGGTACGACAAATCGGCCCCCCACTAGGTCGGCGGAGGCGAGAACGGGAGAGCGGGGGAGCTACGCGGCGGAGCGCCGGGCCCGGGCTTCCGCTTCTGCGTGGAAGCCGCGGATCTGAGCTTCGAGCTCTTCTACCGAGGGGGTGACGTTCGGGATGTAGGCGCCGAGGGCCGCTTCGTGCGGGTCCATCGACATGGTGCGGATGACTGAATCGGTGAGAACCCGGCTGAACGATTCGACACAGTCAGCCCGTGACGGTCGGTTCTGCCGGGCACTCATGAAGCGGCGGCCTTCTCTGGAAGGCGTGCGCCCGGGATCGCTTCGGGAACGGAGAGGAACTCTTCGACCGAGAGTCCGAACACGGCGGCGATGGTGCCGACCTCGGCGAACTTGAACATGGTGCGGTTGTTCATGCGGTGGCCGATCCAGAACTGGTCCTTCCCCACCTGTTCGGCGAGCCACTTGCGGGTCTTGCCGTGGGCGACGAGGAGGAGGTCAATTGCAAGAACTACACCGTCTTGAGAGCTGTCGTTGTTTGGCATAGATGAAGCTTGGCATATCCGAAATGCAACCGGCAAGCTGATTTTCATACTTGACTAGCAAATAGCGCATATGCCAAGCTTTAGCGCGTGAGCAAATACCCTGAACTCAGCCCGTTCTCCCTCGCATTCGCGGACGCGTACCGCGGTTTCATGCGAGAGCACCGCATCACGGGCCAGGCGCTCACCGAGAAGCTCGGCCGTGCTCTGGGCTATGTATCGGAGCGAATTAATGGGAAGCGAGCCCTTGATACTGAAGATGTAGACGCGCTCGCGATGCTTGCAGGAAGCGAGTGGTCCGGTCGCACGCTCATGATCGAACTGGCGCGCCGTGCTCGCGTCGCGGTTGAAGGCCCGGGTGAAGATGCACTTCCCGACAATGTCGTACGTCTCCCGCAGACTGGCGGCGCCGTCAGCGCACTCGATCTCATTGACGATGCCGGAGTCGTCGAATACCACGGGCAGGCCGCTGATCGGGGGGAACACGAGGCCGACCGCCACTCGGCGCCCGGCGAACATCCAGACGACTAGGAGACGCAATGCAACGCCTGATCGCCCTCGCTGCCGAGGATGGGCTTTCCGTGCAAATCGCTACCATCACGCCCGGGATCCGCGGGTTTCTCGACCTCGCGACGATGACGATCTACCTGTCGCGCCGACTCAATCCTGTCGAGATGCTGTGCACGCTCGCGCACGAGCTCGGGCACTTCCACTACGGTCACGATTGCTCATCTCTGACCGCCGAAGCGCAGGCGAACAGCTACGCGTGCCGCATCCTGATCGACCCCGACGCCTACGCGGCTGCCGAGGCGCTCTCGCCCTACTTGCAGGACATCGCCGACGAACTCGGAGTCACTGTCACGATGGTCGAGCACTACCAGCGGCACGCGTTGCAGAAACTCGGCGAGCGCACCTATGCGCGAGCCCCGCATCGAAAGCTCGCATGAACACACAGCTTCGGCCAGTCCCCGCGGTTCGCCCACGTGCCGTTCTGTATCTGCGCCAGTCCGTCGCACGTGACGACTCGATCAGCCTCGAGCTGCAGGAGATCGCGGGCCGAGATCACTGCGCCCGCAGCGGCTATGACGTCGTACGCGTGGAGGTAGACGAGGGAATCTCCGGGCGCACGTGGGCGAAGCGCCCCGCCGTGCAGCGCGTCATGGGCATGATCGAGTCGCGTGAGGCAGACGTGATCGTGCTGTGGAAGTGGTCGCGGCTGTCGCGCTCCCGGAGAGACTGGGCCGTCGCGGCCGATCGCGTCGACGTCGCCGGAGGGCGCATCGAGTCGGCGACGGAGCCCATCGACACGGCGACCGCGTCGGGCCGCTTCGCGCGCGGTGTGATGACCGAATACGCCGCCTTCCAGTCGGAGCAGATCGGCGAGCAGTGGGCCGAGGTTCGCGCGCGCCGCTTCGCACTGGGGCTCCCTCCGACGGGTTCGGTGCCGTGGGGCTGGGTAAGCCGGAAGACTCACATCGAGCCACACCCGGAGCGCGCCCCCTTCGTGGCGGCCGCTTATCGGCTGTACCTCGAAGGTCGCGGCATGACGTACATCGCAGGGTGGCTGAACCGGTCAGATGCGCGCACATTGAACGGGCGCGACTGGATCCAGGCCACCGTGCGGAAGCTGCTCGATTCCCCGGTCCACGCCGGCTATGTCGAGTATCGCGGCGAGGTGAAGCGCGGCGCGCACACCGGGATCATCTCGGAGAGCGACTGGGCGCGCTACCAGGCTCGGCGGAGGGATCGCCACGTTCCCATGAAGGCGCGTACCTCGAAGCACCTACTCTCGTCTCTGGTCGTCTGCAACTGTGGACGGAAGCGCTACGGGAACACGACGATCGCCCGGCACGATGGAACGACCCGGTATCACTCGTACGTGTGTCCGTCGACGGTGCCGCATCCGCCGAGGGCCAAGACCATTGCAACGTGGCGCGTAGACGCTGCTGTCTCGAATTGGGTAAAGGGCATCAGCGACGCCTCCCCGGCGCTCTCTGAGGCGAACGCAGTGCGCGACGATGTCGAGGCCGTGGCCCGGGAGATCGTCGCCGCAGAACGGCGTCTCGTGAAGCTCACCGAGCATCTACTCTCCGGCCTTGTCCCGGAATCGGCATACCGGGCGTCTCGGGACAACCTCAACAACGAGATCGCGAGATTGAACGCCGAGCTCGCCAAGATGCAGCGCAGTCGCAAGATCAATCCCGCGGACTATCTACGCGGCATCCGCGACCTCGCCGCCCGCTGGGATACCGCGCAGTTCGACGAGAAGCAAGCCGCATTGCGGACCCTCATCGAGAGCGTGACGATCCTCGAGGCTCGGAAGATCGAGATCGTAGCCGTGTGGGGAGAGCATGTAGTTATCGACCTCTGATCGTCATCATGGCAGCCGTCGCGTTCGCCGGTCTCCTGGTGGCGATCATGCGTTCGAGCGAAATCCGAGCGATGCTCGTGCAGCTCGTCGAGAACGCTCTCGGCGCAGGATCCTGATGTTCGCGGCGCTGCGGCACGACGAACGCGGTACGGTCACGGCTGAGTTCGCGATCGTCGTGCCCGCAGTGCTCGCGGTGCTCGGACTGGTCATCGGCGGCATCTATCTGGCTGCGCATCGAATCACGCTCGTATCCGTTTCGGCGCAAGTTGCGAGGCTGGAGGCGCGCGGAGACGAGAGTCGGGCGGAGGAGCAGCTCGACGCTCTCGGCTCCCGAATCGTCGTCGACCGCGAAGAAGATGGAGCGCTGCACTGCGTCACCCTTCGCTCCCACCCGGCTGGCGGCCCCCTCGCGCACGTGGCGGTCGAGTCGCGCTCGTGCGCCGCCCGCACAGGAGAGGGGGCAGCCCCGTGAGCGCCCCGGCCACGCTCGTGTGCGCAGCAGCTGCGGTCTGCCTCGGGCTTCCGATCATCGCGGCCTCGTCGCACCTCGAAGCCGCCCACCGCGCTGCCGGGGCCGCCGATGCAGCCGCGCTCGCCGCAGCCGACGCCGCCGCCGGTTTCGTCGCCTCCGACCCCTGCGAACTGGCCGCCGATGTCGCGCGGTCGGCGGACGCCGAGGTCGTGCGCTGCGAGCTCGATGCGACGCTCGAGGACGCCAGGATCGAAGTGGCGACCGGTGGGCCGTTCGGTACGGTGACTGCTCTGGCGCACGCGGGGCCGCCGCCCTTCGCGGAAGCGCCGCGAGGGCCGGTCGGTGCGAACGGATGGGCATGGCCGAGCGCGGAACCCGGAATCACACAGGGGTTTCACGACGGCTACTCCATTGATCTGCGCACCACTGAGGGCTCTCCGTTGTACGCGCCCTATGACGGCGTGATCATCATGGCCGGAGCGGACGGCGGGGGCCCGCCTGCGCAGTGCATCGCCGAACCCTCCTGGTGGCGCGGGCCGAACTACACCGTACTGATGCGGCACGAGTACCGGGGCCACGTGCTCTACAGCTCGCACAATCACGTCGCCCCGGGGTCGCCGGAGGCATATGGAATCACGCCCGGTGCCACGGTGCGCTCCGGGCAGACCGTCGCGCTCGCCGGCATGAGCGGCTGCACCTCCGGCCCGCACTCGCATTTCACCCTCTCGACCAAGCCGTCGAACGCGTTTCCCGACGTGAATCCCTACCTCTATATCGGAGGGGGCGACGAGGGGTGATGCGCTCGCGGGAGACCCCGATGCGTGGACTTCGCGTGACGACGGACATAATGAAGGGAGAACGTGCGTGGAATCCCGGAGGTGGATTCTCACGCGAGAATGTGTATCGTGTCGGAGCAGAACCCTCAGCCGGTCCTGGCGGAGCAGCCCTACACTGCGTGAAGCAACGAAGGAGACCCGTGAAGGGTACGAAGAAACTCGTCATCGTCGAGTCGCCGACCAAGGCGAAGACGATCGGCGGCTACCTGGGAGACGAATACGAGGTCATCGCCTCGGTCGGTCACGTTCGCGACCTCGCGGAGCCGTCGGCCCTCCCCGCAGAACTGAAGAAGGGCGCCTTCGGCAAGTTCGCGGTCGACGTCGAGAACGATTTCGCTCCCTACTACGTCGTCAACGACAACAAGCGCAAGACGGTCTCCGAATTGAAGCGGGCGCTGAAGGGAGCCGACGAGCTCTGGCTCGCAACTGATGAGGACCGCGAGGGGGAGGCCATCGCGTGGCACCTCCTCGAGGTGCTGCAGCCCAAGGTGCCGGTGCACCGCATGGTGTTCCACGAGATCACCCGGGATGCGATCGAGCAGGCGAAGCAGAATACGCGCGATCTCGATACCGCTCTCGTC
This sequence comes from Leucobacter sp. USCH14, assembly GCF_037619215.1. NCBI lineage: Bacteria > Bacillati > Actinomycetota > Actinomycetes > Micrococcales > Microbacteriaceae > Leucobacter > Leucobacter sp. USCH14. The sequence continues at coordinate 11,433 of NZ_JAQPZP010000007.1, forward strand.
GATGCGCAGGAGACGCGGCGCATCCTCGATCGACTCTACGGGTACGACATCTCGCCGGTGCTCTGGCGCAAGGTCGCCCCGAAGCTCTCCGCCGGTCGCGTGCAGTCCGCGGCGACGCGTCTCGTGGTCGATCGCGAACGCGAGCGCCAGGCCTTCCGCGCGGCCGAGTACTGGGACCTCACCGCCACCTTCCGCCCCGATCAGGGCGCTGAGGATCTCACGGCGTTCGAAGCCCGCCTGGTGCGACTGGACGCGCAGCGGGTCGCGACTGGCGGCGACTTCGGCGATGACGGAACGCTGACGCCGCGCGCCGAGAAAGCGGGGGTGATTCCGCTGCAGCAGGAGCGAGCCGAGCGCATTGCGGCGCTGCTCGCCGCTGACGCGCGTGGTGAAGTCGTCTCGGTCGAGACCAAGCCGCACACCCGCCGCCCGGCCGCACCGTTCACGACCTCGACGCTGCAGCAGGAGGCCTCGCGCAAGCTTCGCTACAGCTCCCGCCAGACCATGTCGTTCGCCCAGTCGCTGTACGAGAACGGCTACATCACCTATATGCGTACCGACTCGCCCTCGCTCTCGAAGCAGGCGGTGCAGGCGGCGCGGTCGCAGGCCGCGGAGCTCTACGGCGCGCAGACGCTCCCCGAGAAGCCCCGCGTGTACACGGGCAAGTCGAAGGGCGCCCAGGAGGCGCACGAGGCGATCCGCCCGGCCGGCGACGTGTTCCAGCGGCCGACGTCGCTCAAGGGAAAGCTCACGCAGGGCGAGTTCGCACTCTACGAGCTGATCTGGAAGCGCACGGTCGCAAGCCAGATGGCCGACGCGAAGGGGTCGACGGACACCGTGACCCTCGCGGTGCAGGTTCGCGAGAGTGAGAGCGCAGCGCCGACGGCTGCGGAGTTCACCACGAGCGGCACGGTCATCACGTTCCCGGGCTTCCTTCTCGCGTACGAGGAGGGTCGCGATGAGAACCGCGGAGACAAGAGCGGCGATCAGAACGCAAAGCTTCCGCAGCTCACCGCAGGGCAACCGCTGGGCATCGAAGAGCCGTCGGCCAAGGGCCATGAGACGAGCCCGCCGCCTCGCTACACGGAAGCCAGCCTGACGAAGCGGCTTGAAGAGCTCGGCATCGGTCGCCCATCGACGTACGCCGCGATCATCAGCACGATCATGGATCGCGGTTACGTCGCGAAGAAGGGTCAAGCGCTCGTTCCGAGCTGGATCGCATTCTCGGTCGTGCGGCTCCTCGAGGAGCACTTCAGCGAGCTCGTCGATTACGACTTCACGGCCGAGATGGAGAACGATCTCGACCGCATCGCCTCTGGCGAGGCGGATCGCGGGAAGTGGCTCGGAGAGTTCTACTTCGGCTCCGATGCGCACCCCGGTCTGCGCGGTGTCGTGGACAACCTCGGCGAGATCGACGCGCGCGCGATCAACACCATCAAGATCGATGACGAGATCTCGCTGCGCAACGGCAAGTACGGCCCGTACCTGGAAGTCTTCGACGAGAAGTGCGAAGTGGGTGAGGACGGTGCGCTCAAGCCGCGCAGCGTCAACATCCCCGACGGGCTCGCCCCCGACGAGCTGACGCCCGCCAAGGCTCACGAGCTCGCCGATGCCGAACCAGCCGAGGATCGCGTCGTCGGTCTGCATCCGGAGACGTCGAAGCGCATCGTCGCGAAGAACGGCCGCTTCGGCCCCTACGTCACCGAGCTCCCCGATGAGGGCGAAGAATTGCCGAAGGGTCAGAAGCCGCGCACCGCGTCCCTGTTCAAGAGCATGGACCCGGCCACGATCGACCTCGACACGGCGGTCGCGCTGCTCGGGCTACCCCGCGTCGTCGGCGTCGACACTGAGTCGGAGGCCGAGATCACGGCGCAGAACGGGCGCTACGGCCCGTACCTCAAAAAGGGCAATGACACCCGTTCGCTCCCGAACGAGGACGCGATCTTCTCGATCGACCTCGCCGGTGCCCAGGAGTTGTTCGCGCAGCCGAAGTACGGCGCCAAGCGAGCTTCGAGCGCGCTGAAGGAGTTCGAGGCCGACCCGGTGAGCGGCAAGCCGATCAAGGTGAAGGACGGGCGCTTCGGTCCGTACGTCACGGACGGGGAGACGAACGCGACGATCCCTCGCGGCGACAGCGTCGACGACGTCGACTTCGCACGGGCAGTCGAGCTGCTCGCCATCAAGCGGGCGAAGGGCCCGGCGAAGAAGAAGGCACCGGCTCGCAAGCCGGCTGCGAAGAAGACAGCGACGAAGAAGCCGGCAGCGAAGAAGTCGTCGACGGCCAAGAAGTCGGCGGCGGCGAAGACTGTCGACCCGGCGCGGTCGGCGGCAGCGAAGAAGGCCGCCGCGACGCGCGCGGCCAACCGGGCCGCTGCCGAAGCGCAGGCGTAACCACGAGCGCGGCCGTGTGCGGTCGCTGAGGAGCACATGAGCGGGACCTTCATCACCTTCGAAGGGGGAGACGGCGCGGGCAAGACCACGCAGGCCGCGCTGCTCGAGCAGTGGCTCGAGGGGCGCGGGCTCGAGGTCGTGCGTACCCGCGAACCCGGCGGCACCCGCCTCGGGGCCGAAGTACGCCGTCTGCTGCTCCACGGAGGGGACGAGATCGGTGCCGTCGATGCGCGCGCCGAAGCCCTCCTCTACGCCGCCGATCGCGCGCAGCACGTCTCGAAGGTCGTTCGGCCCGCGCTCGACCGCGACGCGGTGGTGGTGCAGGATCGCTACATCGACTCCTCGCTCGCCTATCAGGGCGCGGGGCGCGTGCTCGAGGTCGACGAGGTGCGGCGCATCAGCGAGTGGGCGGCGGGTGGTCTCTGGCCGGATCTCACGATTCTGCTCGACATCGACCCCGAGTCGAGCGCCGGGCGACGCCGTTCTCGAGGAGACGCCGCCGATCGGCTCGAGTCGGAGGATGTCGCATTCCACATCGCGGTGCGGGAGGGATTCCGTGCACTCGCGAAGGCGGATCCGCACCGATACTTCACCGTCGATGCCACCCTGCCCGTCGACGAGATCCATACCCGCATAGTGGGGCGGGTCGCGGGGTTCATCACGCGCTGAGCAGCTTCCCGGCTGCTCGAGTGCGGGATTGTCCCTAGTCGTCGATCTCGAGCACGTCCCCCATGAACGCGTCGACGACGACCTCGCGATCCGTGCCCTGGAAATCCACCTGGTACACGAGTCGGCCGTCCGAGTACTCGAGCGACCACCGTTCAACCGGTCGGTCAACCTGGGTAGCCGCGCTCGTCATTGCGGCCTCGGCATCGATGACGTCGGAAAGCGCGATTGCGGGGTCGGGGCGATCGTCGGGCTCCAGCCGCTCGACGCGGGTATCGAGCACCGAACCGTCAGTCCCATCCACGAGGCTCTCAACCTCGTTCTCTGAGGTGACGATCTCGACGCGATAGACCAGGTTGCCGTTTCTGAACGCGAGTTCGACCGACTGCAGGTCGCCGGGAGCCGACGCTTGAGCGACATCCACCGCCTCTTCGATTGAGATCCCGGGAACGCTGTCGCGCAGGTCTGTGCTCGCGGACGCATCACCTTGCGCATCCGGGGCGGATTCTTCAGGTGCGGCGGTTGGGGCGGAACTCGACGGCTTCGGCGCGCTCTCACTCGGAACGTTACTCTCCGTGCAGCCGGTGAGCATGAGCGTTGCGGAGAGCATGGCGGGAACCACAAGGGTGTATGGACGAAGACTCATCGGATTCTCCTGCCGGGGTCGGGTGCAGTGCAGGGGAGGCCGGCCACACCCCTCAGTACATTGAAGTCAATCAACGCGCGCACCGCGACTGGAGATGAACGTTTGAGTAGAGGAGAGAATCACATTCAGTACGGTGAACGAGTACTGCGGATTCATGACTCACGTGCGCGAGCACGCAGCACCGGATTCCGTGGGAGAACCGGCCTCGATGAGGCCTCCTCTGCAGAAGATGTGTCGTCGAAACCGGTTCTCTCGTCCGAGCCAGGGCGGGCGATGCGTTCAGCCGATGACCGCCACCCCTCGCTTCGCTCCGTGGGCTGGCGCTGTGGCGCCACCACGGCCGTCGGCCGAACGCGGTGCGTTCAGCCGATGACCGCGCCGAAGCGGGCGGGGAGGGTGGCGCGCGAAGCCGCGCCGAGCTCCGAGAGCGGCAGCGTGAAGCGATCCTGCACCTCGATCGCGGCGTCGGCACCCGAGCCGTCCGTCACACCGATGCGCAGCACCGGGAAGTCGCGGCCCGAGCAGAGCCCGCGGAACTTGACCTCCTCCTCGTGCGGCACGGCGACGAGCACGCGCGCCTGCGATTCTGAGAAGAGCGCGGCGGTCGCATCGACGCCGTCGCGGGAGATGATCTCGTCGATCCACACGCGGGCTCCGACGCCGAAGCGCAGCGCCCCGTCGGTGAGTGCCTGAGCGAGGCCGCCCTCCGACAGGTCGACCGCACCTGAGATGAGCCCGCCCTGCGCGCCGGCATGCAGCAGCTCGGCGAGAGCGCGCTCGTCAGCGAGCGATGCGACGGGCGGGCGTCCGCCGAGATGGTCGTGCACGGTCTCGGCCCAGGCCGATCCGTCGAGCTCGTCGCGGGTGACGCCGAGCAGGTAGAGGTGCTCGCCCTGATCCTGCCAACCGCTCGGCACGCGTCGTGCGACGTCGTCGATGATGCCGAGCACGCCCACGACGGGCGTCGGGTGAATCGGGGTGTCGCCGGTCTGGTTGTACAGCGAGACGTTGCCGCCGGTGACGGGCACCTCGAGCTCGAGGCAGGCGTCCGAGAGTCCCTCGACCGCGCGCGAGAACTGCCACATGACCTCGGGGTTCTCGGGGCTGCCGAAGTTCAGGCAGTCGGTCACCGCGGTCGGCACCGCGCCCGACGTGGCGACGTTGCGGTAGGCCTCCGCGAGTGCGAGCTGGGACCCGACGTACGGATCGAGCTGGCAGTAGCGTCCGTTCGCGTCCGTCGCGATCGCAACGCCGAGGCCGCTCTCCTCATCGACGCGGATCATGCCGGCGCCGTCGGGGAACGCGAGCGCGGTGTTGCCGAGCACGTACTTGTCGTACTGATTCGTGACCCACGACACGTCTGCCTGGTTCGGCGAAGCGGCGACGGCAATCATCTGCGCGCGCAGGTCGTCGCCGGCGTCGGATCGCGAGAGGCCCGAGGCGTTCACGCCCGAGGCCTGCAACGCATCGATCCATGCGGGGTACTCGACGGGGCGCTCGTAGACCGGGCCGTCGACGGCCACGGTCGAGGGATCGACGTTGACGATCTCCTCTCCGCGCCAGTTGATGACGAGTCGGCCGGTGTCGGTGACCTCGCCGAGCACGCTCGTCTCGACGTCCCACTTCGCGGTGACGGCGAGGAACGCGTCGAGCTTGTCGAGGTGCACGACCGCCATCATGCGCTCCTGGCTCTCCGACATGAGGATCTCCTCCGCGGTGAGCGAGGGGTCGCGCAGCAGCACGCTGTCGAGCTCGATGAACATGCCGCCGTCGCCGTTCGCCGCGAGCTCGGAGGTCGCGCACGAGATGCCCGCGGCTCCCAGATCCTGAATGCCCTCGACGAGTTCGTCGCGGAAGAGCTCGAGGCAGCACTCGATGAGCACCTTCTCGGCGAATGGATCGCCGACCTGCACCGCCGGCCGCTTCGTCGGCCCGCCCTCGCTGAAGCTGTCGGAGGCGAGGATCGACGCGCCGCCGATGCCGTCGCCACCGGTGCGCGCGCCGAAGAGCACGACCTTGTTGCCCGTGCCCGAGGCATTCGCGAGGTGCAGATCCTCGTGGCGCAGCACTCCGACGCCGAGCGCGTTGACGAGCGGGTTCGCCTGGTACACGCCGTCGAACACGGTCTCGCCGCCCAGATTCGGGAGGCCGAGGCAGTTCGCGTACGAGGAGATGCCCGAGACGACGCCGTGCACGACACGGGCCGTGTCGGGGTCGTCGATGGCGCCGAAGCGGAGCTGGTCCATCACGGCGACGGGACGCGCGCCCATCGAGATGATGTCGCGGATGATGCCGCCGACACCGGTCGCCGCGCCCTGGAACGGCTCGATGTACGAGGGGTGGTTGTGGCTCTCGACCTTGAAGGTCACCGCCCAGCCCTCGCCGATGTCGATGACGCCGGCGTTCTCGCCCATGCCGACGAGCAGGCGCTCGCGCATCTTGTCGTTGACCTTCTTGCCGAACTGGCGCAGGTAGATCTTCGACGACTTGTAGGAGCAGTGCTCCGACCACATGACCGAGTACATGGCGAGCTCGCCCGAAGTGGGGCGGCGGCCGAGGATCTCGCGGATCCGCTCGTACTCGTCCGGCTTCAACCCGAGAGCGCCGAACGGCTGCTCCTTCTCGGGCGTCGCGATCGCATCGGCGACCGTGTCGGGGCGGGGACCGCTCTGGGTGGCGTCGATGTCTGTCACGCTCGATGTGCTCCGTGGATCGGGGTCGGTTTCGGCGCACGGGAGCGCCGAACGTACGGGATTCAGTCTACGCGGTCGTGCAACCCGCCCAGTGCCGTGCTGCTCCTGCGTTCTGCGGGGTATTCCCGGGCTCAAACGGCGGACGGTCTAGGGTGGAGTTTGTCAGCAGATCAGGGGAGACTGAACGCCATGAGCGATCCGAATACTCACGCAGCAGGCCAGACGCCCGTTCCGCAGCCGAGCGATCAGACGCAGGCTCCGTCGTTCTCGCCGAACGGCGCCCGGCAGGCCTCCGGCCCGACCTCGCGTCCGGAGAACCAGCAGCGCAAGCTGTCGACGTTTCTGAAGGTCAGCATTATCCTGCTCGCGGGCCTGACCGTGGCGTCCATCTCGTTGCTGTTCATCGGGGATTTCCAGGGCAAGTTCGAGCGCGTCTTCTCCACGTTCGCACTGTTCGCGGTGTTCGTCATCTTCACCGCGCTCGATACGCGCCGCGAGCAGAAGTCGGAATGGTACGCCCCGGTCGCGCTCATCGCGAACGCCTACATTCTCGGCCTCCTGATGATCGTCATCTGGATGACGCCGTACAACCCGTACTCGCTGCTGTGGGAGATCTTCTGGAAGTCGGTCTTCGTGATCCTCGTCACGCGGCTCGTCATCCTGTGCGCTCAGCTTCTGCTCCGGATGGGGTCGCAGCACTCCGAGACCATCACTCGATTCGCCTTCGTGACGAGCGTGCTGGCGGTACTCTCGGGGATCCTCTTCACCGCGCCGGTCGGCATCGATGCCTTCGACCTGCACGTGCCCGACATGTACTGGAAGATCGCCACGGCGATCCTGATCCTCACCGCGCTCGGTCTCTCGATCACGCTCCTGCTGCGCTGGTTCTTCGGCGCGGATGAGCGCGAAGCCGCCCGAGCGGCCCGTGGTGCCCGCCAGAGCGGCCCCGCCCCGTACGTCGCGCAGCAGTCGCATGGGCGTGCTCAGCAGCATCGCCCGCAGGCTCTGCAGCACCAGCCTCATCAGCCGGCGCCCGCGCAGCAGCAGCCCGCCGCGACGGCGCAGCAGCAGGCTCCCGCACCCGCGCAGCAGCAGCCCACCGCACCCGCGCGGCAGCCGCAGCCGCAGCAGCCGAGTGGCACTTCCGAACTGCTTCCCTGGCCGACCTTCGCGGACGGTCGTCCGATTCCGGCGGGGCCCGACGGCCAGCCCGACTTCTCCGTGCCGGGCGCCCCGCGCCCGCCGCACGCGCGGTAAGCACTCGAGCGTCTCCATCTCCCGGGTCCGAGTTTCGGATCCGGGAGATGTTCTGTGTGTTGCAGGCGGCGTTTTCCCGCGCTCCAGAAAGTCCCTCCGACCTGGAGGAAGTCGGCGTGAAGCGCGTCGGCGAAGCCGCCCTCGGTTGAACATCAGATGAAACATTGGCTAGGCTAACTCGCGGCCCGCGCTCCACCGCGCGACCACTGCGATCCGACTTCGCGTTCGGCGCAGATCGATGAGACCCGAGACGAAAAGAGCAGCCATCGTGTCCACCAAGATGTTGCGCAGCACGGCATTCACCGCCCTCGCTGCGACCGCCGCCCTCGCACTGTCGGCATGCGCTCCCGCCGCGGAAGCCGACACCGAGCAGTCGGCGTCGAGCGAGACGACGGTGACCGTCACCGACAACTACGGCGAAGTCGAGGTGCCGGTGAACCCCGAACGCGTCGTCGCGCTCGACAACCACGTGTTCGAGACCCTCGACGAGTGGGGCGTGCCGCTCGTCGCCGCTCCGAAGGGCATCATGGGCACGGCGTGGCCCGACTACACCGACGACGCGGAGGTCGCAGACGTCGGCACGCACCGCGAGCCGAACCTCGAGGCGATCGTCGCCGCGCAGCCCGACCTCATCATTGGCGGCTACCGGTTCTCGGAATCGTACGACACCATCGTCGAGCAGAATCCCGACGCCACGGTGATCGAGATCGCGCCCCGCGACGGCGAGGACCCGATGGAGGAGCTCAAGCGCGAGACCGAGATCCTCGGCCAGATCTTCGACCGCGAAGACGAAGCCGCCGAGATCACCTCCGAGTTCGACCAGTCGATCGCAGACGCGAAGGATGCCTACAACGGAACCGACACGGTCATCGGCCTCATCACCTCCGGCGGCAAGATCGAGTTCGCCGCTCCGGTGACCGGCCGCAGCGTCGGGCCCGTGTTCTCGGCCCTCGACCTGGCGCCCGCGATCGAGCAGGAGGCCGAAGACACGTCTCACGGCGACGACATCAGCGTCGAGGCGATCGCCGAGGCGAACCCCGACTGGATCGTCGTACTGGATCGCGATGCGTCGTTCGCCGAACCCGAGCCGGGCGCGGTGCCGGCCGATGAGCTGATCGCCGGCTCCGAGGCGCTGCAGGGCGTCACGGCAGTCGAAGAGGATCAGATCGTGTACCTCGACTCCGACTTCTACCTGACCGAGGACATCCAGGCGTACACCGGGCTGTTCGAGCAGCTGCAGGAGGCGTTCGCCGGCGCATGAGCGTGACGCAGCAGGCCGCCCCGGCGGTCGTCGACGGGGCTCGCACCGAGGGTGCGGGCCCCGCTCGTCGTTCTCGCTGGAGGAGCTCGATCGCGCTGATCGTCGCGATCGTCGTCGTGGCGGCTCTGCTCGCCGCGTCGCTGCTCATCGGAGCGTACGACATCGCGGGTGGCGAGCGCGGCGGCGAGATGTTCTGGATCACCCGAGTGCCCCGCACCCTCGCGCTGGTGCTTGCGGGTGCGGCCCTCGCGACGAGCGGTCTGGTGATGCAGATGCTCACGCAGAACCGCTTCGTCGATGCGACGACCTCGGGCACCACGGAGTGGGCGGCACTCGGGCTCCTGCTCACCGTGCTGATCGCGCCGCAGGTCGGCCTGGTGGGTCGCATGGTGATCGCGAGCCTCTCGGCGTTCGTGGGAACCCTGGTGTTCATGGCGATCCTCCGCCGCATCGTCATTCGCACCACGCTGGTCGTGCCGCTCATCGGCATCATGCTGGGCGCCGTGGTGAGTGCGCTGACCACGTTCCTCGCCGCGCAGTTCAACCTGCTGCAGATGATCGGCACCTGGTTCATGGGCAGTTTCACGTCGGTGGTGCGGGGCCGGTACGAGGTGCTGTGGGTGGTCGGCATCGTCACGCTCCTGGTGTTCATCCTCGCCGACCGCCTCACGGTGGCCGGTCTCGGCAAAGACGTGGCGACGAGCGTCGGCGTGCGCTACGAGGTGGTGCTGGTGGCGGGCACGGCGCTCGTGGCGGTGGCCGCCGGGGTGACGACCGTCGTCGTCGGCTTTCTGCCGTTCCTGGGTCTCGTGGTGCCCAACGTCGTGGCGATGATCCGCGGCGATCACGTGCGCAGCAATCTGCCCTGGGTGTGCCTGGGCGGAATCGCGCTCGTGACCGCATGCGATCTGATCGGCCGCACGGTGCGCATGCCCTTCGAGGTTCCGGTGTCGATGGTGCTCGGCATTGTCGGGTCAGTGGCCTTCATCACGATTCTGCTCAGGCGGCGCAGTGCGTAGCGGGCTTCGCGGCACGGCGGCCGATGCGTCGGCGGCGAGCGCGATCCGCCGCGAGGGCTCGAGCGCCGCGTGGTTCCGCACGCATCGCCCGCTGCTCGTCGTCGGAGTCGCGGCCATCGTGCTCGCGGCCGCGATTCTGGTGTACGGCAATCCCGCTGCGCCAGGCTCCGCCGGCTTCTGGATCATCGTGGACTCCCGGCTCACCTCGCTCGGCACGATCGTGCTCGTCTCGGTGTGCCAGGCGGTCGCGACCGTCCTCTTCCACACGGCGACCGCGAATCGGATCCTCACCCCGTCGATCCTCGGATTCGACGCCCTGTACGTGCTCTCGCAGACGGCGCTCGTCTTCGTCTTCGGCATGGCCGCGGTCGGCATGGAGGGGATTCCGAAGATCATCGCGCAGAGCCTCCTCATGATCGCGTTCGCGACGCTGCTCTACGGGTGGCTCTTCTCGGGGAAGCGCGCGAACCTGCACCTGCTGCTGCTCGTGGGCGTGGTGCTGGGCATCGGGTTCGGCTCGCTGTCGACCTTCATGCAGCGCCTGCTCACCCCGAGCGAGTTCGACGTGCTGAGCGCGCGCCTCTTCGGCAGCATCGGCAGGGGCAACCCCGACTACCTGCCCATCGCGGGAGCCATCGTCGCGATCGTGCTGGTCGTCGTGTGGCGTCGCCGCCGCGTCTTCGACGTCGTCGCGCTGGGGCGGGACGTGGCGACCGGGCTCGGGGTCGCGTACCGCAGAGAGGTCGTGCTGATCCTCGTGACCGTCGCGGTGCTCATCTCGGTGTCGGCGACGATGGTGGGCCCGATGACGTTCTTCGGATTCCTCGTCGCTACGATCGCGTACCAGTTCACGCGAGAGGATCGCCACGCCGAGACCCTCCCGCTCGCGATCGGGGTGGCCCTCGTCACACTGCTCGGCGCCACGTTCGTGCTCAAGCACGTGTTCGCCGCCGCGGGGCTCGTCACCGTGATCATCGAATTCGCGGGCGGACTGCTGTTCCTCGCCATCCTGCTGAGAAAGGGGCTCCGCTGATGAGCCGTCGCACCATTCGCCCGGCGACCGGAGACCGCGCATGATCGCGCTCACCGATGTCGCGAAGCACTACGCCGGGCACCGGGTGCTCGGTCCGATCGACCTCTCCATCGAGCGGGGCGGCGTCACCGCGCTGATCGGGCCGAACGGCGCCGGCAAGTCGACCATGCTCACCATCATCGGGCGCCTGCTCGACGCCGACTCGGGCCGGGTCACGATCGGCGATCTCGACGTGCGCACCGCGAAGCCGCGCGAGCTGGCGCGTGCGGTCTCGATCCTGCGGCAGGAGAATCACTTCATGTCGCGCCTCACCGTGCGGCAGCTCGTCACCTTCGGGCGGTTTCCGCACTCGGCGGGGCGCATCACCGCGGCCGATGTCGAGGCGATCACGTCGGCCATCGAGTTCCTCGACCTCACGGCGATGGAGCACCGCTTCATCGACGAGCTCTCGGGTGGGCAGCGGCAGCGGGCGTTCGTGGCGATGGTGCTCGCGCAGGACACGGATTACGTACTGCTGGACGAGCCGCTCACCGGGCTCGACATGCGTCACGCCGTGTCGATGATGGGGCAGGTGCGCGCCGCGGCGGATGCGCTGGGCAAGACCGTCGTGCTCGTCATCCACGACGTGAACTTCGCAGCGGCCTACGCCGACCGCATCGTGGCGCTCGCCGACGGGCACGTGGTCGCGTCGGGCACCCCCGACGAGGTCTTCACGCCCGAGGTGCTGCAGCGCGTGTTCGACACACCGGTCGAGGTCGTGGAGCACGGAGGTTCTCGCGTCGCGATCTACTACCGCCCGTAACAGGGTCGGGATCCGGATGCGTCCGAGCGCCGCAGCGTTTCAGCGCGACTGCGCCCGGCGGGGCCTCGCCCCGTTCGTCGGCTCAGGCGCGATCCGCCGATTCCAGGCCGAAGAGGGCGGAGAGCGCGTCGGACGCCTCCGACGCTCGGCCCTCGCGCCCGAGGGAGCGGATGCGCGTGGTGGGCGCGTGCAGCAGGCGGCCCGTGAGTCGACGCAGCGCGGCCTCCACATCGGCGGAGGTCGCCTCGTCGTCCTCGTCGCCCGATCGCCTGGCGCGGCAGAGCTCCTCCTCGAGAATCGCGTTGACGTGCCCGCGGAGCGCCAGCAGTACGGGGAGGGTGTCGCGCTCCGCCTGCGAAGCGCCGAACTCGACAGCCGCGTCGTGCACGATCTCCAGCGCCTCGTGCTCGGTGCTGAGCTCGGTGATCGGGGCGTGCTTCGCGACCGTCTCGAGGTCGAGCAGCTCGATGCCGTCGATGCGCGTCACCGCAGGATCGATGTTGCGGGGCATGCCGAGGTCGATGAGGAGGCGCGAGGCGCGCGGAGCGGAGTCGGCGTCAGTGAAGTCGGCCTCGGTGAAGTCGGCCTCGGTGAAGTCGGCCTCGGTGAAGTCGGCCTCGGTGAGCAGCGGCTCCTCGGTGCGGCTGCACGCGATGATGATGTCGGCGTCGTCGAGCGCGCTGCGCAGATCGGCGGGGTCGACGGCAGTGAGCTCGTGCCGCGCTGCGTAGTCGGCCGCTCGGCCCGAGGGCGAATGGACGCTGATGCGCTCCGCGCCCCGGGAGCGCAGCGCCGCGATGGTCGCTCCCGCGTAGGCCCCCGTGCCGATCAGGAGCACTCGCGCCTCCTCCCACACGGGCACGCGGCTCTCCGCGAGGCGGAGGGCGAGGCGCACGAGCGAGCGCCCCTGCGAGTGGATCTCGGTGCGATGCTTCACCGTGCGCGAGGTGCGCGTCGCCGTCTGGAAGAGGCGCTCGAGGTGATTGGTCATGGTTCCGCGCTCGCGTGCTTCGACGTGCGCGCGGCGCACCTGCCCAGCGATCTCCTCCTCGCCGACCACGGCGGACTTGAGCCCCGAAGCGACGGCGAAGAGGTGCTCGGCGGCGCGGTGATCCAGCTCCACGTCAGCGGCCATCGAGAGCGACGAGACCGGCACGCCCGCGGTCTCGGAGATCTGCTCGACGACGGCGTTGCTCGTGTCATGAGCGGCCTGGGCGTACACCTCGAATCGGTTGCACGTCGACAGCACGACGACGCCCTCCAGATCAGGCGCGGCGGTCAACGCGTCGGTGATCTCCCGGGTGCGCCCGGTGAGGCGCTCCAGCAGAGGGAAGGAGCACCCGCGGTGATCGAAGGAGAGGCACAGCAGCATAGATAATCGATACGTTTTCTGATCGGGGATTCGTGGATGTTTCGCGCGGCGTTTCGCTCGAATCTGAACACATCAGATGTGACACATCAGATCTATAAGCTAGCATCTCGACCGATGAACTTCCTCCCAGCTTCGCACCCGCTCGTCACCGGCCGAACGGGCGACGCACCATTGATCCGAGCCCTCAGGGGCGACCGCCCCGAGTCTACGCCGGTCTGGTTCATGCGTCAGGCCGGTCGCTCCCTGCCCGAGTACCGCGCCATCCGCGCCGATCACCGGATGCTCGATGCGTGCCTGACCCCCGACCTCGCCAGCGAGATCACCCTGCAGCCGGTGCGCCGGCACGGTGTCGACGCCGCGGTGTTCTTCAGCGACATCGTGGTGCCGATGAAGCTGGTCGGTGTCGACGTCGATCTGGTCGCCGGGCGCGGTCCCGTGTTCGCGAACCCGGTGCGCACCGCCGCGGATGTCGCTCGGGTTCGCGAGGAGTTCACGCCCGAGCGTCTTCGTGCCGCGCTCGACCCGGTGCGCGAAGCGGTGCGCCTCACCGCCGATGTGCTGGGCAGCACGCCGCTCATCGGGTTCACCGGTGCTCCGTTCACGCTCGCCGCGTATCTCGTGGAGGGCGGCCCGTCGCGCGACCATCTGCGCGCGCGCACACTCATGCACTCCGACCCCGAGACCTGGGCCGCGCTGCTCGACTGGGTCGCCGATCTCTGCGGAGTGTTCCTCGAAGCGCAGGTCGAGGCGGGCGCGAGCGCCGTGCAGCTGTTCGATTCCTGGGCGGGATCGCTGTCGCCGACCGACTACCGCGAGCGCGTCGCACCCGCGTCGCGGCGCACGCTGGAGCCGGTGCGCCGGCTCGGCTTCGCCGCCGGCGAGGGGTACGCCGCCGAAACGCGCGCCGTTCCGATCATCCACTTCGCGGTCGGCTCGGGCCACCTGCTCGAGGAGCTCGCCGAGGTCGGCGTGGATGCGCTCGGCGTCGACTGGCGCACGCCGCTCGAAGAGGCCAACCGCCGGCTCGGCGGCCGGATGCCCCTGCAGGGAAACATCGACCCCGCCTTCCTCGGCGCTGCTCCCGAGGTGCTCGAGGCCCACGTCGCCGATGTGCTCCGCCAGGGCCGGAGCGCCCCCGCTCACGTGCTGAACCTCGGTCACGGCGTGCCGCCGGAGACCGACCCCGACGTGCTCACCCGCATCGTCGCGCTCGCGCATGGAGCCTGACTCTCGGCGCCCGCGCATCGCGGTCGTCGGCGGAGGGGTCTCAGGGCTCACTGCGGCGCGCGAACTCGCCGTCTCGGGCGCTGACGTCGTCGTGATCGAGGGCGCCGATCGCCTCGGAGGTCGCATCCGCGGCGCCTCGATCGCCGGTGTGACCATCGACATCGGAGCCGAATCGTTCGCCACACGGGGCGGCACCGTTGCGGCACTGATCGACGATCTCGGCATGACCGATCAGATCGTTCGGCCCGCTCCGCTCGGTTCCTGGGTGATCGACGGACCGCGATCGATCCCGCTGCCCGCCGCCGGAACGCTTGGAATCCCGGCCGCCCCGCTCTCCCGCGCGACCGTTCGCGCGCTGGGCGCGCCGGGCGCGCTGCGGGCCGCGATCGAACCGCTGCTGCCGCGGAGCATCGGGCGCGACGCGGCCTCCCTCGCCGAGCTCGTGCGCGCTCGGTTGGGATCGCGCGCCCTGCACCGGCTGGTGCGGCCCGTCGCGCTCGGCGTCTACTCGTCCGACCCTGATCGGCTCGGCGTGACCACGGTGCCCGGACTCGCCGATGCGTTCGCGAAGCGGGGCACGCTCATCGCGGCGGCTCGCGACGTGCGCGGTGGACAAGCTGCAGCGGGCGGGGCGGTCGCGGGGCTTCGCGGCGGGATGACGCAGCTGATCGCCGGACTCGAAGCCGATCTTGCTCGGCTCGGCGTCACCGTGCGTCGGGGTGCGAAGGTGCGACGACTGCAGGAGCCCTCGGCCGTGCACGACACCGCGCATGCCTGGCGGCTGCTCGGCGACGACGATGCCGTGCTCGCGGAAGTCGACGGCGTCGTGCTGGCGGTCCCCGAGAATGTGGCTCGACGCCTCGTCGGCGAGAGCGGCACTGCCGGGCAGACGACCGATCGCATCGAGGTCGTCGCGCTCGCGATCGACGATCCGCGCCTCGATCGTGCACCGCGCGGCACCGGCGCGCTCGTCGCACGCGACGCGGTCGGGGCGGCATCGAAGCGCGGGGGCGAGGCCGCCCCGATCCTGGCGAAGGCGCTCACGCACGTGACCGCGAAGTGGCCCGAGCGCGCCCGCGAAGCCGGGCCGGGGCGGCACATCGTGCGCCTCTCGTACGGACGTGCGGGCTCGGCACCCGAAACGGTCGGGCTCGACGACGCCGAGGTGCGCAGCATCGCCCGCTACGACGCGTCTCGCATCCTCGGCATCGACATCCGCGCCGATACGGTCGTCGACCTGGTGCGCTGCACGTGGCGCATGGGCCACCCGCCCGGATCGCGCGATGCCCGCCCCGTCGTCGCACCGCCCGGCGTCACGCTCGCTGGCGACTGGGTGAGCGGAACCGGCCTCGCCGCGATCGTGCAGGGCGCGCGCGAAGCCGCCGTCGCGGCCCTCACCGCCGTCTCACACTGATGAATCGACCCGAAAGACTCCTCGACATGAACGCATCGCTTCCCACCTCGTCCGGCCGCGTCTTCCGCTCCGACGCGCCGCTTGCGGCCGCGCCGGGGCTGCTGCGCGTCGGAACTCGCGGAAGCGCCCTCGCCGTCTCGCAGACGACGATGGTCGCCGAGCAGATCGCGACGGCCACGGGCCTCGACGTCGCTCTCGTCATCGTCACGACGCACGGCGACGTGACCCGCGCTCCGCTGTCGCAGCTCGGCGGCACCGGCGTCTTCGTGAGCGCGCTTCGAGATGCGCTCCTCGCGGGCGAGTGCGATCTGGCCGTGCACTCGCTCAAGGATCTGCCGACGGGCGCCTGCCCGGGCATCGTGCTCGGCGCGGTTCCGGCGCGCGCGGATGCGCGCGACGCGTTGTGCGCGCGCGACGGCCTCACGCTCGTCGATCTTCCGGAGGGCGCACGCGTTGGCACCGGTTCGCCGCGGCGCGCGGCGCAGCTGCGCGCGCGCCGTGCAGACATCGAGGTGCACGATCTGCGCGGCAACGTCGACACCCGCCTCGGTCGTGTGGGCGTGGATCTCGACGCCGTCGTGCTCGCTGCTGCGGGCCTCGACCGGCTCGGGCGAGCGACCGCCATCACCGAGCGCTTCCCCCTGACCGACGTTCCCGCAGCTCCCGGCCAGGGCGCGCTGGCGATCGAGGTGCGCGAGGCCGACGCGACCACCGAGCCGTACGTCGCCGCCCTCGCGGCACTCGACGACGCCGAGGGGCGCGCCACCGCGCTCGCCGAGCGGGCGCTGCTCGCCACACTCGAAGCGGGGTGTGCCGCCCCGATCGGGGCTACCGCCGAGATCGAGGGCGATGCCCTTCGACTGCGCGCAGTGGTCTACCTTGTCGACGGCTCCGAGCAGCTGACCGCCGAGGCCGCCCTGCCGTGGAGCGGCACCGCCGCAGACGTCGAGGTGCCGGTGGCCGAGGTGCCCGCCGAGCTCGGGCGTCGGGTCGCCGCGGAGCTGCTCGAGAACGGAGCCGCGGAGCTCGCGCCGCTCGGGGGCGGGGCATGACGGACGAGGATCGCGCGGCCCGCTCCGCTGGGACCGCGCCCGCCGCATCGAGGCCGGGCGATCCGCACGCCTCCATGCTCGGGGGAGCGCGCGTGCTCGTCACCCGCGGCGGCGCCGCCGGCGAGCGCGACGCCGCGGAAGTGCGGGCGCGGGGCGGACTGCCCGTGCAGGCACCGCTCACGGAGATCGCCCCGCCGTCCGATCCGGCCCCGCTCGAGGCTGCTGCGGCGGCGTGGAACCGGGGAGAATACGAGTGGCTGCTGGTGACGAGCGCGAACGCCGCCGATGCCTTCGCGGCCGCCGGAGCGGCAGCACCGGAAGCCTCTCGGCCGGGAGATCCGCGCGTCGCCGCGGTCGGCCCCGCAACGGCTGACGCTCTCCGGGCGCGCGGCTTCGACCCCGCTCTCGCACCGTCCTCCGACTACTCGGCGGTCGGTCTCGTCGAGGCGCTGCTCGAACTCCCGACCGATGCCGCGCTGCGATTCCTCCTGCCTGTCTCCGAGCTCGCCGACCGAACCCTCGAGACGGCGCTCGAGCGCGCCGGGCACCGGGTCGACCGGGTGACCGCGTATCGCACGCTCCCGGCCCCCCGCGACACCTCGGTCGAGGCGAGCGTGCGCGCAGGCGAGGTCGACGTGATCCTCGTGCTCAGCGCTTCGGGTGCGCGCGAGGTCGCGCGTCGCTTCGCGCCGCTGCCGCCCGGGGTGCGGCTCGCCGCAATCGGCGCTCCGTCCGGCCGCGCGCTCGCGGAGCACGGCCTGGCCGCAGACGTCATCGCCGATCCGCACACCGTCTCGAACCTGCTCGATCGGGTTTCTCACGCACTGTTCCCGAGCACCCCAGGAGGTCGCCCAGCATGATTCCCACCGTTCGCCCGCGCCGCCTGCGCACCAGCCGCGCGATGCGCCGCCTCACCGCAGAGACCCGCCTGCACGCCGCGGACCTCGTGCTGCCGCTCTTCGTGCGCGAGGGGATCTCCGAGCCCCAGGCGATCTCCTCGATGCCCGGCGTCCACCAGCACACGATCGACTCCCTGCGCCGCGCCGCGGGAGAGGCGGCGGAGGCCGGGATCGGCGGCGTCATGCTGTTCGGCGTGCCCGAGGTGCGCGACGCCGTGGGCAGCGCGGCCGACGATCCGGACGGCATCCTCAACGTCGCGACGCGCGCCATCGCCGAAGAGGTGGGCGATGCCCTGGTCGTGCAGACCGACCTCTGCCTCGACGAGTTCACGGACCACGGCCACTGCGGCGTGCTGCGCGTCACCTCGCCCGACAGCGACCAGATCGTCGTCGACAACGACGCGACGCTCGAACGATACCGGGCCATGGCGCTCGCCCAGGCGGAGGCGGGCTCCGCGCTGCTCGGGCTCTCGGGAATGATGGACGGCCAGGTCGCCTCGGTGCGCGACGCGCTCGACGAGCACGGCTTCCACGACACGGCGATCCTCGCCTACTCGGCGAAGTACGCCTCGGCGTTCTACGGGCCCTTCCGCGAGGCGGTCGACTCCCAGCTCGTCGGAGACCGCCGCACCTATCAGCAGGATCCCGCCAACCGCCGCGAAGGGGTGCGCGAAGCCGAGCTCGATCTCGCCGAGGGCGCCGACATCGTCATGGTGAAGCCCGCCATGAGCTACCTCGACGTGCTCGCCGACGTCGCCGCGGTCAGCCCCGTGCCGGTATGGGCCTATCAAGTGTCGGGGGAGGCTGCGATGATCGAAGCGGCCGCAGCGAACGGCTGGATCGATCGCGAGCGCGCCATCGAGGAATCGGTGGTGAGCATCAAGCGCGCCGGAGCCGACACCGTACTCACCTACTTCGCAACCGAGATCGCAGGATGGAACCGATGAACGCGCACCTCATTCCCCACCCCGAAGCCGCCGCGAGCGCCGCGCTGTCCGAGCGCGCCGCACGCGTGATTCCCGGCGGCGTGAACTCGCCGGTGCGCGCGTTCGGGTCTGTCGGAGGCACCCCCCGCTTCCTCGTCTCCGGCTCCGGCCCGTACGTCACGGATGTCGACGGCAACGAATACGTCGACCTCGTAGCATCGTGGGGGCCGGCGCTGCTCGGGCACGCGCACCCCGCCGTCGTCGACGCCGTGCAGCAGGCGGCCGCGCGCGGCCTCGGCTTCGGGGCATCGGTGCCGCAGGAGGCCGAGCTCGCCGAAGAGATCATCGCGCGCGTGCCGGTGATCGAGCGAGTGCGGCTCGTCTCGACGGGTACGGAGGCGACGATGACGGCGATCCGCATCGCCCGCGGCGCGACGCAGCGGCCCCTCATCATCAAGTTCGCAGGGCACTACCACGGCCACTCGGACGGCCTGCTGGCCGAGGCGGGGTCGGGGCTCGCGACGCTCGCGATGCCGGGGTCGGCCGGGGTGACCCCCGAGACCGCCGGGCAGACGCTGGTGCTGCCGTACAACGACCTCGACGCGCTCGAAGCCGCCTTCGCCGAGCACGGCGACCGCATCGCCGCCGTCATCGCCGAGTCCGCCGCCGCGAACATGGGCGTGCTGCCGCCGATGCCCGGATTCACCGAGGCAATGATCCGGCTCGCGCACGCGCACGGCGCCCTCGTCATCCTGGACGAGGTGCTCACCGGGTTCCGGGCCGGGCCCTCGGGGTTCTGGGGCATCGAGCAGGATCGTGTCGCCCCGGGCGTGGCACCCGATCTGCTGACCTTCGGCAAGGTCGTCGGGGGAGGCCTGCCGCTCGCCGCGCTCGGCGGACGCGCCGAGCTGATGGAGCTGCTCGCTCCGCTCGGACCCGTGTATCAAGCGGGGACGCTGTCGGGGAACCCGCTCGCCGTCGCCGCGGGACTCACCACCCTGCAGCACGCCGACGACGCGGCGTACGCCCGTCTGTCGCACGCCGCCGACGTGCTCACCGGTGCGGTGACGGCGGCCCTCGAGGACGCGGGGGTGCCCCACCGCGTGCAGCGGGCCGGCACGCTGTTCAGCGTGCTGTTCGGCGCATTCCCCTCGGCGCCGCGCGGGTACGCGGAGGTGCAGCGGCAGAACGTCGCGGCGCATCGCGCGTTCTTCCACGCGATGCTCGAGCGCGGAGTGAACCTGCCGCCGAGCGCGTTCGAGGCGTGGTTCGTCACTGCCGCGCACGACGACGCTGCACTCGCGCGCATCATCGAGGCGCTCCCCGACGCGGCTCGCGCAGCCGCAGAGGTGCGCGCACCCGCAGAGGAGTAGGCTTCCGGGGTGCAGGAAACGATTGAGATTCGACGTGTGCGCCCCGAGGAGTACGCCCCGGTGGGCGCCATGGTGCGCGCCGCCTACGAAGGCGACTACACGCTGAACGACGAGTACCTCGCCGAGATCGAGGACGTCGCGGGGCGCGATCAGATCTCCGAAGTGCTCGTCGCCGTCGACCGGGCGAGCGGAGATCTGCTCGGCTCGATCACGGCACCGAGACCGGGAGAGCGGCTGATCGACGACACCGCCGAGAACGAGTTCGACGTGCGCCTGCTCGGCGTCTCGCGCGCTGCTCGCGGACGAGGCGTGGGTGAGGCGATCATGCGGCACGCCGCCGAGCTCGCGCGGAGACGCGGACTCGACCGCGTCGTGCTGCACACGGGCGAGCAGATGATCTCTGCGCAGCGCCTGTACGAGCGGCTCGGCTTCGTGCAGATTCCGGAGCGCGAGTTCACGATCGAGCGCGACATCGGGCCGCTGCGCGTCCTGTCATACGGCCTCGACCTCGCGCGAGTCACGGCCTAGGGGTGCCGTCCCCGAGTCGCCTCGGCAGCGCCGTTCAGGCTGCGCGCGCGACGAGCGCCTCGACGGCGCTCTCGAAGAAGCGCAGGCCGTCGGTGCCGGATCGCATGGCCTCGGGCATGTCGGGGCCGAAGCCGGCCTCCACCGCGTGCTCGGGGTGGGGCATGAGGCCGACCACGTTGCCGCGCTCGTTCGTGAGCCCTGCGATGTCGTTCAGCGATCCGTTCGGGTTCACACCGGCGTAGCGGAACGCGATGAGCCCTTCGCCCTCGAGGTACTTCAGGGTCTCCTCGTTCGCGATATAGCCGCCGTCGCCGTTCTTCAGCGGGATGACGATCTCCTCGCCCGGCTGGAAGCGGTGCGTCCACGCCGTGTCGGCGTTCTCCACGATCAGTCTCTGGTCGCGGCGGATGAACTGCTGATGCGCGTTGCGGATGAGCCCGCCCGGCAGCAGGTGCGCCTCCACGAGCACCTGGAACCCGTTGCAGATGCCCAGAACGGGCAGCCCTCGGTTCGCGGCGGCGACGACCTCGGTCATGATGGGCGAGACCGCTGCAATGGCTCCGGGGCGCAGGTAATCGCCGTAGCTGAAACCGCCGGGCAGCACGATCGCCTCCACGTCCTGCAGGTCGTGGTCGGCGTGCCAGAGCTCCACCGGTTCGCCGTCGGCGCGGCGAATCGCGCGCTGCGCGTCGCGGTCGTCGAGGGAGCCGGGGAAGGTGACGACCCCGATCCGCGGCATCAGCGGGCCTCGCCGGCGAGCGCGTCGGCAGCGGGCGCGTCGGCGACCTGGACGCCGTCGACGCTGATCGCGACGACGTCCTCGATGACCCCGTTCGACAGGATGTCGTCGGCGACCTGGCGCACCTCGGCGAGTACCGCGTCGGTCACCTCGCCGGCGACCTGGAACTCGAACCGCTTACCGATGCGCACGTTCTCGAACTTCTCGTGGCCGAGACGAGCGAGCGCCCCCGTGGTGGCCTTGCCCTGCGGGTCGAGCAGCTCGGCCTTGGGCATGACATCAACGACAATCGTGGGCACCCGGGGTCTCCGTTTCTCGTGGTGAAGCTCCTGAATATTCTCGCACGGATCGCGAGGTGTCGGATCGCTCGGCCGTTCAGACGGCGACGGGCGAGTACGGCGGCTCTCCGCCGGTCAGCCGCACGTAGAGCTCGCGGTACCGCTCGTACGTCTGCGCGACGATCGCTTCGGGCAGCACGGGAGGTTCGCCCGCCCCGTCCCAGTGCTCCGACAGCCAGTTGCGCACGATCTGCTTGTCGAAGGAGGCGAGGCGATCCTTCCGGGGGAGCGTCGTGTCGTGGTACACCGATGCGTCCCAGTACCGCGAGGAATCGCTCGTGAGCACCTCGTCGGCGAGCACGAGCTCGCCGGTGCCCGGGTCGCGCCCGAACTCGAACTTCGTATCGGCGAGCACCACGCCGCGCGCCGCCGCGAGCTCACGTGCGGCGGTGAAGATCTGCAGCGAGGCGTCGCGCAGCGCGGAGGCGACCTCGGCGCCCACGAGCTCGACGCTGCGCTCGAACGTGATGTTCTCGTCGTGCTCGCCGAGCGGCGCCTTGTAGGCGGGGGTGTAGATCGGTTCGTCGAGCAGGTCGCCGTCGCTCAGCCCCTCGGGCAGCTCGATGCCGCAGACCGCTCCGGTGCGCTGGTACTCGGCGAAACCCGACCCGGTGAGCGCGCCCCGCACGACGCATTCGATCGGGTGCATCTCCAGCTTGCGCGTCAGCATCGCGCGATCGGCGACCTCGTCGGGCACCGCCGGCGCCTCGGCCGCGTCGGCGACGAGGTGATTCGCGAGGTCGATGCGCGAGAACCACCAGTTCGACAGCGCCGTGAGCAGCGCGCCCTTGCCCGGGATCGGCGGTTCGAGCACGTGGTCGAAGGCGCTCACGCGATTGCTCGCGACGACGAGCAGATGCGCGGCGGAGCCGTCGGCGGGCGTGTAGAGGTCGCGAACCTTGCCCGAGTAGATGTGGCGCCAGCCGGCGAGCTGCGTGGATGCGGGGAGTGTGGTCACCCGATCATTCTCGCACTGCGCGCCATGCGCACGTGCGCGAGGACGCAGGATCGCCGGACGTGCTGCAACATCTCGATTCCGGCGGCAATACTCCGAAAGGCAGCTCGTCCGCGCCCGATTGTCAGGGGGTGGCGCTACGCTCGGAGAAAGGCGGAGACTCGTGCGCGAGCCGAGCATCCGCGGCCGGTCGAGAACGCCGGCACGAGTGACCTTGAGGAGAAGTATGATCCCGCTGGGGCCTGTGGTAGCGCGGAGTCGAGTGGGCGTCGCGCGAGCCGCTGCCTGGACGTATCTCGTGGAGCCGGATCGCCGGGCCGAGTGGTGGCCCGAGCTGCAGCTCGAGGCGCGCGTGGGCGGCGCTGTCGCGGAGCAGTGGTCCGAAGGCGAGGGGGATGCGGCGGTCAGCCGCGACGCCTCGGGCACCATCGACGTGTGGGTCGACGGCCATGCGGTCGGCTTCACGTGGCGCGAGGCGGGCGATGAGCGCGACACCGCGGTGCTGATCACGCTGCGCACTCAGGGGCTTGACACCGGCATCACCGTCACGGAGACGGGCTTCGACGCCCTGCCCGCGGCGAGCGAGCGAGCGGCGGCCTCCCAGGAGGGGTGGCAGGTGCTGCTGCGCGATCTCACGTCGGCGCTCGAGGCCGCGCAGGCCGCCGGCGTATTCGGCGAGCGGGAGACGCCCGCTGCGGGCGGCGAGGCGGCGGAGGGCGGAGCCGGTGCTGCGGCTGGCGCCGGAGCTGCTGCTGGAGCCGGTGCCGCCGGCGCACTGGAGGTCGCGGCGCCCGAGCTCGACGGCGAACTCGACGACGGAGACGTCGACGGCGCCCCGGAGTCGCCGTCGGCAGCGACTGACGGTCAGGCCGAGATCGAGCTGGAGGCCGAGCCGGCGGTCGGCGACCTTCCGGAGCTCGAGACGGGCCCCGTTGCGGTCGTCCCGACTGATGACGCCGAGGGGCAGCCGATCGAACGCCCCGCCGAGGTCGTGGCCGACGACTCCGAGGAACTCGTGCCCGAGCAGGACCTCGACCAGACGCTCCAGATCGATCGCTCCGAGCTCCCCGACGCGAGCGGGAGCGGCCGCACCGATCAGTCGGACGAGCCCGAACAGGCTGACGAGCCCGATCAGGCTGACGAGCCCGATGAGACGGACGAACCGGACGAGCCCGACTTCGACACGCTGATCCGCGGCAACTAGCGGTACAAGCGAGCGCGCCCGAACAGCTCGAGGTCCGTCAGGCGACGCGGGCCGCGATGTCCGTGCGCGACTGGCCGCCCTCGAGCGAGATCTTCGAGACGCCCGCATACGCGCGGTCGCGGGCCTCGGAGAAGTCGGCTCCGCGCGCGACGACGCCGAGCACGCGCCCGCCCGTCGCGATCCACCCGCCGTCTTCGCTCCGCGCGGTCGCGGCGTGCACCACATGCACGCCGTCGAGAGCGGCCGCCTCCTCGATCCCGGTGATCGTGCGGCCGGTGACCACGTCGCCGGGGTAGCCCTCGCTCGCGACCACGACGATCACAGCGGGGTCGGAGGAGAACTCGGGTTCGGGCGCGGCGGCCAGCGCGCCGTTCGCCGCAGCCAGGAGGTAGCGGCTGAGCGGCGACTCGAGCCGCGCGAGTACCACCTGCGTCTCGGGGTCGCCGAAGCGCGCGTTGAACTCGATGACGCGCACGCCCTTCTCGGTGACGATCAGCCCGCAGTAGAGCAGCCCGACGAACGGGGTGCCCTCGGATTCGAGCTGCCGCACCGTGGGCAGAGCGACGGTGCGGGTGATCTCCGCGACGAAGTCGTCGGCGACCCACGGGAGCGGCGAGTAGGCGCCCATGCCGCCCGTGTTCGGGCCCGCGTCTCCGTCGTAGATGCGCTTGTAGTCCTGCGCAGGGCTCAGCGGCAGCACGTCGTGCCCGTCGGCGAAGAAGAAGAGCGACACCTCCTGCCCGTCGAGGAACTCCTCGATGAGCACCTCCCCGTGCGGGGCCCAGGTCGCCACGTGCGCGAGCGCAGCGTCGCGATCCTCGGTCACGAGCACTCCCTTGCCGGCGGCCAAGCCGTCGGCCTTCACCACGTACGGCGCACCGTACTCGTCGAGCACCGCGCCTGCGGCTTCGACCGACGTGACCCGGGAGGCGCGGCCGGTGGGCACTCGGGCCTCTTCCATGACCCGCTTGGCGAACGCCTTCGAACCCTCGAGCTGCGCGGCGGCTCGGTCGGGGCCGAACACGGGAACCCCTGCAGCGCGCAGCGGATCCGCCACTCCCGCGACGAGCGGCGCCTCGGGGCCGATCACCACGAGATCGAATGCGCGATCCTGCACGAACGAGGCGACTGCCTCGGGGTCGGTGTACGCGAGCTCGGGCGTCTCGACCCCGCTCGCAGCGATGCCCGCGTTGCCTGGGGCGCAGACGATCTCGTGATCGGCGCCCTCCGCGAGGAGGGCGAGGACGATGGCGTGTTCTCGGGCGCCGGGGCCCAGGACGAGGATCTTCACGCCCTCCAGACTACCGAAGCGCGGATAGGCTGGAACCGTGGCGAAGCGGAGGATTTCCATCGAGGACGGGCGCGCAGCCCTGGCCGCCGTGCGGTCGGGGAGCACGGCGCGCACCGATGTTGCGACGGCGGTGCGCTACCTGCTCGAGGAACTCGCCGAGCGGGCGCCCGGCAACACCGTCGAGGTGCGCGTGCCGCCCTACGGCGCGACGCAGTGCGTCAGCGGCCCGAAGCACACGCGCGGCACTCCGCCGAACGTGATCGAAACCGATGCGGAGACCTGGATCGCGCTCGCCTGCGGCGACGTGGACTGGAGCAGCGCGGTGGACGACTCGCGGGTCATCGCCTCGGGTTCGCGCGCAGCGCTCGTCGGGCTGCTCCCGCTCGTGCGCGAGCACCCAGTCGAAGCTGAGACACTAGAGGTATGACTCAGTCCGATCTTCCGACGGGCCTTCCTGCACGGGAGCCCGCCGACGCCGAACCCGCGAGCACGGCACCCGCGCCCGCCGCACCAGAGGACGCCGTATCCGTCGAGCGCGAGCCCGTCGTCGAGGTGACGCAGCGCGAAGTCACCATCGAGCGCTCCGTGCGGGTGGGGCGCATCGTCATCGGCGGTCTCGTCGCAGGGGCGCTCATCGCCATGATCGCGTGCCTGTTCTTCCCGATCGAGGAGGGAGCCGAGTACACGCTCGGGCAGATCGTCGGGTTCATGGCACTCATCGGCGCGGCCATCGGCGCCGGCCTCGGCAGCCTCTTCGCGATCCTGCTCGGGTTCGCGGCGCGGCGCAGGCGCGGTACCGGTATCGCCATCCAGTCCGACGTGCGATAATCACTCAACGACGATTCGGAGAAACTGCCATGCTCGGTAACCTCACAGGGATGCACCTCGTTGCGATCCTCTTCATCATTCTGCTGATGTTCGGCGCTCCGAAGCTGCCGGCGCTGGCGAAGAGCCTCGGCCAGTCGATGAAGATCCTTCGCAAGGAGGTCGGCAGCGACGCCGAGAAGTCCGCGGAGGCGACCCCCTCCAACACCAAGACGGACGCTTCCTAAGCGTCTCGCCGCAACGATCGGAGCCTGCTTTCCATGATCGGCAACCTCTCAGGGCCGACGTTGATCGTCATCCTGTTCATCGTGCTGCTGTTGTTCGGCGCTCCCAAGCTTCCCGGGCTCGCGAGGAGCCTGGGGCAGTCGATGAAGATTCTGCGCAAGGAGGTCAGTTCGGATCGCGACGGCTCCGGCGACGATGCCGGACCCGCAGCACCGACGTCTTCGACCGAGCAGAAGAGCCCGACCGAGCCCGAGCGCCCGGCGACGCCGCCGGCCGCCCCCGCGGCTCCGCAGCACCCGACGCCCCCTGAGGTGCCCGGGTCGCAGCAGGTCCCTCCGCCGGCACCGGAGAGCCCGGTCGATCCGGAGAATCCGAAGCGCTGACGCTCGCTCGCCCCGAGACGAAACCCCCTGCTCGCGCACGCGAGGGCAGGGGGTTTCGTCGTGAAGCGGTCGGAGGGGGACGCCTCAGTTCACCGGCGTCTCAGCTCTCCTGCGTGGCCTCGACCCAGGAGAGGTACTCCTCGTCGACGCTGCCCGTGATGTACTCGCCGGTGAAGCAGCTCTGCTCGAGTTCGGTGACGCGATCCTGCCCCGCGAGAATCGCGCGGTTCATGCCCTCGACGCTCATGTAGACGAGGTGGTCGGCGTTCAGCTCGGCGGCGATCTCGCCGGTCGTGCGCTGGTGAGCGATGAGTTCGCTGCGCGACGGCATGTTGATGCCGTAGACATGCGGGAAGACCACGGGCGGGGCGGCCGACGCGAAGATGACCGACTTCGCTCCCGCAGCGCGAGCCATCTCGACGATCTCGCGCGACGTGGTGCCGCGCACGATCGAATCGTCGACGAGCAGCACGTTCTTGCCCGCGAACTCCGAGCTCATCGCGTTGAGCTTCTGACGCACGCTGCGCTTGCGCACGGCCTGGCCCGGCATGATGAACGTGCGGCCGACGTAGTGGTTCTTGAAGAATCCCTCGCGATAGGGCACGCCCAGACGCTGCGCGAGCTGCATCGCGCTCGGCCGGCCGGAATCGGGGATCGGCATGACCACGTCGATCTCGACGCCGGGCAGTTCCGCCTGCACCTGCTCGGCGAGCACGTCCCCCAGGCGCAGACGCGCTTCGTACACGGAGATGCCGCTGAGCACGGAGTCGGGGCGGGCGAGATAGATGTACTCGAACGCGCACGGAACGAGCCGGGTCTCGGTGGAGCACTGCTGCGACGTCATCGTGCCGTCGGGGGAGATGAGGATCGCCTCGCCGGGCTCGACGTCGCGCACGCGCTCGTACCCGCCCGACTCGAGCACCAGCGACTCCGAGGCGACGACCCACTCGTCGCCGCCATTCGCGCCGGTGCGGCGACCGAGCACGAGCGGGCGGATGCCGAACGGATCGCGGAAGGCCAGGAGACCGTAGCCCGCGATGAGCGCGATCGCCGCATACGACCCCTCGACACGCTCGTGCACGCGCGAGACCGCTGCGAAGACCTGCTCGGCGTCGAGCGACAGCCCGCTGATGGTCGACTGCAGCTCGTTGGCCAGCACGTTGAGCAGCAGCTCCGTGTCGGAGTGCGTGTTGAGGTGACGCCGGTCGACGTTGTACAGGTCGGCGGTGAGCTCGCGGGTGTTCGTCAGGTTGCCGTTGTGCACGAGGATGATGCCGTACGGGGCGCCCACGTAGAACGGCTGCGCCTCGTCCTCGGCGGCCGCGGAGCCGCGCGTCGCATAGCGCACGTGGCCGAGACCGACGTTGCCCATGAGGCTGCGCATGTCGCGGGTGCGGTAGGCCTCGCGCACCTGGCCCTTGGCCTTCACCATGTGGAAGAAGTCGCCGTCGAGCGTCGCGATGCCCGTCGAGTCCTGGCCGCGGTGCTGCAGCAGCAGGAGGCTGTCGTAGATCTGCTGGTTGACGGGTTCGGACGAGACGATACCGACGATGCCGCACATGCTGTAGTGAATGCTCCCTGCGAAGTGGGTGACGCGTCGAGTCGAGGTGACGCAGCGTCTAGTCTCCCACACGCAGCCGAACGCTCGATCGAGGGCCCCGATTCCGGGGTGCTGCACCGCAGGGTACGCTGTTCGGGTGAGCGAAAACGCGTCGATCTATGCCCAGTCCGGAGTCGATACCGCCGCCGGTGACCTGGCCGTCGAGCTGATGAAGTCCGCAGTGGCGCGCACGCACGGCCCCGAGGTGATCGGTGGCGTCGGCGGGTTCGCCGGGCTGTTCGACGCATCGGCGCTGAAGGAATACCGTCGCCCGCTGCTCGCGAGCGCTACGGACGGGGTCGGCACGAAGGTTGCGATCGCGCAGGCCATGGACATCCACGACACCATCGGGCAGGACCTCGTCGCGATGATCGTCGACGACATCGTCGTGGTGGGCGCGAAGCCGCTGGCCATGACCGACTACATCGCGTGCGGCAAGGTCGTGCCGCAGCGCATCGCCGACATCGTGCGCGGCATCGCGCAGGCCTGCGAGGCCACGGGCACGGCGCTCGTCGGCGGCGAGACCGCGGAGCACCCCGGCCTGCTCGGCGTCGACGACTACGACGTGGCGGGGGCGGCTGTCGGCGTGGTCGAGGCGGACCGCGTGCTCGGGCCGGAGCGCGTCGCCGACGGCGACGTGATCCTCGCACTCGGGGCCTCCGGTCTGCACTCGAACGGCTTCTCCCTCGTGCGCCACATCTTGGCCGAGCGGGGCGTCTCGTACACGGACCGCAGCGCCGAGCTCGGCGCGAGCTACGGTGAGGCGCTGCTCGTGCCGACCGCGCTCTACACCTCGCCGCTGCTGCGCGTGCTCGACGACCCGGCGCTCGACGGCGCCATCCACGCGCTCTCGCACGTGACGGGCGGGGGCATCGCGGCGAATCTCGCCCGCGTGCTGCCGGTCGGCACATGGACCGAGCTGGATCGCGGCGCCTGGTCGCCGCTCCCCGTCTTCCGGCACCTCGCCGATCTCGGCGGGCACACGCTCGAGTCGGTGGAGGGCGCGTGGAACCTCGGCATCGGCATGTTCGCGGTCGTCGACGCGAGCTCGGCGCAGCACGTCGCGGCCGCACTCACCGCTGAGGGGCTCGACGTGTGGGTTGCGGGAACCGTGTCGGCGTCGTCCCGCGATCTCGAGGGATTCGAGCAGGGCGCGAAGGGTGTGCAGGGCGGCGCGGTGCGCCTCGTGGGGTCGTACGCCTCCTAGCGTCGCGGGTTCGGCGGGAGGCTGTGCGGCTCAGGCGGCGGAGTGCTCGATGAGCGCCGTCGCGATCACCGCAAGACCCTCGCCGCGGCCGGTGAACCCGAGGTGGTCCGTGGTGGTTGCGGCGAGCGCGACGGGAGCGCCGACGAGCTCCGACATCGTGCGCTGAGCCTCGTCGCGCCGGGCCGCGAAGCGCGGGCGATTCCCCACGACCTGCACGGAGACGTTCACGGGCGACCAGCCGACGGACGCGAGGCGCTCGAGCGCCGCCGTCACGAACCCGGTGCTCGCGGCGCCGGCGGTAGTCGGCTCATCGACCCCCACCAATTCGCCGATGTCGCCGAGCCCTGCGGCTGAGAGCAGCGCATCAACGACGGCGTGGCATACGGCGTCGCCGTCGCTGTGCCCGCTGAGGGCCGGCTCTCCCGGCCAATCGAGGCCCGCGAGGCGCAGTACGGCATCGGGGCGCGCATCCGCGTACGCGTGCACATCGAAGCCGGTGCCGACGCGGATCACTGCTCATCCTCCAAGCCCGCGGCGTTCGCCGCGAGGAAGTGCTCGAGGATCGCGATGTCGTCGGGCGTCGTGAGCTTGTGGGCGCGCAGTTCGCCGGGCACGGTCCGCACGCGGCCGCCCCCGAATTGCACGACCGCTGCGTCGTCGGTCGGCGCGGCGCTCTGCAGCTCGGCGTCCGCGTACGCGGCGGCCAGAAGCTCGCGGGGGAACCCCTGCGGAGTCTGCACGACGACGAGCGATGCGCGATCCACCGTTTCGTGCACGAACCCGTCGGAATCGACCCGCTTCAGCGTATCGGTCACCCGGAGCGCCGGCACGACGCCGTCGCCAGTCGCCTGCACCTCGGAGATCACACGCTCGAAGAGCCCGGCGCTCGCGAAGGGGCGAGCCGCGTCGTGCACGAGCACCGTGTCGATCGACTCGGGCAGCGCTTCCAGGCCGAATCGCACCGACTCGTATCGTTCGCGACCCCCGGGTACGACGGAGACCTCCCAGCGGGTGCGATCGGGGAGCACCCGCTCGACGAGTTCGAGCGCCTGCGCCGCGTGCGACTCGGGCACCACCACCACGAGGTGGCCCGAGTGCGGAAGCGAGGTGACCACGCCGATGCCGAATTCGATGATCGGCCGGCCGTGCAACTCGAAGAACGCCTTCGGCTGAGCGCCTCCGAGCCGCAGCCCGCTTCCCGCCCCGACGAGCACGACGCCGAGCGTGGCGAGCGGATGCGGCACGGCGTCGTCCGCTTCGGTCAGAAAGGCTGAGCTGCTCATGCGCCCAGGCTACTCGGGTGCCGCGCTTTGGGGCCGGGCAGGATCGGCGATCCGCGATCCGACGCGACCTATGAGGCCAGCACCTCGTCGACGAGCGATCCGGCGCTCACCTCATCGGTCTTCTCTGCAAGAGCGACCTCGGACACGAGAATCTGACGCGCCTTCGCGAGCATGCGCTTCTCGCCGGCTGAGAGCGAGCGGATGTCGCGGTCGCGCCGCCACAGATCGCGCACCACCTCGGACACCTTGAGCACGTCGCCCGACGCGAGCTTCTCGAGATTCGCCTTGTAGCGACGCGACCAGTTCGTCGGCTCCTCGGTGAACGGAGCGCGCAGTACGTCGAACACGCGCTCGAGCCCCTGCTGATCGATGACGTCGCGCACCCCGACCAGCTCGCAGTTCTCCGCCGGAACCTCGATCGTGAGGTTGTCTTCAGGGACCTGAAGCGTGAGGAACGTCTGCTGTCGGCCGCCGAGTGTGCGCTGCTTGACCGCTACGATTTTCGCTGCACCGTGGTGGGGGTAGACCACCGTCTCTCCGACCTCGAATTGCATCGAATGGCTCCTTCTCGATCGCCCCCAGAATATCACAGCGACTCGCCGAAGTTAGGAGAGCCTAAGCTGCAGCTCGATGGTGCCACCGATAAGATGATCTCAACTGTGCGCTCATGTTTCGGTGCGCAATTCGCGGATCACATACGGCTCGGAGGACAACCTTGAAGACTCGGATCGCCTCGACCGTCGCTGTTGCGGCGGCCATCGTGCTCGGCGCGACCGGCTGCAGCCTCGTCGCTCCGATCGCCACCGCCACTCCGTACGGCCCGAGCGACGGCGTCAACGTCGATGTGGGCGCGGTCGATGTGCGCAACATCATGCTCGTGGCCGACGAGTCGGGCGACAACTTCAACGTCGTGTTCGGCGCGGTCAACCAGTCGGGCGAGACGCAGGATCTCACGATCACGTTCACCGGCTCCGGGTCGCAGCAGGCGAGCGCCGAGTTCGAGGTGCCCACGGGCAACACCCTCTTCGGTGATCCCGAGGGCGAGCAGACGCCCGTGCTCGTGACGCTCGACGGTCTGAAGGCCGGTTCCACTATCGAGGCGTACTTCCAGATCGCCGGCTCACCCGAGGTGCCCTACCAGGTGCCCGTGCTCGACGGCACGCTCGAGGAGTACCGCCAGTACGTGCTGCCCGAGAACTTCAGCGCTGACGAGAACGGCGACAGCACGGTCGGCGACGAGATCACCGAGGCCGATGAGGTCGCGGACCAGCCCAAGGTCGGAGACGACGTGACCGAAGAGGATGCGTCGGGCGAGGCGAACGCGGCCGAGTAGCCTCCGCACGAGACACGACGAAGCCCCCGGGATCCGGCAGGATCGCGGGGGCTTTCTCGTGCGGACCGACGCCGCGCCGGCCCGCGCCGGCCAGCGCCGCGGGGCTACCCGAAGCGGTACCCGACCCCGCGCACGGTGGAGATGAGCTTCGGCTTCGACGGCTCCTCCTCGATGCGCGCGCGGATGCGCTTGATGTGCACGTCGAGGGTCTTGGTGTCGCCGTAGTAGTTGCTGCCCCAGACGCGGTCGATGAGCTGGCCGCGGGTGAGCACGCGTCCGGTGTGGCGCATCAGCATCTCGAGCAGTTCGAACTCGCGCAGCGGCATGGAGATCTCCTCGCCGCGCACGGCGACCGCGTGCCGCTCGGAGTCCAGGCGGATCCCGAGCTCGTCGAGCACCAGGGCGTCGAAGTCGTCGGCGCGCTCCTCCTCGACGGAGCCCGACCGGCGCAGCGCCGCTCGCACCCGGGCGAGGAGCTCGCGGGTCGAGTACGGCTTCGTGATGTAGTCGTCAGCGCCGAGTTCGAGGCCGACGACGATATCGATCTCACTGTCTTTCGCGGTGAGCATGATCACCGGCACCTGCGAGGTCTGGCGGATCGCGCGGCAGACCTCCGTGCCCGGCAGACTGGGCAGCATCAGGTCGAGCAGCACCAGGTCGGGCTGCGCGGCCGTGAACGTGGTGACCGCCTCCGCACCGTCGTCGACCACGGTGACCTGGTAGCCCTCGCGCTCGAGCAGAAAGGAGAGCGGCCGGGAGATCGACTCCTCGTCTTCGACGAGCAGTATGTGCTGTGCCACTACTGTGGTCCCTTCTCGTGATCCGGCCCCGAGAGAGCCGGGGCGTTCGTGTGAGCCGTCTGATTCGCGCGCACCGCGGTCTTCACGGCGCGCTTCGCCTTCTTGACCCGCTTCGCGCTCTTCGCCTGATCCTTCTCGACGTGCAGCGGGAAGGTCAGGGTGAAGCTCGAACCCACTCCCAGCTGCGACCAAACGTCGACGTCGCCCCCGTGCGCCCGCATGGTGTGCCGCGCGATGCTGAGCCCGAGCCCCGTGCCGCCGTCGACGCGGGTGCGCGCTCCATCGACTCGGTAGAAGCGCTCGAAGATGCGCGGCAGGTGCTCGGAGGGAATGCCCTCGCCCTGATCGGTGACCGTCACGATGAAGCGGTTCTTCTCCCGCGTCATGCCGACGCCCACGCGCCCGCCCTCGGGAGAGTGGCGAATGGCGTTGCTCAGCAGGTTGGCGACGGCGGAGCTCAGCGAGGTGGGGCGGCCGAGGATCACCGCGTCGCGTTCCTTCGAATCGTCGGCGGTGACCACGAGGTCGACCTGGTGCTGCTCGGCGAAGGCGCGGTGGGTCTCGACCTCGGCGCGCACGAGGTCGATCAACGAGACCGATTCGCGATCCTCCGGTCTCAGTGTCGACTGCGCCTCGGAGAGCTGGATGATGTCGCGGGAGAGCTCGCCGAGACGTCGCGACTCCTTCACGAGACTCTTCGCGAAATCGCGCACGAGGGTCGCGTCCGCCGCCGCTTCCTGCACCGCCTCCGCGAGCAGACCGATCGCGGCGATCGGGGTCTTCAGCTCGTGGCTCACGTTCGCGATGAAGTCGCGGCGCATGGCGTTGACGCGCTGCTCCTCGCCCAGGTCTTCGGCGAGGATCACCACGAACCGCTGCTGCAGGCGCACGATGTGAATGCGCACGGTGTCGGAGGGATCGCTCGGGTCGGGGTCGTGCGTGTCGGGGATCCCTGACGTCATCACTCGGCGCACACGAGTGAGGAACTCGGTGTCCAGCAGCTCCTCGTCGCTCAGATGAGCCTCCTGGCGCGCCACGGGATTCACGTACACGGGCGCGAGGGCCGAATCGAGCACCACGGCGAACGTATCGACCTCGTCGAGGATCGCGGTGGCCACCTCCGGCAGCTCGGGTCGCATCTCTTTCGACCGTCGAACGCCCGCTGCGCGGGCACCCACGATTGCTATGGTGGTGCCTACGCCGATGAGTATGCCCAGTGCCGTCGCCGCGAGTACGAGCAGGGTCGGGTCCATGACTCTCATCGTAGAGGCGGGCGCAGACCCCAGACCCCAGAGTTCAACTGTTGTTTACCTGTTGGTGCGACGCGGTTCATCGGTTCCGCCCAAACTGGTTGAGGTTGCGCGTCTGCGCAGACAGAGAGGAAACCCCATGCGTGAGGTCTTTCAGCAGTCGCTTCGCGATGTGCAAGATCGCCTGGTCCTGATCGCCGAACTGGTCGAGCAGGCCATCACCGAGGCGACCACCGCCTTCGGCAGTTCCGACGTCACGATCGCCGAGAAGGTCATCGACCGCGTCGACGAGATCGAGGTGCTGGCCGCCGAGCTCGATCAGCTGACCATCGACATCCTGGCGCGGCAGCAGCCGGTCGCCTCTGACCTGCGCCTCATGGTCGGGGCGCTGCGCATGAGCGCGTCGCTCGAGCGCATGGCCGATCTGGCGCAGCACATCGCTCAGCTCGCCCGCTACCGCTACCCGGAGAGCGCGATTCCGGCCGGCCTCACCCAGACGTTCGCCCGCATGGGCGCGCTCGACGTGCAGATGGCCAAGAAGGTCGTCGAACTGCTCCGCACGCAGGAGCCCCGCGTCATCACCGAGGTGCGCGACCTCGACGAGGATCTCGACGAGTTGCACGCCAAGGTGTTCGAGAAGGTGCTCAGCGACAACCTCGCCGAGACTCCCGCCAACGTGGTCGACTCGACGCTCGCGAGCCGCTACCACGAGCGCTTCGGCGACCACGCGGTCAGCATCGCGCGCCAGATCCAGTACTTCATCAGCGGCTCCCTCGACTGAGCCCGTCGCGGTTCGCCGCTTCGTCTGCGCCCCGTTCGGCTTCGTGCCGGGCGGGGCGCAGTCGTGTGTGCGGGTTTGGGGATCCGGAAGAGCGGGATCCTGAGGAGCGGGGTCCGGGTCGAGCTGAGGTGCCGGCGGTAGGCTGATACCCGTGATTCAACGCATCTACGACTCGCGTGCGCAGGCCGTCGTCGACTTCTCACCGCTCGAGGCGGGCAGGGTCGGTCTCTACGTGTGCGGCCCGACCGTGCAGTCGGCGCCCCACATCGGCCACCTGCGGAGCGCGCTCGTCTACGACCAGATGCGCCGGTGGTTCTCCGCGACCGGGTACGACGTCACGCTGATCCGCAACGTCACCGACATCGACGACAAGATCCTCGACAACGCGCGCCTCGCGCAGGCGGAGCGCGGCTCGAACGAGGAGTGGTGGGCGCTGGCCTACCGCGTCGAGCGCGTATTCTCAGCCGCGTACGATGCGATCGGCGTGCTCGCTCCCACCTACGAGCCGCGTGCGACCGCGAACATCCGAGAGATGGTCGAGCTCATCGAACTGCTGATCGAACGGGGCCACGCATATGCGGCCGCCGACGGATCGGCGAGCGTGTACTTCGACACGGCGAGCTGGCCCGAGTACGGCGCGCTCACCCGGCAGCAGCGCGACCAGATGGAGGACGCGGCGGACTCCGAGCCCGTCGGCAAGCGCGACCCCCGCGACTTCGCCCTCTGGAAGGCGCATCGCGATGGCGAGCCGCTGACGGCCGCGTGGCCGTCGCCGTGGGGGCTCGGCCGACCCGGATGGCACATCGAGTGCTCGGCGATGGCGACGCGGTACCTCGGCGAGGAGTTCGACATTCACGGCGGCGGGCTCGACCTGCGCTTTCCGCATCACGAGAACGAGCTCGCGCAGTCGCAGGCGGCAGGCCACCCGTTCGCGCGCCACTGGATCCACAACGGACTCGTGAACACCGGCGGGCAGAAGATGTCGAAGTCGCTCGGCAACTCGCTGTTCGCGGAGGATCTGCTGGCGCAGGCCCGGCCGATCGTGCTGCGGTACTTCCTCGGCTCCGCGCACTACCGCTCGGTGCTCGAGTACTCCGAGACCTCGCTCGCCGAGGCCGAGGCCGCGTTCTCGCGCATCGAGGGATTCCTGGCGCGCGCGGGGGAGCTTCCGGGCTTCGAGGAAGCGCTTGCCGCACCGCTCGCGGGTCCTGCCGCCGACCGGCTGCCCGCCGCGTTCGTCGCTGCGATGCTCGACGACTTCGCGATCCCGCAGGCGCTCGCAGCCGTGCACGAGGCGGTGCGCGCCGGCAACTCGGCGCTGGCCGATGGCGATGTCGAGCGCGCGGCCCAGCACGGAGTCGAAGTGTCGCGTATGCTGGACGTTCTCGGCTTGAACCCGCGCGACCCGCACTGGGCCGCGGGCAGCGCCGAAACGAGCGGCGCCGAGTCCGCGCTCGGCACCCTGGTCGACGACCTCCTCGCGCAGCGCACTCGGGCGCGCGCAGACAAAGACTTCGCTACGAGCGACGCGATCCGCGACCGCCTGCTGTCAGCCGGCATCGCGCTCGAAGACACCCCGAACGGACCCCGCTGGAGCCTGACATGAGCAATAAGAAGAGCCGTACCGGCGCTGTACGCAAGAAGGGCCTGGGCAAGGCCGTCGGATCAGGCGGGCAGGGGCGCCAGGCGCTCGAGGGCCGCGGACCGACCCCGCGCGCTGAGGATCGCGAGTACCACGCGAAGTACAAGGAGAAGAAGGCCCGCGAGCGCTACGAGGCCGCGAAGGCCCGGTACACGGAGCGCACCGGTCGCCCGGCTGAGCGCGGAGGCCGCAATAAGAAGGATGAGAGCGAGCTCGTCACCGGCCGCAACTCGGTGCTCGAGGCGCTGCGCGCGAAGATTCCCGCAACGACCCTCTACATCGCGGCGCGGGTCGAGATGGACGATCGCATGCGCGAGATCCTGCGCCTCGCGACGAACCGGGGCCTCGCCGTGCTCGAGATCATGCGCCCCGAGATGGACCGCATGGTCGAGCGCGATACGGTGCACCAGGGCATCGTGCTGAAGGTGCCGCCGCTCGAGCACGCGCACCCCATGGAGGTGCTCGACGAGGTGATCGCCCGCGGCGACACCCCGCTGTTCGTCGCGCTCGACGGTGTGACCGACCCGCGCAACCTCGGCGCGATCATCCGCTCGGTCGCCGCATTCGGCGGTCAGGCGGTCATCGTGCCGCAGCGCCGCTCGACGAGCCTGAACTCCGCGGCGTGGAAGACGTCGGCGGGCGCCGCTGCTCGCGTTCCCGTGGCGATGGCGTCGAACCTGACGCAGACGCTCAAGGAGTTCAAGAAGCAGGGCGTGTTCGTGGTCGGGCTCGACGGCGACGGAGAGGTGTCGCTGCCGGGTCTCGAGCTGGCGGATCGCCCCGTCGTCGTCGTGGTCGGCAGCGAGGGCAAGGGGCTCTCCCGCCTCGTCACCGAGACCTGCGACGCGGTGGTGTCGATTCCGATCTCGTCGGCGACCGAATCGTTGAACGCCGGCATCGCCGCGAGCGTCTCGCTCTACGAGATCGCGCGCCTGCGGGCGGAGCGCGGGGCGTAGCCTCCCCAGACGAACCGCCAAATCAGTGCGAATAGGCCTGCCTGAGCGCACTGAACTGGCGGTTCGTCACTGGTTCGGGGTCCAGCCCCGCTGTCGCAGCGCCGTCTCGACCCGAGAGCGGAGCTCGCGAGTGCGTGCGTACTGAAGCGACGCCGTGACCCGGATCACGCGCCAGCCCGCCGCCTCGTAGGCGTGATACTTGTCAATGTCGCGGTTCCACTGACGTGCGTGCACCCGGTGATGCTCGCCCTCGTACTCGAGTGCCAACCGATACTGCGGAAACGCGAATTCACTCGCGCCGAGCCATCTGCCCCGGTGGTCGTACACGTCGTGATCGAGGACGGGGACGGGCAATCCCCATTCCATGAGCAGCAGGCGGAGGTGGCTCTCCGGCGCTGATGCGCTGCCGGTAGCGAGAAGCGGGAGCGCCGTGCGTAGCGCGGCGTTACCCCTTCGCTGCACGCGCTCGATGAGGGCGGCCAGGTCGTCCACAGTCGCAAGCGGCGGGCGTTCGAGCCGCCGCGTACCGGGAATCCGTGGGCGGCGGATCACCGCATCGCCGAGCGCCACGAGATCGGGGAGCAGAAGCTCGTCGCCGAGCATCGCCCACACGTCGGCGGGGGATGGGACCGGAAGCCCGGCGACCACGGTCAGCTCGATGCAGTCGGCCGTGAGGTATCGCCCCCTCACGCCTTTCATGCGGGGCGGGTGTTGCCCTTCGAGAGATGCGATGTCGATGCGATCGTCGTTGCGCGCGGGTATTGGAAGCCCATGAATGACTGCCGCCGTCGCATGACTGAAACAGTGTCGGGTGTGCAGCGCATGCGATGCTGCGCGAGCGCGAACGAGCTGGTTCCCCCGCCATAACGCGGCCGGATGCTCGGGAACCGCCGAATCTCGGAGCGGATCGACGCGGCGGTAGACACCGTGGAGCACGCGTTCGACATCGGGTGCCGAGAGCCGGCGCGACGAAACGCCGGCTCTCAGTGCTTCCGCCGTTGTGAAGGTGGTGCCGAGGCAATCGGGCAATGGGGCGGATCCGCGCGGCATACTGCCAGCGTCGCACCGATGCCGTGCCGCCAGTGGGCCCGGTCGCAATCTGTGGAGAACTGCGCCCGAGAGCTGCGCCGGCGTGAGGGTGAGCGGTGAGGCGCCGCGCCGCTAGGCTGGGGGCGTGCCGACCGCCGACTTCTCCCTGCTCCTTCCGGTGTACGCCGGAGACGACGCCGCATTCGTGCGGGCCGCGTTCGAGAGCTCCGTCGGCGGGCAGACGCTGAGCCCGGCGGAGGCCGTGATCGTGCAGGACGGGCCGGTGCCCGCTGCGCTCGCCGACGCGCTCGAACGCCTCGTCGAGGAGAGCCCGATCCCCGTGCAGCTCGTGCGCCTCCCCGAGAACCGCGGGCTCGCGGAGGCCCTCAATCGGGGGCTCGACGCGGTCACCCACCCGGTCGTCGCCCGGATGGACGCCGACGATGTCTCGGTGCCCGAGCGCTTCGCCCGCCAGTGGGAGCTTATCGAGGCGGGCTTCGACCTCGTGGGCACGGGTATGGCGGAGTTCGAGTCGGATCCGGATCGCCCGGTCTCCGTGCGCACCCCGCCGGTCGGGGCCGCCCGCATCCGCGAGCACGCGCGCACGCACAACCCGTTCAACCATCCGACGATGATGTACCGCGTCGACGCGCTCGACCGGGTCGGGCGCTACGAATCGTTCGGCAAGATGGAGGACTACTGGCTCGGCGTGCGCCTCATCGATTCGGGTGCGCGCGTCGAGAACATCGCGGAGCCCCTGCTGCGGTACCGGGTGGGCTCGGGATCCTTCGCTCGACGCGGCGGATGGCGCGAGGCGCGCACCGAGTGGAGGCTGCAGCGCGAACTGCTGCGCATAGGGTTCGTGACGCTGCCGCAGTACGCGCGCAATGTGGTGATGAAGGGCGTCTACCGCCTGCTGCCGGCGGGCGTGAAGCGGGTGCTCTTCAGAGGGCTCATCAGCAGCGGGCTGCCCGGGGATCGGGCGTAGTTCACTCGCCCTCGAAGATCTGGCCGGCCGCGACGCGCTTGTCGGCCTGGAAGCCGTCTTCGGCACGGCCGAGCGCCCAGTACGCGGAGAGCGAGAGTGCTCGTCGCTCGATTCCCCAGTCGTCGTGCAGCAGCACGCGGAGCTGCTTCATCGCGCCCCGCTCGCCGTGCGCGAAGACCTCCGGGAGCGTCTCCGGTCTGGGGAGCGCGCGGACGGCCTCGACGAGCGTCGCACCGTGCACCGCTTCGCCGCCATCAGGGCGAACGCGGTGCAGCCATCTCACCTCGATGCCCGCCGGGTGCGTGAGCTCGATCTCGTCCGCGGCGTCGCCGACCTCGATGAGCACGAGGCCCGAGGCGCTCGCGGGCGTCTCCTCGAGCGCTGCGGCGATTGCGGGAAGGGCGGACTCGTCGCCGAGGTAGAGGCGCGGCAGCTGCGCGTTGACCGACGGCTCGAACATTCCGCCGGGGCCGGAGAAGCAGAGCTGGTCGCCGGGCTCGGCCGACGCCGCCCAGGGCCCGGCGATCCCTTCGTCGCCGTGCACCACGAAGTCGATGGCGAGCGTGTCGGTCGCGGTATCGATGGAGCGGATCGTGTAGGTGCGACGCACCGGCAGGTCTTCGAGCGGCAGGCGCTCGCGCAGAGCCTCGAGATCGTACGGCGGTTCGAGACCGAGCTCGGGCTTCGCGAAGAGCAGCTTCACGTACTTGTCGGTCTTGGCGAGGCGAGCAGGATCGGCCTCACCCATGAACGCTGCGAAGTCTTCGCCACCGAGGTGCACGCGTACCAGGTGCGGGCTGATGCGCTCCGTGCGTTCGACGGTCAGAGTTCGAGCAGGGCCGCCCCGACGGGGGCGAGGGGAATCATTCACCCCTTTACCGTACCGCCGCGGCGCTCGCCGTCGCCAGCTTCATCTGATGATTGGCTTCCCCGGGTGGCGAGCAGCGACGCCGAGCAGCGGGCGGGGCACACGGCTAACATGAATACCGATGATCGAGATTCTGAACGACGACCAGCTGAGCCGCGCCCGACGGGCAGGAGCCCTTGTCGGCACCATTCTTCACACGCTCCGCGAGCGCGCAGCGGTCGGCACGAATCTGCTCGAGCTCGATCGCCTGACCGGAAAGATGATCCGCGACGGCGGGGGAGTGTCGTGCTACATCGACTACGCGCCCTCCTTCGGCAACGGCCCCTTCGGGCACTACGTGTGCACCGCCGTGAACGACGCCGTGCTGCACGGCATGCCGCACGATTACGTGCTTGCCGATGGCGATCTCCTCACACTCGATCTCGCCCTCACGGTCGACGGCATCGCCGCCGACGCGGCGATCAGCTTCATCGTCGGCGAGTCGAAGGACCCCGCCGACGTCGCGCTCATCGAGGCCACCGAGGAAGCACTGCGCGCCGGCATCGCCGCAGCCCGACCCGACGGTCGGCTGGGCGACATCTCGAACGCGATCGGCACGGTGCTGAAGGCCGCCGGGTATTCCATCAACATGGAGTTCGGCGGCCACGGCATCGGCTCGACCATGCACCAGGAGCCCCACGTCGCCAACAACGGTCGCGCCGGGCGGGGCTACCGGCTGCGGCCGGGTCTGCTCCTCGCGATCGAGCCCTGGGTGATGGCGGACACGGACAAGCTGGTGTTCGACGCCGACGGGTGGACGCTGCGCAGCGCCACGGGAAGCCGAACGGCGCATACCGAGCACACGATCGCGATCACCGAGAGCGGTGCGGAGATCCTCACCCTCCCGCCGAAGTAGTCTCGAGCTCGTCGAGCCTCTCGAGCTCTGCGATGAGTTCGCGGCTGATCACGGGCTCGAGGGTGTCGAGGTAGAACGTGCTCAGATGGTTCTTGTCGATGTAGACGACGACGTTGCCGATCACCGCGGGGCAGCGATCGGGGCAGTAGGAGTCGCTGAAATCGAGTACGGCGACGTGCGGTGATTCGAGGTCGTCGAGCGGGTTCGCGCGCGCGAGGGTCTGCCGCGGGTCGATGCCGCAGTCGGCCTGCGCCTCGTCGTCGGCGGCCTCCTCGACGCACTGGTAGACGTTGTAGGTGAACCGCGGATTGTCGCGGATCAGCACGGTCGGAATTCCACGCCGTCCGAGTCGGTCGACGGTGCGTTCGAGCCCTTCGGGTACCGACTCGCCCTCTCCCGCGGAACGGGGGCTCTCGGCGTCGGCCGCCTCGGTTCTCGTGCCGATCGTGACGACCGCGTCGGGCTCGATCTCCTCGATGAGCGCGATGACGTCCTCGTTCCAGTCTCGGCACTCCTGACGGTAGTACCCGCCCCGATCCTCGTCGACATCGCGCAGCCCGAATGCGCATGCCCCGAGAAGAAACGAGACCAGGCGCCA
Organism: Leucobacter sp. USCH14; assembly: GCF_037619215.1. Lineage (NCBI taxonomy): Bacteria > Bacillati > Actinomycetota > Actinomycetes > Micrococcales > Microbacteriaceae > Leucobacter > Leucobacter sp. USCH14. The sequence goes on from NZ_JAQPZP010000007.1 coordinate 53,182, forward strand.
GTTCTCGCGCTCGGCGATGGTGTCGAGCGGAGCGAGCATCTGCTGGGCGTGCGAGTCGCCGACGACGATGATGGTGCGCTCGGCTTCGTCTGCGCCGATCTCGTTGTCGAGGCACGCGGGCACGCTCGCAGGGATCTCCACGACACTCCCGTCCCCGCAGTTCCGCGACAGCGTGCCCCACTGGTCTGAGACCTCCGAGGGGAACGGGCGCAGTGGCGCACCTGGCACGTCTCTGCCGTTCCAATCGTCGAAGAGCACTCGCGCCCCGGGGTTGCGGTACACGCGCTGCTCCTCGGCCTGCGCGATCGCTCGCTGCTCCGCCTCGAGCTGCCGGCGTGCCTCGGCCTGCGCCGGCACGATCGCGCCCGCCACGAGCGCCACGGAGAGCGCGATGACGCCGAAGCCGCGCCAGTTCGCGCGATCGATCCAGGCCAGTCGCCGCAGCGGTGCGTCGACGACGCCGGTGAGCAGGCGGGCGACGACGATCGCGCCCAGGATCACGATGAGGCCCTCGACGAAGTTCAACGGTTCGCCGTCGCGCGCGATCAGGATGAACACGAGCGCCGGCCAGTGCACGAGGTAGAGCGCGTACGAGCTCTTGCCGAGCGCGAGCACCAGCGGCTTCTCGAGGAGCATGGCGGGGCCGTAGCGGCGATCCTCGCCGTTTCCCGAGACGATGACGGCGGCGACGCTCAGCACCGGCCACAGCGCGAGGAAGCCGGGGAATCCGCCCTGCACGTCGAGAACGAGGCCGCACGCTATGAGGGCGGCGAGCCCTGCCCATCCGACGACGGCCCGCGCGACGACGGGGAGGCTCACCCGATGGATGACGAGGGCGAGGATCGAGCCGGCGGCGAACTCCCACAGGCGCGCCCCCGTGTTGAAGTAGGCGAGGGTCTGGTCGGCGGAGGTGACGAGGATCGAGAAGGTCAACGACACCGCGAACACCGCCCCGAAGGCGGTGATGGCGATGGTACGCGCCGGGATCCTGCCTCGCGTGGCGCGCGCGACCAGTGCGATCAGCACGAACAGCACCGGCCAGAGGATGAAGACCTGCCCCTGCACGGAGAGCGACCAGAAGTGCTGCAGCGGGCTCGCCTGCGACTGGTCGGCGTAGTAGTCGGCGGCCTCGGAGGCGAGCAGCCAATTCTCCGTGTACGAGATGGACGCCCACGCGTGGCGCCAGAGCGCTTCATGCGTGGAGCCGGGGAGGAGCTGCGCGCCGATCACGACGGTTGCCGCGATGATGATCGCCGCCGCCGGCATCATCCGCTTGAAGTTGCGGACCCACTGGCTCGCGGGCCGCACGCGACCCGTCGACTCCAATCGACGCATCAGGGCACCCGTCAGCAGGAACGCCGAGATCATGAGGAAGGCGTCGACGCCCCCGGAGACGCGCCCGAGCCAGACGTGGTAGACCACGACGAGCAGCACCGCGATGGCGCGGAGACCATCGATGTCGTCGCGGTAGCGCGGGGGCCCGGCCGCGGTCGACGGTCTCTGCACTGGTCGCGAACCGGTCAGTTGCGGGTGAACCGCAACCCCCCGTCGATGGCGAACCCCGCCGTTCCGTTCTGGAACTTCATGGTGCGCGTCTCGAAGTTCTCGATGATGCCCTTCGGCGCTCCCGCCATGAAGCCCCACTCGCCCGCGGGGCCCCCGGCTCTGCGGTACGCGGCGAGGAACACGCCGTTGCCCAGGCCCACGGTCGCGTGCTCGTCTCCGAGCCGCGCGGCGAGAGCGGCGGAGTGGGTGATCATGCCGTGATCGAACTCCTGGAAGACGCCGCCGCCGTTCTCAGCGACCTCGATCTGCGGGCCGGTGGGGCGCCCCCACCGCCGTGGATCGCGCTGGTAGAGGTCGTGGATCGCTCCCGTCACGGGGTGGACGTTCTCGTCGTTGTCGTCGCGAGGCTTGACGAACTCGATGGCCTCATCGATCGGACCGTCGAAGATCATGCGACCGTGCTCCAGCACAATGCCCCGCTCGCAGAGCTCCTGCACCTGACTCGCGTTGTGACTGACGACGAACATCGTCTTTCCCTCGTTCTGCAGCTCGCGCATGCGCGCCATGCACTTCTGACGGAACTGAGCGTCGCCGACCGAGAGGATCTCGTCTACGAGCAGCACGTCGAGTTCGGTGTGAATGGCGACGGCGAACCCAAGCCTCGAGTACATTCCCGAGGAGTAATGCTTGACTTCCGTGTCGATGAAGTCGCCGATCTCGGAGAACTCCAGGATCGACTCGAAGCGGGCATCCGTCTCCTGCTTGTCCATGCCGAGGATCGCCGCGTTCAAGTACACGTTCTCGCGCCCGGTCAGGTCGGGGTGGAAGCCCGCACCGACCTCGAGTAGACCGGCCACGCGGCCTCGGGTGCGGACCCAGCCCTGATCCGGCGACATCACGCCCGAGAGCAGCTTCAGGGTCGTCGATTTTCCCGAACCGTTGCGGCCGAGCAGTGCGACGGACTCGCCCTCGGCCACGGTGAACGTAACGCCGTCGAGTGCGTTGAACGAGCTGGAGAGCGGCTTGCGGCGCACGGCCGCGATGAACGTCTCCTTGAACGAGTGCGTGTGCTTGATCTGGAACGTCTTGCGCACCTCGTCGAGCACGATCGCCGGTTTGGTATCAAGCTCAGAGGCTCTGGGCAAAGGACCCCTCCATCTTGCGGAAGACGAGCTGACCGATCACGAGCGTGACGAGCGACACCGCGAGGCCGATCAGCACGTACGTGAGGAAGTTGTCGGGCCGGGGCATGGAGGGCTCGAGCGGGAGCCAGAACGCGTCGTGGAAGAGCTCGACGGCCCCGGTGATCGGATTCGACATGTAGACGTGGTAGAGCCACAGCGGCGCGCGGTCGTACACCAGGTTCCAGACGTACAGAACCGGCGAGGCCCAGGTCGAGAACATCAGGATCAGGTCGACGAAGTTGCGCGCGTCGCGATAGGCGACGTTGATCGCGCCGAAGAAGAGCCCGAGGCCGAGGGCGAAGAGCACGATGATGACCGTGCCCGCGATGAAGGCGATGATCTGCAGCCACCCGATCGTCCAACCGCACAGCAGCGCGACGATGAGCAGCAGGGCGGCTTGCGGCAGGAAGTGCACGAGGGCGACGCCGGTCGCGGCGACGGGGAAGAGCTCGCGCGGCAGGTAGATCTTCTTGATGAGCGATGCGTTGTCGACCACCGCGTTCGTGGTGTTGCGCAGCGTCTCGCTGAACAGGTTGACCGCGACGATTCCGGCGAAGAGGTACACCGGGAAGAACTGCATGCCGTGATCGGCCTGCAGAATCACGCCGATGACCAGGTAGTACATCAAGAACTGGGCGCCAGGCCGCACGTACGACCACACCCAGCCCAGAACGGAGCCGTGATAGCGGGTCGCCACGCCCTTCTTCAGGAGCAGGGTGAGCAGATACCGATGCCGGAAGACGTCGAACAGGCCTCGACTGGCGCCGGGCACGCGGAAGTCGGGGTCGTTCAGCAGGGAAGCGTCGCTCACGAAGAGATCCTATCGGCGACGCCTGTGGGAACGAGCGCGCCGTGCGACCGCCACCAGGTGATCGCCTCGACGAGCGGCTCGAGCTCGGGAACCGGAGTCCCCTCCGTCAGGAGATCGCCTCCGCGGTAGGTCTGCAGCAGGGTCGCGGTGAGCTCTGAGGAGAACCCGGCGCGCTCCAGCCCGACGCCGTTCACGCCTGCGATGCGCGGGGGAGTGCCGTACACCTTCGTGAACGGCGGCACGTCGCGGGTCACCGGCGTGCCCATGCCGACCATCGCGCCGTGCGCGATGACGCGGCGCTGATGCACGACGGCGTTCATGCCGATGTTGACGCGGTCGCCGATGGCGCAGTGCCCGCCGACGCTCACACCGGCGGAGACCGTCGAGTCGGCGCCGAGCAGCACGTCGTGCGCGAGGTAGGCGCGGTTGAGCACCCAGCTCCGGGGGCCCACGGTCGTCTCCCGGTAGCTGCCCTGATGGATCACGGCGCCCTCGCGAATCACGGCGCCGGCGCAGATGCGCACGCCCGAGTGCGTGAGGTCGCCGGTCCACGCCGTGTTCTGCGGGAGATTGCTCATCTCGGGCGGAGCGCCGATCAGCGCACCGGCGCCGATCCATGCTCCGTCCTCGATGACCGTGCGACCGAGAATCACGGCGCCGGGCCCGATGGAGACTCCCTCGCCGATCTCGACGCCTTCACCGATGAAGGCCGCCTGGCTGATCGGCGAATCGGGGCGAGTCACGCGCCCGCCCTCAGGGTCACCGCTGCCCCGGCGCGCGCCGATTCGATCGCGGCTTCAGCGACTCGCAGCGTCTCCGTGCCCTCGCGCAGCGTGACGGCATCCGCGCGGGTGCCGAGAATGGCGTCGCGGAACGCCTCGTGCTCGCTGCGCAGCGGTTCGCGCTTCTCGAGGGAGAACCGGGTCACCGTTCCCTCGCTCACGCCCCGGAAGGCCGCGACCGTGTCCCACGAACCGGCGTGCGTGCCGTTCTCGAAGAAGGTCAGGTCGGCGGTGATCGTATCGGCGACGAAGGCGCCGTGCTCCCCGGTGACGACGGTCAGGCGCTCCTTGAACGGCGTGAGCCAGTTCACGAGGTGATTGACCATGATGCCGTTCTCGAGCTTGCCGGTGATCGACACCATGTCCTCGTGCTCGCGACCCGAGCGGTGCGTGGTGTGGGCGGCCAGCGTCGCGTAGGGCGACTGCGCGAGCCACGAGGTCAGGTCGATGTCGTGGCTGCCGAGATCCTTCACCACTCCGACATCGGCGATGCGCGCCGGGAACGGGCCCTGACGTCGCGTCTGAATCTGGTAGACCTCGCCGAGATCGCCATTCGCGATGCGCTCGCGCAGGCTGATGAGGGCGGGGTTGAAACGCTCGACGTGCCCGACCGCGGCGATCTTGCCGGCGGACTCGAAGGCCTCGACGAGCCGCTCCGCCGCGGGGAGCGCGTGCGCGACGGGCTTCTCGATGAGCGCGTGGATGCCGGCAGCGGCGAGCGCGAGACCGACCTCCTCGTGGAACTTCGTGGGCACGGCGACCACGGCCGCATCCACTCCCGCATCGATGAGGCCCTGCACCGAGTCGTACATCGGGGTCTTACCCGCGACGCCGTGGGGGTCGCCCATCGCATCTGCGACGGCGACGAGATCGATGCCCTCGACCTCGCGGATCACGCGCGCGTGGTGGCGGCCCATCATTCCGAGGCCGATCAGGCCGTACTTGATCGTCACGTTCTCTCCTATCGGTTCGCATGCCGTGCGGTGACGGCGAGCATATTTAGTTCAGGTCGCATCCGGTGATGCGGTACAGCACGGCCCCGCCCTCGCGATCCACCTCGGTGAGCGTAGCGGATTCCTCGACGCCCGAGATGCCGAGATACGGGATCGCGCGAGGTGTGCCGGGGAAGACGTACTCGCGCCCGAAGTCGAGCACGAACTCGGCGCCCATGTCGTCCGCCGCCGCGCACGCCTCGGGGGTTCCGCGGTCGATGCCGGTGGTGATGTCGGCGACATCGGGATCGTAGTTGCCGCTCGTGTGCGGCACGAGCACCTCGAGCCCGGTGAGCGCGTAGGCGAGCGCACCGCCGTTCCAGGGATTGTCGATGATCACCGCGTCCTCGGGCACGTTCTCGGGAAGGCGTTCGATGATGGCGCGCTCGTCGGGGCTGAGAAGGGGCGACCACCGGTCGAACTCGTACTTCGAGCTGACGTAGTTGACGGCGGCGAAGGCGCCCGCGCCCTGGGTGGCTGCGAGCAGGAACAGCGTGGCGAACGCCACCCAGAATGCGTGACGCGTTCGCGAGCTCCGCGCCGGGAACATGCGCGCGACGCGACGGGTCGCAGGGCCGGCCACCGCCGCGGCCGCCGACGCGCCGTAGACGGCGAGCGGCAGCGCGCCCAGGGGCACCAGTGCGGCGAGACGCCACGGATCGTTGTACCAGGGGGAGAGGAAGAACGTGCGCCAGTCGGAGGTGGGGAATCCGTCGGCGATCACGTAGAAGGCGATCAGCACGACCGAGACGCCGAGCACCCAGCGCTGGCCGCGGCGGCGGATGAGCAGCGCGGCGCCGAGCAGCACGAGCATCGTGATCGGCCAGTTATGGCCTTCCATCTTCGGGGTCGATCCGATCGCGTCGAGGATCGCGCCGAACGGCGAGGGGTGCCCGCCTTCCCACGGGTTCGTCGTGGTGCGGCCGAAGTACCACGCGAGCACGACGATGCCGAGGAACACCGCGAGGCCGCCCGCCGCGAGCGTGCCTCGCAGGGCGCGGCCCCGTGCGGGCTGCACCATCACACCGTCGGCGGTGATGACACGGCCGCCCCGGAATGCGCGAACCGCAGCGGCGACGACCGGAACGGCCAGCCACAGGAGGAGGACGTGGACCGCATTGGGGTGCGCGAGCACCGAGGCTCCGAGCGAGCCGATGAAGAGGACCCAGCTCGTGCCGTGCTGGAGCGGGAGTGACTGCCGCGCCCAGCCGAGGGCGAGCAGCTGCAGGGCGGCGACGAGCACGTACGGGAGCAGCGCGAGCGAGAGCAGGTTCGGGTAGAGCACGCCGAACCCGGCGAGCGAGAGCGGGAAGTTGGGGAATGCCGCAGCGACGATGCCCGATACGACCGTGACGCGCGTCGACGGGCCGGCGAGGGCTCGCCCCAGTGCGACTGCGCCGATCGGCCAGACCACGCAGCAGACGACGAAGAGCACGGCGTTGGTGGCGAGCGGGATCGATGCGCCGCTGAGCTGGGCGACGAGCGCGACGAACCCGTGCCACAGGGTGGGGTAGAACGTCGGATCACCGGGGGATGCGAGGTCCATCGCGAACGGCGAGGCGTTGCCGCTGTCGAGGATCAGGCGAACCGCGTTGAGGTGGAAGATGGCGTCGTACGTCTGCGAGATCGCGTCCGCCGACTTCAGACTGAGTATGAGAATCGTGGCGGTCGCGAGCCCGCCGATAGCGGCTGCTCCAACCGGGACCCAGAAGCGCTGCGAAGGGGCGAGCCTCCGCGCATTGCGGTCGCGTGACTGGCCGAGCCACCTGCGGAGTACGAAGAGTACGAGGGCCAGGAGGAGCGCAACGGCCAGCGGAGAGAGGATCGTCCAGGGGAGACCGAGCACCCCTGAGAAGATCGGGGCGAGCGCGAGCACCGCGAATGCCGCCGGAACCGCGACGATCGCGACGGCAGCTCCGCGCAGTCTGAGCGCGAAGGCGCTGGGGAGCCCGAGAATCGCGACGACTGCGAGGGCGACGAGTGCCGGCAGGACCAGCGGCAGCCAAGCCGTCATGAGGCCGAGCCTTCGCCGGGCCCGGAGTCGTTCGTGCGCTCGGAGATCCGGGCCTCCATGAGTGCAACCGCCCGGGCCAGCTGAGTGACTCGCGCGTCGCTCCGGGCTTTGGCCCGAATGACGGCGACGGCGAAGGCGAGTACGGCGACGATGAAGACATAGAGCAGCAGGTCGGTGCCACGGCCGATGCCCAGGAGGTTCGCGACGGCGGTCAAGGCGTTCGGGAACAGGATGGCGAGTGCGGCGGCGATCACGAAGAGGATCGCGAAGATGCGCTTCAGGGCTAGTGAGCGTTCACCCGGGAGGAACCGGACGGCGAGCCCGGCGAGGAAGACCATCCCGAGGATGAGCAGGAGCTGGAAGATCGACATGGTGGCCTACCTGATGATGAGGTCGATGAGGATGTTGACCGAGTTGAGCAGCGACTGGCCCTTCGCCTTCGAGTAGTCGCTGTAGATGACCTCGACGGGTTCTTCAGCGTACGGGAGGCCGGTGCGCCCGAGCTGCACGACGATCTCGGTGCCGTGGGCCATGCGATCCTGACGGAGGTGAATGCCCCGCACCGCGTCCTCGCGAATGACGCGGAGGCCGTTGTGCGCGTCGGTGAGACGGGTGCGCGTCGTCCAGTTCGTCACGATGACGGCCGTCTTCAGCACGAGTTTCTTGAGGAAGCCCGCTTGGGTTCGATCATCGAGGAAGCGGGAGCCGAACACGATCGCGAGATCCTCATCGCGAGCGCGCTGCAGCATGGCCTGCGCGTCGACCACCCGATGCTGACCGTCGGCGTCGAACGTCACCACGTATCTCGCGCCGCGCTCGAGCGCGTAGGCGAAGCCGGTCTGCAGCGCGGCGCCCTGCCCGAGGTTGATCGGGTGGTTGACCACCCGCGCTCCCGCGGCGCGAGCGATCGCCCCCGAGCCATCGCGGGAGCCGTCGTCGATGCACACGACCTGGGGGAAGACGCGCAGCAGATCTTCGAGCACGCCGCCGATCACCGAGGCTTCGTTGTAGAGCGGAATCACCACCCACACGTCGAGATCGTGACGCTTCGAGGCGACGGGGGCAGAGTCCATGGCTTCTATTCTGGCAGACGAGCGCTGAAGCGCTTATTCTTTACCATCAAGGGTAAGTCGAAGCTCAGGCTTCACAATTGGGGAGTCTGCGTGCATTCGAGCAGCAACAGGAGGGGCGGTCTGCGAGCCGCCGTGATGGGGGCCTTCGCCGCAATCGTGATGTCCGTGACGATGCTCGTGCCCGGGTTGGGCGCGAGCCCCGCGCAGGCGGCGAACATCACGGACGGGTTCAATCCGGGGAATATCGTCTCCGACGCGAACTTCTACGACGGTCGCGCGCTCGACGCCGGCCAGATCCAGACCTTCCTCAATCAGCGGGTGCCTCGCTGCACGATCGGGGATCCCGGCCGCGAAGCGGGTATGAAGTGGGGCGAGACGAAGATCGCCTCGAAGTGCCTGCGCAACTTCTCGATGTCGACTCAGAGCCGACCCTCCAACGCGTACTGCGCCGCGTATCAGGGACGGAGCGGCGAGAGCGCCGCGCAGATCATCGCCAAAGTGGGCCAGGCCTGCGGCATCAGCCAGCGCGTGCTGCTCATCATGCTCGAGAAGGAGCAGAGCCTCGTCACGGACACTTGGCCGACCGTTCGGCAGTTCGACGTCGCGATGGGGTACGCGTGCCCCGACTCCGGCCCGGGCAACAGCGCGAACTGCGACCCCACGCAGACAGGGTTCTTCCAGCAGGTCTACCGCGCCGCATGGCAGCTGAAGGTGTACCGCGCCAACCCGAACAGCTACAACTACAAGCCGTTCCAGAACAACCGAATCCAGTGGCACCCGAACGCGGGCTGCGGGGCCTCGACCGTCTACATCTCGAACTGGGCGACCGCAGCGCTCTACATCTACACGCCGTACCGCCCGAATCAGGCCGCGCTCAATGCCGGCTGGGGCACGGGCGACGCATGCTCGAGCTACGGCAACCGCAACTTCTACAACTTCTACAAGTCCTGGTTCGGCAGCCCTCATCTTGCGTACCCCGTAGATGGTAGCATCCTCAGCTACTGGCAGGATAACCGTGCATGGCTCGGCAATCCCAAGGCCGCAGCAGTTTCAAATAGTGCCAACGGTGGAGGTCGTACCCAGCAATTCTCTGGGGGCATTGTTTTCGAGCCTAAAGCAGGGCAAGTGTCCGCAATGCAAAGGACAAGCCCTATTTATGTAACCTACTCGAAGGCCGGGGGCATTGGGGGCGCTTGGGGATGGCCTACAGCACCGGCCGTGAACCAAGGAACGTCGGGCAACAACACGATGCGCTTCCAAGGAGGTATTGCGGCGGAGGCCAAAGGCTACGGTGTTTACCTGGTGCCAACAAAAATTCAGACTCTTTGGGAAAAAGAGGGGGGATTCGGTGGGAAGATTGGGTTCCCAGTTGCGAACGCACTCGCGGGCGTCGGAGGTGCGGTTTCACAGAGCTTTAGATCAGGCGAACTCGTTTACAGCTCGAGTGGCGGTGCACTGAAGGTTGACCCCGACTTTCTCACGGCTTGGCGTGCTCTCGGCCCGGGCGGCGGATCCATCGGGGTGCCGATTGGATCGCCGGTAAGCACCAACGCGAATGGCGGCGGCAAGACATACCCGATGTTGCGCGGAACGATGTACCGAAGCTCTGCCGGAGTCTATGCGATCGGAACGGGGCCTTTCGGAGACGCCTACCGCTCCGCTGGAGGACCGAGCGGATCTTATGGATGGCCCATCTCATCTGCCGAATGTGGCCTCCACGAGAGTGGTTGTGCCATGGCTTTCCAGAACGGAATAGGTCTTTGGAGTAGCGCCTCCGGCATGGTGAAGCTGACCCCGGAAACCTATGACGCATGGAAAAGGCATAGCTCTAAGCTCGGATATGCGAAAGAAGCAGCCGCGGCGGTAGGAGCGGGGCCCAACGCCGGGAAGATACATCGATTCGCCAGTGGCGACGTATACCAGTCAGCGTCAGGAGCTTTCGCCCTTCCTGACGGCCCATTGCGAGATGCTTATCGGTCAGCTGGTGGACAACTCGGAGCATGGGGCTGGCCTGAGAGTGACCTAACCTGTGCTCAGGATGGGTCGAGATGTGTCATGTCCTTTGCCGAGGGTGTGGCAAGCGTGACCTCAGATGGTGCTCCGACTTTCGTACAGGATCTCGAAAAATTCCCGAAACAGCGTCTGAGTGGATCAGACCGCTTTGCAACGGCGGTTGAAGTAGCGAAGAGTGCATATCCCGCTACTGCTGGAACGGTAATCATCGCAAATGGATTGGATTACCCCGACGCACTGAGCGCTGGGGCACTGGGTGCAAAATGGAAAGCGCCACTACTTCTGACTACCCAAGCGAGTTTGCCGGAGGTCACTCGAACCGAGGTCGCACGCTTGCGGCCGGAACGCATCGTGATTGCTGGCGGTCCGGGAGTTGTCAGCAACAATGTGATGAGGCAGTTGAGTCAGCTCGCTCCGCGCGTCGATCGCATTTCTGGAGCAGACCGTTACGAGACTTCCCTGGCCCTCGCCCGGGCGGGATGGGCCGATGGGACTTCTTCTGGCGCGTTCATAGCTACAGGGACCGAGTTTGCAGACGCCCTCTCAGCAGGCGCTGCAGCTGGTGCTTCGGGTGCCCCAGTTTTGCTCGTTCCCGGCGCAGCAAGTGCATTGCCAAGTGCGATGCAGTCCGAACTGAAGCGACTTGGGGTGAAGAATGTCCACATCGCAGGCGGAACGGGTGCTGTTTCGGTAGGCATCGAACGCTCAGTTGGGCAGGATCATACTGTCAGGCGGTTCGCTGGTAAGGACCGTTATGACACCTCAGCGCTTATCGCCAATGCCTTTTTCGAAGAAGGGGAGAGCAACCCGTACTGGGTCAGCGGCCTAGACTTCGCTGATGCGCTGGCGGGGAATGCGATTTCCGGATCGCAGCGCTCACCATTGCTGCTGTCGAGAGCGACCTGTGTGCCGTTGAGCGTTTATGAAGCTACAGCGCTAATCGCACGAGATAAGATCCTGGTCCTGGGAGGTTCTGGGGTGCTTACAAATGACGTAATTATGGCGAATAGATGTGCTCTATGAACCTTGCCGGTCGACGGCATAAGCGAGAAGTTCGTGTGCGCAGGGGGTCGCTGCTCGGCATAATTCGTTCATGGGCCTGGAGTATTCTTGCGTTGCGGCAGCTTAAGAAAGACGGCGTGGCGTTTCCTGATTCCGCTCCAACCGAACGTGCAGGGGATCGGGTTCTTTTCGGCCCAGTGAACAGTGCCGGTCAGGGATATCTTTGGGCTCGAGCCCTGGAGCGGGCTCGGCCTGGGCTCTTGCCGATGAACTTGAAGGTTTCGTCTTCATCTGACCGTTACGGCTATCCCGCAGATCTTACAGTTGCCAGCGGATATGCTGCACATTCTCGCAAGTGGCAGAAAAATCAGCTGTCGGCACTCGAAAGTTATAGGGCCGTCCTTGTTGAGTCCGCATCGCTCGTCCTAGGAGGAGCATATGGGGCAGATTGCTTCACGCAGATCGAAGCTCTTCGACGGAAAGGCGTGAAGGTCGGGCTTATTTTCCACGGGAGTGACCTCCGGGATCCAGACTTTCATCTTGGGTCAGAACCGGACTCATATTTTGGTGTCGATGATGACTTCACGGACTCGATGCGAAGGAAGTCTCAAAGCAGTAAGGAACTGATTTCCAGAACGAGGTTGCCGGTATTCGTATCAACTCCGGACTTACTTCGAGAAACGGTCAACGCACGATTGTTGCCGGTGGTGGTGGATCCGGAGGCTTGGGCTACAAAGGAATCGCCTCTTACGAAAACTCGTCGTCCTCGTGTAGTTCACGCGCCGTCGAGCTCGCACATTAAAGGTACCGACCTCATCGAGGGCACGATGCAGCGGTTGAACGATAGCGGAGTGATTGAATATCGCCGAATCTCTGGACTTAGCCACAGCGAGATGCGTGAAATTTACCGTGAGGCCGACATTGTTCTCGACCAATTTCGCGGAGGGCCGTACGGAGTGGCTGCATGTGAAGCGCTTGCAGCGGGTCGGATTGTCGTTTCGCACGTCCCCTCGTGGGTACGAGAGTTGACTCGCGAGTTGGCCGGCCGAGAACTTCCCATCATCCAATCGACTGCAGCCGAACTTGAGCGTACTATCACTGAGATTCTGGCTCGTCCCGGCGTTGCAATCGAGAAGGCAGAGCAAGGTCCTGAATTTGTGAGGCATTGGCATGACGGTCGTGAAAGCGGCAGAGTACTGTCAGAGTGGCTCGACTCCGCTCACTGAATGTCACAGTCTGGCCGAACCATCGCAGGTGAATTCGTCACCAGAACTACGCTCATTGGCTTAATCGCACGGTGGCTCAGTTGCTCAGCTGAATCGACTATTCTGAAGAAGACTGTGCCGGTATTGGCTGGTGCACTGTGTGGGAGGTCGAGAATAATCATGGCATCTAGTTTCATTCCTCCGGCCAAGCCGATCATCGGCCAGGAGGAGCGTGAGGCAGTCGATCGCGTGCTCCGCTCCGGCATGATCGCGCAGGGGCCCGAGGTGACCGCCTTCGAGCAGGAGTTCGGCGCGCACTTCGCCGATGGTCGCGAGACCGTCGCCGTCAACTCGGGCACGAGTGGTCAGCATCTCGGCTTGCTCGCCGCGGGCGTGGGCCCGGGTGATGAAGTCATCGTCCCGTCATTTACCTTCGCGGCGACCGGCAACTCCGTTGCGCTGACCGGTGCTACCCCCGTCTTCGTCGACATCGAGCCCGAGTTCTTCACGCTCGATCCCGAGGCCGTGCGCGCGGCCATCACGCCCCGCACCAAGGGCATCATGCCGGTGCACCTGTATGGCCACCCGTTCCTCGTCGATCAGATCGAGGCGATTGCGCGGGAGCACGGCCTCGCGATCTACGAGGACGCCGCTCAGGCCCACGGCGCGAGCTGGAACGGGCGGCAGGTGGGAACCATCGGTGACTTCGCCATGTTCAGCCTCTACCCGACGAAGAACATGACGTCGGGCGAGGGAGGGATGGTCACCTGCGCTTCCGAGGCCATCGCCCGTAACGTTCGGCTGCTTAGGAATCAGGGCATGGAGACGCAGTACGCCAACGAGGTCATCGGTTTCAATGCGCGCATGACCGATGTGCACGCCGCCATCGGCCGCGTGCAGCTCACCAAGGTCGACGCGTGGACCGCGCAGCGCCAGAGCAATGCCGCGGCGCTGAACGCGGGGCTCGCGGGCGTCGCCGGCGTGCAGACTCCGAAGGTTCACGAGAACGCGATCCACGTGTATCACCAGTACACCGTGCGACTCGATGCCGGCGAGCGCGACCGCATCCGCGAGGCGCTGAATCAGGAGCACAACGTCGGATCGGGCGTCTACTACCCGATCCCGAACCACCGCCTGCCCTCGCTCGAGAAGTACGCGCCCGGGCTCGATCTGCCCGAGACGGAGCGCGCCGCTGCCGAGGTGCTGTCGCTTCCGGTACACCCGTCCTTGAGCGAGAGCGATCTCGAACGCATCATCGCCGCGGTGACGGCAGTCGCCGGGGCGGGCGCGTGATACCGGAGGCCGCGTCAGCTTGAGGATCGCAATCGCAAGCCGCATCTTCGAGCCGGAGCCGAGTGCGGCCTCGTTCCGCCTGGCCGCTCTGGCGCGCGCGCTCGTCGAGAACGGGCACGAGGTCGAGATACTCACGGTGCGTCCTCCCGCTCGACTTCGCAAGGCGAGTGATTCGGGCCGTGGATATCGGGTCAAGCGCTTCCCTGTGCTTCGCGACTCGAGCGGATACGTGCGTGGATATCTGCCGTACCTGAGCTTCGACGTTCCACTGTTCTTCAGACTGCTCCTGGGGCGGAGGCGTGATCTCATCGTCTCCGAACCGCCTCCCACGACGGGGTTCTTCGTACGGTTGGCGGCGGCGTTCCTTCGCACTCCGTATGCCTACTACGCCGCAGACATCTGGTCCGACGCCGCGTCGCAGACCGACGCTCCCGCCTGGATGGTGCGAACCGTTCGCGCACTCGAATCCTTCGCTCTGAGGGGTGCGCGTTCGGTACTCTCCGTCTCCGACGGAGTGACGCGCCGCCTCTCCGAATTCTCCGTCGCCGACGTCTCGACCATCGGCAACGGCGTCGACGCAGCGCGCTTCTCAGAGGCGCTGACCCTTGCTCAAGCGGAGACGGAGGATCTGCGCGAGCGGAATGACGAGTTCGTGTACGCGGGAACGGCCTCCGAGTGGCACGGTGCGAATGTCTTCGTCGAAGCCCTGCCAGCCGTGCTGCGAGCTCTACCGCGAGCCCGGTTGCGATTCATCGGCGGAGGTTCCGAACGCGAGGCTCTGGAACGCCGCGCGCGGGAGCTTGGGGTGGAGGGCGCGGTCGCGTTCGAGCCCGTGCTGAGCGCCGAGCTCATCGCTCCGGTACTTGCCGGCGCGACCGCGGCCATCGCTAGCGTGCAGCCTGGAGCGGGCTACGATTTTGCATTCCCGACCAAACTCTACAGTGCGGCCGTGTGCGGCGCTCCGCTCATCTACGCCGGTATTGGCCCGGCGGAGAATTTCGTGAGGACTCCCGTCGACGGCCTTCCGCTCGGGACCGCCGTGGCGCACGATCCGACGGAGGTTGCGGCGGCAATGGTGTCGGCTGCGCGTTTACTCGCCGATGTGGAGCCGGAGGCCCAGTGGAGGCGTCGACGGAGGGTCTCGCGGTGGGCCACCGAGAACGTCGGCCTTCAGGCGGTCGCGGCTCGCGCGGTCGCGGTGCTCACCAAAGCGGTCCGCCCGTGAGCGGGCATACGAAGACGAAGCCGAGCTGGAGCGACGCTGAGCTCTGCTTGCGAATCAGCGCGGCGATGAAGGAGACCGAACGATGAAACAGTTGTGGCGAACGTTAGTCGAGCTGTTTGACGTGCTGCCGAAGGGCGCGAAGCCCTTCTACATCGGGTACTCGATCCTCACGGGAGCGCTCGCCATCCTCGATACGCTGGCACTCGCTCTCATCGTCGCCGTAGTGACCCCGGTGGCGAGCGGCGAGCCGATATCCCTACCGATCATCGGAACGATTCCCACGGAAGCGACAGTGTGGATCGTGCTGGTGATCTGCGTTCTCTTCTTGCTGAAGAGTGTGCTCGCGATCATTTTGCATTGGTTCGCGACCCGACGCTTCGCCAAGTATGAGCTCGAAGTCGGGGGCGCACTCTTCCGCGCTTATACGCATTCGAGCTGGGAGAAGCGCTCGCAGATCAGCACGGCCGAAGTCACACGAATCGTCGATAGCTCGATGGCGAATGCGAACATGGGCTTCATCCTCCCGCTTTCGCAGGTACCCGGCAACGTGCTCACCTTCATATCAGTGCTGACGGTACTGGTTGTCGCCCAGCCGAGCACCGCGCTGATCGCGTTAATCTATCTTCTGGCGTTCTCCGCGCTGATGCTCCTGGTGATCTCGCGGCGCGCTCGGAAAGCGGGGCAGAATAACCGGAAGTACGCGTATCGAGTAGCCACGATCATGACTGAGATGGTGGACGCGCTCAAGGAAGTGGCGCTGCGCGGTAAGCTCGACGAAATCGGCCAAGTGGTTTCCGATAATCGTCGCATCGCCACGCGCGCTCGGGCGAACATCTCCTTCCTCGGAATCGTTCCGAAGTACGCCTTCGAGAGCGCGCTCATCGGGGGATTCGTGGTGATCGGCGGCAGCGCCTACCTCATGGGCGGGATGGCGGCCGCGATGACGTCTGTTGCGCTCTTCGCGGCGACGGGCTTCCGGATGATCCCTGCTATGACAACGGTGCAGTCGGCGTTCACTACAGCCGGCGCGAACGAAGTCTATGCACGCGACGTCATTCGAGAACTCGCTGCGTCGACGAGCGAGGACGTGCTCTCCGCACAGTCCGAGGATCGCGCGGCGCTTCCCGCGGTGGCTCGAGCGGTTGAACTTCGAGATGTCGGTTTCCGCTATCCGAATGCGGAGAAGAACGTTCTCGATGGATTGACGCTCACGATACCGTTCGGGAGCAGCCTCGCGATCGTAGGACCATCGGGAGCCGGGAAGTCCACGTTGATTGACATCCTGCTCGGACTCAGCCTGCCGACGGCGGGCGAGCTCCTGGTGGACGGGGTGCCGATCGCGGACGTGATGAAGCAGTGGCGCTCTCAAGTCGGCTACGTGCCGCAGCGGGTGGCGCTATTCGATGCCTCGATCGCGCAGAACGTGGCTCTGACTTGGCGCGACGATTACGACCCAGACAAGGTGCGTTCAGCGCTCGAGCGCGCGCATCTCGGAGAGTTGGCGCTCAGGGGTCGCGGCATCGAAGAGCACATCGGTGAGCGCGGCACATCGATTTCGGGTGGTCAGCAGCAGCGACTGGGCATCGCGAGAGCCTTGTACTCGCACCCGCGGGTGATGGTGATGGATGAGGCAACGAGCTCGCTGGACACGGCCACAGAGAACAGAGTGACCGAGTCGATGCGTGATCTGAAGGGCGAAGTCACGTTCGTCACGGTTGCGCACCGCCTCGCGACTATTCGCGATTACGACCAGGTCTGCTACCTGGACAAGGGCAGAATCCTCGGACGCGGCTCGTTCGAGGAAGTCGTTGCACAAGTGCCCGAGTTTCGACTTCAGGCAGAATTGGCGGGGTTGCTATGACTGTGAAACCGAACATGTTGATCCTGTCGTTCTCGAGAATCGAATCGGACGCGCGGATCTTGAAGCAGATTCGGCTGTTCGCCGACGACTTCGCGATCACCACGTGCGGCTACGGTGCCCGGCCCGAGGGCACGGTCGCGCACGTCGAAGTGGATTCCGCCGAGCCACGTCTCGTCGTGCTCCTCCGAGCGGCGTTCATTCGGCTCCATCTCTTCGCCCTTGCCTATCGGATCACACCGGCGGTGCGACAGGCGAAGCGGGGTCTCCGAAAGCGCGACTTCGATGTCGTTCTTGCAAACGACCTCGACACCGTCGGCGTAGCGCTCTCGGTAGCACCGCAGAACCGCGTGCATGTTGATCTGCATGAGTATTGGCCCGGACGTGAAGATCAGAATCCAGCGTGGGTGAAGGTTCGGCTGCCCTACTATCTCTGGCAGCTTCGCCGGAAAGCGACGCGAGCGCGCTCAGTGACGACCGTCAGCTCGACGATTGCAGCTCGGTATGCAGAAGAATTCGATATCGAAGCTGGTGTGGTGACAAACGCGAGCCCGGCTCGCGACTTCTCTCCAACGGAAGTCGCCGAGCCGCTGCGGGTCGTCCATTCGGGTGCGAGCCTTGCGAGTCGGCGTGTGGAGAACATCATGCGAGGTGTCGCGCAGGCGCGCAATGGCGCAACGCTCGACCTGTTCCTGGTCGGGGAGGGAACGCCGTACCATGACGGCCTCCGTGCGCTTGCGAAGGAACTTGGCCCGCGAATCACTGTGCTCCCGCCCGTCCCGCAGGAAGATCTCCTCGACACACTGAATCGTTACGACGTCGGCATTCACGTGCTGCCGCCCACCAATACGAATAACGCACTCGCATTGCCGAACAAGTTCTTCGATTATGTTCAGGCGCGTCTCGCCTTGCTCATCGGTCCGACCGCATCCATGGTCGACCTGCTCCAGGAACATGAACTCGGCGTCGTGACGGACGGGTTTACTCCTGCCGAGATCTCCGCCGCCGTGGAAGACTTGGACTTGGACAAAGTGCGGATATTCAAAGCGAACGCGGAGGCAGCCGCCGAGAGGCTCTCATCCGAGTATCAGAATGTGGGATGGGCGGACGCCATATACGCCATCACCTCGACGGGGAAGAACTGAACCGGAAGACCTGAGAACGTGACGCTGTGAGACGATGGTCTGGCTCGCTACTACGGGCCCTATTTCCACCGCGACGAGGCGAGAGATTCGTCGTGTCGTCTTCTGCCCTGAGCTGCTACGGCATTCGGCCAAGATGTCTTTCGATCGCATCGATCGCTTTTCGAGCGGCCGAGCCGTCACCGTACGGCGCCGCATTAGTTGACTGAGGAGTCGGACGCGTCAGTGCTTCCCTGATTTCCGACGACGTGTTCGCGAGCACGTTCCAGCCGAGTTCGACAGTTTCCACCCACTCTGTCTCACGACGCACCGTCGTGCACGGAACCCGCAACAGGAACGCCTCCTTCTGCAGGCCCCCGGAATCAGTGACAACGCCAGCGCTTGAGAGCACTGCCGCGATAAGCTCAGGATAGGAGAGCGGATCACGCGCTATCAGTGCTCCGGAGCTGAGTTCTATACCGTGAGCCGAAGCTTTGGCTCGCACCCGCGGATGCGCAAGGAGAACCACGGGTCGATCCGCCGCAGCGAGCGCATCGACGATCTCGCGCAGTCGCTCGGGGTCATCGGTGTTCTCCGCGCGATGAATCGTCGCGACGTAGTAACCGGCTGGAGCGTCAATCCCGGCGAGGGGGTGAGCCGATCCCGACGCTTGCACGGCATCTCTGACCTGGAGCAGCACGTCGGTCATCACATCGCCCACGAGCTCGGAACGCGTCTCTAGGCCCTCATCTGCGAGGTGCTGCATCGCCACTTCAGTCGGAGCGAGGCAAAGATCCGCGGCGTGGTCGGTCAGAACGCGATTGTGCTCCTCCGGCATCGCCCGGTTGAACGAGCGCAAGCCCGCCTCGAGGTGCGCGACCGGAAAATGCAATTTGACCGCACTGACGGCTGCCGCAAGGGTGGAATTCGTGTCTCCATACACGAGCACGCAGTCTGGTGTGAAGTTCTCCAGCACCTTGTCCATACTCGCAAGCATCGATCCGGTCTGAGCGCCGTGCGAGCCGGATCCCACGCCGAGATGAGCGTCGGGCTCTGGAATGCCGAGATCGCGGAAGAACACGTCCGACAACATGGGGTCGTAGTGCTGCCCGGTGTGCACGATCACGTGCTCGTGACCGGCTGCGGTCAGAGCGTTTGCGATAGGCGCGAGCTTGACGAATTGGGGCCGAGCCCCGACTACGCTCATGATTTTCACTCGACCATTCTACGGGTGAGCCTCGTGAATCCCGGGCAGGAGCACCAGCCACCATAGGTCGGGCGTGCGATAGTCTTGCGACCGCGATGGCGGAATGCGACCTGCGCCGTGACACGCTTTACATCGAAGGAGGCGACTTGCCCGAGAAGCCGGTAATGATTTTCCACGTCGCGTATCGGCTGAATCCCGAAGCCAAGAGCGCGAGCGGGATCCGCCCGGTGAAGATGCGCCGTGCCTTTGAGGAAATCGGGTACCGCGTCATCGAGATCTCGGGCCGTCATCCGGAACGCCGTGAGCAGATCAAGCGCGTACGCGAGCAAATCGAGCGAGGCCTGCACGTCGATTTCGTCTACTCCGAGTCAGCAACGGCTCCTACAGGCCTCGGGGAGCCGGTCACCCCCGCAACGAGTCTGAGTCGGGATATCCGCTTCTTGCAGTTCTGTCGCCGTTCGGGAATCCCGGTCGGTCTGTTCTATCGCGACATCTACTGGAACTTCCCCATTTACAGCCAGCTCGTGCGGTGGCCGTTGTCGGCAATCTTGCGCACGTTGCATCGACGCGACTTGCGCGCCTACCGACGAGCCGGAATCGACATCTACCTTCCCTCGATGGAAATGAGCAAATGGGTGCCGATCATCGACCGCGCTCGCTTCCGCGAGCTGCCTCCCGGGTGCGAGGTACGTGATACGGCACCATCCGAGAGCGACGGTGAGGCGAGCACCGCGGCACTCCGGCTTCTCTACGTCGGAGGGCTCAACGACAATTACCGCATGCATCAGAGCGTGCGCGCGATCGCCGGTAGGCCCGGGGTCGAACTCACGATTTGCACCCGCGAAGCGGAGTGGAAGCAGCGCGAACCCGAGTATCGCGAGCTCATGGCGCCGAATATTCGAGTAGTGCACCGCAGTGGGGACGAACTTCACGAACTCTACGATGAAGCGAACGCCTGCCTCCTCGCCGTCGAGCCGATCGTGTACTGGACGTTCGCTGTCCCGGTGAAGCTCTTCGAATACCTCGGCAATGGCAAGCCGGTGATCGCTTCCTCAGGGAGCTATTCAGGTCGTTTCGTGCGAGATCAGAGTGTGGGCTGGACCGTCGGATACGGCGACGATGAATTCGGTGAAACGCTCGACCGCCTCGTTGCGCGCCCGGAGGAGCTGGAAGCGGTCACCGAATGGGTGCGAGAGGTCCGCCATCGACATACATGGGTTGCCCGAGCGCAGCAGGTTGTGACCGACCTCGCTCGATGAGGCGCTCGAAGACCGCAGTCTTCGGTGAACCGAAAGGCACTCGGCGTGGGCCCGCCTGAGGTTCAGGTCCTAGGCTAGGTGTATGCGCGTTCTGGTCGTCACACCCTGGTTTCCGTCATCGGCCTCACCGGGATCGGGCGTATTCAACCTGCGCGACGCGCAGCTTATCGCGGCCGACCACGAGGTGACTGTCCTGCACTTGATCCACCCGCGATTGCTCTCTGAAAAGGAACGCGCAGTCGACGCCGTAGAACTTGGTGAGCTGCGGGTGGTACGCGTTCCCTTCAGCATTGAGCGTCCCTCGACAATCATCCCTGCAGCACGAATGATCCGCCGGATGGCGACCGACGCAGACGTTCTGCACTCAATGGCCTTCCCTGCTCTGCTGCCCGTGAGCTTGTCGAGGGTCGGCAGGCGAAAGCCGTGGTTGCACACCGAGCACTACTCGCAACTCGTGACACCGCCTGCTTCTACTCGAACAGCCGTGAGTCTGGCGGTGTTGAAACCCCTGTTCAAGCGCCCGCTGCGAACGATAGCGGTAAGTCGAGCCCTCGCGGACGTGATCGATCGGCATCGACGCACACCGACGATGGTGATCGGGAATGAAGTCATCATGCCCAGTGAGCCATTGAGGCCGCGTCCGTCTACGGTTTCCGATGGCACTGCTGTGAAGCTTGTCGGAGTGGGGTCGCTCATCGAGCGCAAGGGGCCCGTCATAGCGGTTCGCACGATGGTCGAGTTGCGATCGCGCGGCGTGGATGCGAGCCTCACCTGGGTCGGCGACGGCCCGCTCGCCGAGCAGATGCGCGAGCAGGCGCAGAAGGCCGGAGTGATCGAGAGCCTGCACTTGCGGGGCCATCTCACTCCCGAGGAGCTGTCACACGAGTTAGTCCGGTCGGACCTCTTTCTTCTTCCCGTCGAGACGGAAACCTTCGGGGTCGCCATGGCAGAGGCGCTCGCACATGGTCTGCCTGTCGTCGCCACCGGCACCGGCGGTCACACCGAGTTTCTTCCGAATGAGGCTTCACGCCTGGTGCAACGGCGCGATTCCGGTCCGCTGGCGGATGCGGTGCAGAACATATGCGCCGACCCCGATACCTGGAATCCTGCAGAGATCAGCGCTTACGCTGCAACGCGTTTCTCTCCTAGCGCACGTGCCACGGCGTATGGAGAAGCGTATAGCGGGCTAGACTGATCCCGTGAAAATTGCAGTCGTTGCCACCGGAAAGATCGGGCTCCCGCTCGCCACGCAGTACGCCTCGATGGGGCACGAGGTCGTGGGGGTCGACGTCAACCAGGCTCTCGTCGACTGCATCAACCGCGGAGAAGAGCCGTTCCCCGGCGAGGCGGGTCTCGCGGAGAAGCTCGCAGAGCAGGTTCCCGCGGGCAAGCTGCGCGCGACCAGCGATTACGCCGACGCGATTCCCGGGGCGGACGCGGTCGTGCTCGTCGTGCCGCTGCTCGTCGATGAGGAGACGTGGGAGCCCGACTTCAAGTGGATGGATGCGGCGACTCGCTCGCTCGCCGAGCATCTGACCCCCGGCACCCTCGTCTCCTACGAGACGACTCTGCCGGTCGGCACGACGCGCGGCCGCTGGAAGCCGCTCATCGAGGAGGTCTCGGGCCTCTCCGAAGGCACCGACTTCCACCTCGTGTTCTCGCCGGAGCGCGTGCTCACCGGCCGCGTCTACGCCGACCTCAAGAAGTACCCGAAGCTCGTCGGCGGTCTGAACGAGGCCGGCACTCGGAAGGCGATCGAGTTCTACGAGTCGGTGCTCACGTTCGATGAGCGCGACGATCTGCCCCGCCCGAACGGGGTTTGGGACATGGGTACGGCCGAGGCTGCTGAGATGGCGAAGCTTGCGGAGACGACGTACCGCGATGTGAACATCGGACTCGCCAACCAGTTCGCCCGCTTCGCCGATACCGCCGGCATCGATGTGTACAAGGTGATCGAGGCGTGCAATTCGCAGCCGTTCAGCCATATCCACCGCCCCGGCATCGCCGTCGGCGGCCACTGCATCCCGGTGTACCCGCGCCTGTACCTGTCGACCGACCCCGACGCCGACATCGTGCGCACCGCCCGCAACTACAACGCGACCATGCCGTCATACGTGGTGGATCGCGTGCAGCAGACCATCGGCGACCTCTCGGGGCAGCGCGTCGTCGTGCTCGGCGCAGCGTACCGCGGCGGCGTGAAGGAGACCGCGGTCTCCGGCGTCTTCCCGACGGTCGAAGAGCTCACGAATCGCGGTGCCGTCGTGACCGTGCACGACCCGCTCTTCTCGGACGAGGAGCTGGCGGCCTACGGGTTCACGGCGCACGCGATCGGCGATCCGGTGGACGTCGCGATCCTGCAGGCCGACCACGCCGATTACCTGACGCTCGGGCCCGCCGACTTCCCGGAGATCAAGCTGTTCGCCGACGGCCGCAACGCCACCGACCCCGCGAAGTGGACCGGCGTGCCGCGCATCGTCATCGGCGCTTAAGGTCGGCACAAGGCAGCCTTGAGGGCTCGGGGGCATGATGTCCCCAAGCCCTGCTTTGCCTTCGAACTCGGCTAACGGATGTCAGCGACGGCCTGTTCTATTCGCGGGCCTAGTACGCCCCAACCTCCGACGAGGGTGATTTGTTGGGTTCCTCTCCCGTTTTGCAGAGCCGATGTTGTCTGCGGCGTCAATGTTGCGGAGCGCGCAAGAAGAAGTGGTGCCTCGCCTTGCCCTGCGAGAACACCAGCTGTGAGTCCGTCGGGAAAGTCCAAGCCGGGCGCTATATACGCTCGGGTCGTACGCTCAAAGTAGCGAGACGCGATCTGCCTCGCAGTGTCGAAGCGATCGGTGCCGAGAACCGCATGAGTCGGATTGAGGCCTGCTGCGCGCATGGACGACACTGCGGGCCCTCCTAACGCATGGGCGGAGCGGGCGGCGATAAATGACTTTGCCGTGCTCGCTTTGGCATTGTCGTCATACAGCACAATTGAACGGCTATCTTTAATCGCCGCGGGCACGGCGGAAATGGCGTCCGCGAAATCCTGGCCTGTCGTTACGAAGACATCGCGCTTCTTCCCACCGAGCTCGGACTCAAGTCGTTTGGCGACAGCGACGGAAGTCTCGTAACGATTGGCGCCCTGCGGACGGTTCTCGTCGAGTGCGACCCCGGTTGGCAGTTGCCCGGAGACGGACTCGGGAATCGCCCCAGTGCCTCCGACGGGCACCGCCTTGGAAGCGCCAAGCCGGTCAATCTCTGCGACGGTTTCGGGCGTGAGTTTGCCTCCCGGTTGGACAAGCAGAATCGGAGCGTCGAGTGCGGCGGCAAGAGGTCCCGCGGAAAGCGCGTCCGCGAAGTCGTCGCCCCGTGCGAGCACTACGGTGTCCGCACGGGCATAGGTTTGTCGAGAGACCGCGACGGCAGTTGCGTAACGGTTGACACCTTCGACGCGCGACGGTACGCGAGGCGTTCCCTGAGCCGCGACTCCCGTCACACCGTTTGCACCGGCTGAGACGAATGCGATGCGCTGAACGGCTTGTGGCGCTTCCATAAGTGAGACGAAGGACGGAACGATACTAGAACCGAAATTCCGAATGTTTGTGAGTGTAGCTCCGAAGCGCGTAACTCCGACTTGCTTGATGGATGACGAGAGATGTATAGCAAGATAATTGTTCGACCCGCGCATCCAACGGATTGGCCCGTCCACTTGCTGCTGCCAGAGCACCGCGCCAGTGTCTGGATCGAGGCCCAGAAGCCAGCCGCGCGCGCCGGTCGCCGGGTCGGCTGCGACTACGAGCTGCTGACCTGACTCGTCGTCGACAAGGTGGACTCCATTAACCTTTGCGACATTGACGGGAAGCATCGTGCTCCACACGGTCGTGCCTGTCACCGGATCTCCTGTACCGCGCCATCGAACGATTTTGGCGCGTTCTCCTGGGAGAGCCGGCTGAGCTTCTCCGATTGTAGAGGTGCCGAGGAAGAGTTCGCCGTCGACGGGATGAATCACCGAAACTTGGTGGCGTCCAACAGGAGAGGTGTATACCTGCGGTTCGGAATCCGGCTGCGGAGAGACGAGGCTCAGGCCGCCGCCGTACTGCCCATACGCAGGCCCAGTCGCAACTGCAAGCTTTTGTAAAGTTGGATTGTAGGTGATTGCGGTAGGACGCATCTGACCGTGCCCAAGCGCCGCTACTTTGTTTACCTTAAGCGAGGAATCGAGTTCATACACGGTAGCTGAGGGGTACATCGCTGAATACAACTTGTCACCGACGACGACTTGGGCCTTTGGCTCTCCCGGTACGCGAATTTGTTGCATCGACGGATCGTGGTGGACCTGGTATCGCCAGTGCCCACCGACTAGTAGCCGATCACCGAACTCGATCACACCTTGAGGGATGGTGTCGCGCAGTTCTTGGCTGAGTGGGACGAGGTTACGTCGCGGGAGGACTTTGCTGGTCAGAGGGTCGAAGGTCCACGCCTCGCTCGTACCTGTCACGCCACGGATCATTCCTTCGACCACCTGCAGCGAGCGAGTCTCGCTTCCGGGTTCGGGCGTACCATGAGCGACTGGAGTCGATGCCGGGTCGGTGAGATCGAGCGAGTATAGCCTTGCGTCCGGCCGAACGGTAAACCATGCTTGCGCACTGGACGGGTCAATCGTGATTCGATCCACGGTGTTGCCATCGAGGAAATGGACCCGTTGCTGAGCGGGAAGAGGAGTAGCTCCCGGAGTAGAACCCACAAAGACGGAAGCGCTGGCCTCGGAGCCGATGACGACGATCGGCGCCTCACCTTTCGACGGGTCTATTGCAGCAGCAGAATATGCGAGGGAACGTCCATCAAAAGCTCGCGTGGCTTCCGGCCAACTGCTCAGGCGTTGCGAGGATCGGTCAAGTCTCCAAACCGCAGCCGGGGTTCCTAGGCCAATGGTGAGACCCGCAGCATCGGTCGCGAGCGTGCGTACATAGCGAAGGGTCTTCCAGGCATCGGCGGGTGTGTAATCGATCGCAGTTCCCGTTGCGAGGTTTACTCGGAACAGCTTAGCTCCGGCCTTGTGATAAGTGCCGACCCAAAACCAGCGGCCGTTTCCGGGAGTCGAGAGCACGGTGTCCTCTACGACGCTCATGACCATCGACGACCTTGGGAGATCTACTGATGATGTGAAACTGGCAGTCTTAGTGTTGAAGCCGAGAAGTCGGGTCGAGGGATGACTCGAGGGCGCGTTAGTGCCAACAGCGAGCGTGGTACCGCTGAGCGCCAGATCCCAAGACCCGGTGCCGAACGGGAGATCCTTCGCGATCGTGGCAGCTTCGGGGGACGGCGGCGCACTGTACAATCGTGCTGGAGACGCCGAGCGGGTCGCAGCGTAGCTATATCCGGAAACGGGGTCGACGATAGCTGCGGTCACGGCGTCTGTTCTAACCGGAATGTCGGAGAGCGCCAGACTTGCATCGCTTTTCAGGGGAGCTGCGTCCGATGGCTCAATCATTCCCTCGAGCAACGGATCACCAATAGGTGCTTCGCCTTCTCCAGGGCGATCGGGTGTGGCCAGGACGTCTTCTTGCTCCATAGGAGCCTGCAGAGGTTCGACTTCACCGTCTACAGCTAAGGCGGGGGATATAACACCGATGAGCATCGCGAGAGCTGCGAGTAACGCGCCGATGCTCGTTAGGCGGACGGAACGACGCGCGGAAATGTGAGCGGATGACACCAAGAATTCTCCAAGCGCACCCGCTCCGACCGGGCGTCGGCACGATGATGCTACGAGGATCCTAGGCGACGACCAATCATAATTTCAAACGTGGACGCTCGCAGCATTCGTATTCGGAATTCGAACAGCTCAGCGCCGGTAGCGCGGGTCGTTCGGGAAGCGCGGCTTCGGGTCGAACGAACGAGCAGCCTTCAACGCGCGGAACATGCGCTTGCGCACCGGCTTCGCGACGTTGCCCTCGCGCATCTCGAGGAAGAGGCGTCGGTAGTACATGAGGTACGACACGCGCCCCTCGCGGCGCAACCGGTACGAGGCCTGGTTGCGGGCGCCCTTCTCGAATTTCCAGACGTTGCTCTCGTCGATGAAGCGGTAGTTCACGCCGGCGTTCACGCCCATGTCGTGCACCACCTCGCTGTCGAGCGCGATGATGCCCGGGCCGTACGCGTGGGTGAGCCGCTTCGTGTACTCCTTGTCGTCGAACCAGATGAAGTACTCGCCGAGGGGGAGGCCCTGCTCTTCGATGGCCCAGCGCGGTACCAGCACCGAGACGAAGGTGCACTCGACGACGAGCAGCGACTTCACGCCGGCGAGGTAGGCGCGGGGCCAGTCCCAGGTGGTGATCGGATTGTTCATCTCGCACAGGGAGCCGTCGATGTACTTCACGATCGAGCAGGCGAAGGGCACCTCGCGTCCCAGCGCGCGAGACGACGCATCGCGCTGATCGAGCAGCGTCGACAGGGCATCGGGGTCGGGGTAGCAGTCGTCGTCCATGATCCAGACGTAATCGGCCCCGAGATTGACCCCGTGTGCCATGCCGTGCTCGAAGCCGCCGGCTCCACCCAGGTTCTCGTCGAGGTGCAGCACCACGAGCTTCGGGTCGTCGAGCCCGTCGAGGTACTCCTTCGTGCCGTCCGTCGAAGCGTTGTTGACGACGACGATCCAGTCGCACTCGTGCGCTTGAGCCCCCACCGTGGCGAGCGTCTGCGGCAGCTTCGCCAAACGGTTGAAGGTCACGATGACCGCGGCGACGCGGGCGCGCTCGCCGTCTGCGGAGAGCGCAGCGCCGACGATGGGCACCGGGTGCGTGTCGGGATGGACCTCGGTTTCGGATTCGGTCATGCTTCGGCCTTCGGTGTGTCGCTGGGTGCTGGTTCGGGGGTCGTGGCGGAGCTCGCAGCGCCACCGCGCGAATCGTCGTTCGACGCCGGCGTGAGGCGCTGTTCGGCGAGGTCGAGCAGCTCCGCGACACGGAGACTGTCGCGCCGGTACTCGTCGAGCTCGTTCTCGAGCTCGCGAACGCGCTCGGTGAGCGCTTCGAGCTGCGCGCGCGCACCGGCGGGGCGAGCGCGCATGACGAGCCGCTTCAGTCGTTGCTTCATCGAGGTCTCCTTGCGAGTGGGCGGGGGAGTTCCGAGGGTGAATCTCACGCCGTAGGGGCGTCGTTGCTGCTCGTTCGGGTGGGGGTCGATCGGCTCCACCTCGATTTCGAGGCCGTACGCGCGCGCTTCTCGCGCGAGATCGATCGTACTCAGGTGCCAAGTTGTGGGATCGCCGAACGAGACGTCCGCGGCGTGCTCTCGATACGCGGTCGCGACCGCGGTGCCGCCCGAATGCAGCGCCATGCGGATGAGCCGCAGCGTATTGGCGCGCGCGATGTGCCCCACCTGCTCGAGGAGGTGGTTCGCGACGATGTCGACCGGCCCCGTGATGCCGAGCCGTCGGAAGACGTCGAGGGAGAGGGTGCGGTACAGATTCACGTGCGCGGTCTCGAAGCCGGAGTCGTCGAGCGCGTTCGAGCGTGTGCGGGCCGCGGCGAGCGCGCTCGCGGAGTAATCGGCCGCGACGATGCGGGTCGCCGCTGCCGCGGACTCGCTCCGCAGACGCGCGGCAAGGGCACCGCTTCCGGTGCCGAGTTCCAGCAGCACCGGGGCGCGCAGAGACTCGCGCTGCTTCAGAATCCACTCCGCTCCCGAGCGCCACTGCGCATCGGGATCCGGGTTCCCATCGTCCGTGTAGAACTCGTTCCAGAAATCCCGCTTGAAGTGGTACGAGCCGAACCAGCTCTGGAATCGGCGCGACGTGCTGCGGGGCGTGCCGAGATGGTACCCGGGAATCGGGGTGCGCCAGTTCTCGTCGTAGTTGATGACGAGCCAGGCTTCGGGGTCTGCAGGGGCCGGGAAAGGGCGGCCCGCGATCTGCACGGTGCCGAACGGGAGCATCTGATCTTCCCGCAGCGGTCCGCGCACGTGGAACGGCTGGTTCATGTTCCCGTCGTCGGTGAAGAAGGCGGTGAACACGTCGACGTAGTGATCCACCGACCCCGCTGCGTTGCGGAAGTAGAGCTGCATGTGCGTGGCGCTGTGACGCACGAGCTCGTACCCGAGCTGCTGCAGGCGATGCCCCACGGCGAAGCCCTCGCGCGCGACATCGGCGGGGTTGCGCAGCTCCGACAGGTAGGCGACGTCGGCGTCGTCGTCGTGGGGCAGCAGCGCGCCCTCGCGCACGCCCCCGAGCAGGGTGCCCCCGACGACGAAGGGCCGCAGCCCCATCTCGGCGAGATGCGCGATGATCTCCTCGGTGCGATCGAGGATCCGCTCCTGCACGCCGGCGTTCCCCGCTCCGAGCGTCTTCCCCAGGCGACCCCACTTGTTGATCGAGAGCGGAATGCCCTCGGCGTCGACCACTCGGGTGGGATGCGGATCCTCGGTGAAGGCGACGCGCGATCGTCCGAGCTCCTCCCCGTCGCCCGACCGCCGCAGCACGACCTCGGAGAACCCGGTGAGGTGCGGGTGGAGTGCCGGGGGCCAGGGGAGCGCCCGGGTCGGGGCCTCGTCGCGATCCCGCAGATCGATCGACCACACCCGGTGCTCGCCGAAGTGCACGTCGACCGACCGAACGTCCTCGGTGAGGTCGGGCAGGGTGAGACCCTGCGGTGTCGCGGTGAAGGGCATGGGCGGAAGTGCTGCTCGTTTCTGCGCCGTTCATCTGACGCTCGCTGAAAGTTTACGCGCTTGCCGGGCGGGTCGCGCGCGAGCCCGGCACGGCGCAGGGAAGCGGCCGGCCCCGCCGGTATGCTCGATGCCATGGATCTTCTCGTCGTCGGATCAGGTTTCTTCGGGCTCACCATCGCCGAGCGCGCCGCGAGCGCGGGCAAGCGGGTCGTGGTCATCGACCGCCGCTCGCACATCGGCGGCAACGCCTACTCGGAGGCGGAGCCGGAGACCGGCATCGAGGTGCACCGGTACGGCGCGCACCTCTTCCACACCTCCAATGAGACGGTGTGGGAGTACGTCAACCGCTTCACCACCTTCACGAACTACGTGCACAAGGTGTACTCGAACTTCAAGGACGAGGTGTACCCGCTGCCGATCAACCTCGGCACGATCAACCAGTTCTTCCGCTCCGCCTACGGGCCGCAGCAGGCGCGCGAGCTCATCGCCGAGCAGGCGGAGGAGTTCGACACGAAGTCGGCTCAGAACCTCGAGGAGAAGGGCATCTCGCTCATCGGGCGCCCGCTCTACGAGGCGTTCATCCGCGACTACACCGCGAAGCAGTGGCAGACGCCGACCACCGATCTGCCGGCCGAGATCATCAGCCGCCTGCCGGTGCGGTACACCTACGACAACCGCTACTTCAACGACACCCACGAGGGGCTGCCCACCGACGGGTACACGGCGTGGCTCGAGCGGATGGCCGATCACCCGAACATCGAGGTGCGCCTCGACACCGACTTCTTCGACGAGAGCCAGCCGCTCAACAAGCGCGCCGTCGTCGGCACGGTGCCGATCGTCTACACGGGCCCCGTCGACCGCTACTTCGACTACGCCGAGGGCGAGCTCGGCTGGCGCACGCTCGACTTCGAGCAGGAGGTGCTGCCGGTCGGCGACTTCCAGGGCACGAGCGTCATGAACTACGCCGGAGCCGACGTGCCGTACACGCGCATCCACGAGTTCCGCCACTTCCACCCCGAGCGCGAGTATCCGAGCGACAAGACCGTCATCATGCGCGAGTACTCGCGCTTCGCGACGCGCGACGATGAGCCGTACTACCCGGTCAACACCCCCGAGGATCGGGATCGCCTGCTCAAGTACCGCCAGCTCACCGAGGGCGAGAACGGCGTGCTCTTCGGCGGGCGCCTCGGCACCTACCAGTACCTCGACATGCACATGGCCATCGGGTCGGCGCTGTCGATGTACAACAACAAGCTCGCCGACCTGCTGTAGGCCCGCCTGGGGCAGTGAGCCCGGGGCCGTGAGACCGGGGCGGTGGGAACGGGCTGGTGAGCCGGGCTCACGCTTCCGGCGCGCTGCCCTGATACACGTCGGGCACCCCGTCGCGATCCGCGTCGATGCGATCCCGACGCTGCACGCGGCCGTAGTGCCGGTTGCGGAGGCCGAGCAGGATCGCCGCGAGTGCTGCGGCGATCACCGATGCCGCGAGAATCGCGACCTTCGCGGTGTCGTGCGCCGTGGTGCCCGCAGCGAAGCTGAGTTCGGCGACGAGCAGTGACACCGTGAAGCCGATGCCCGCGAGGAAGCCGACGCCGACGATGTCGACCCAGCGCAGCGCCGGGTCGAGCCGGGTGCGCGTCGCCTTCGTGATCAGCCAGGTGGCGAGCACGATGCCGACCGGTTTGCCGAGCACCAGGGCTGCCACGATGCCGAAGGTGACGGGATTCGTCACCGCCGCCTGCAGGCCCTCCCAGCCGCCCACGGAGACTCCCGCCGCGAAGAACGCGAAGATCGGGACGGCGAAGCCCGCCGAGATCGGGCGGAACCGGTGCTCGAACCCTTCGGCGAGCCCGGGGGAGGAGCGCTGCTCATCGCGCCGAGCGTGCAGCACCGGAATGGTGAAGCCGAGCAGCACGCCCGCGATCGTCGCGTGGATGCCCGACGCGTGCATGAAGGCCCAGGCGGTGACGCCGATCGGCAGCAGCACGACCCAGGCGGCGAGCGGCCGCGTGCTGAAGAATCGCCGGAAGACTTGCGCGATCGCTCCGTAGACCGCGATCGAGAGCAGGGCCAGCAGGAGCGGTGTCACGGCGATGCTGTCCGTGTAGAAGATCGCGATGATGCTGATCGCGAGCAGATCGTCGACGACGGCGAGCGTCAGCAGGAAGATGCGGAGCGCCGCAGGCAGCTTCGACCCGATGATCGCGAGCACGGCGACCGCGAAGGCGATATCCGTCGCCGTCGGTATCGCCCAGCCGACGCGGAGCTCGGGGTTCGACCAGACGATCGCCGCGTAGATGCCGGCGGGTACGAGCACCCCGCCGACGGCGGCGGCGATGGGCACCATGGCCGTGCGCACGTGCTTCAGGTCGCCCGCGACGAACTCCCGCTTCAGCTCGAGGCCGACGAGGAAGAAGAAGATCGCGAGCAGCCCGTCAGCGGCCCAGGCGCCGAGGCTGAGTCGCAGATGCCACGGCTCGTACCCGATCTCGAAGTCGCGCAGCGCGAAGTACGTATCGGCGGCGGGCGAGTTCGCCCAGACGATCGCGATGACGGCAGCGCAGACGAGCAGGATGCCGCCGACGGCCTCTTTGCGCAGGATCGTGCTGATCCTGCGAGCTTCGGAGAAGGTTCCATAGCGCGGAACGTTCTGATCGTGTGTACGGGGTGTGGATGCCACAGCGTCTCCCAGGTGTCGTTCGCAGTCTGAACAGTGCGTGAACGGCAGAGCGCATCGGCGTGGCTGCACTGCAGGCCACGGCGACGGCGCCGTTCTAGGCTGCGACGCGCGTGGGAGTGGTGCCCGAGAGCATGGCACCCCACGAGGAGACGTATCCGTTGGTGCCCGGGTGCGACAGCATCCACTCCATGGGAGTGAAGGTCTGGGGGAACCCGTGCGAAATCATCCCTCCCAGAGTATCAAACGACGTTCCGCATTCAGCGGCCCTCGAAGGTGCGCTTCCACTCCTCCGGCGAGGTGAGCTGGGGCAGCGCCGCGCGGTACTCGGCGGCGAGCCGATCCCAGTTCTTCTCGATCTCGCGCACGAGCTCGCGCGACTCCTTCAGGAGGCGGCGGAACTTCGCCTGATCATGGCGGTACCACATCTTGCCGCTGCCGTCGGCCGCGCCGATGAGCACGCTGGAGTGCCGCGGGATGCGCCACCACAGCGCGTCGACCTTCGCGTACTCGAGCTCGGGAGCCTGCGCGTCGTGCTCGCTCACGGTGCGCCGCCAGTGGGTCGGGATCATGCGCGCGGTGAACGCGCCGAGCCGGAGGCCCGTCGGGTAGTCCTTCGGCCTCTTGAGCAGCGGGAGCGCGCGGCCGCCGCGGGCATGCGGAGTGTCCGGATCGCCGGAGCGGTAGACATGCGTCTCCGGGAAATCGGCAGCTTGAGCGCGGGCCGCCGGCATAACCTTCGGGAGATCCTCGTGGAGACTGCTCGGGCCGCGCAGCACCGAGCGCATGCCGTCGACCGCGAGCTGCGTCGCATAGTACTGCATGTTGAGCAGCTTCTTGATGTCCTGCCGACCGCTGTTCTGCAGCAGCTTGCCGCTGCCCGGCTGATCGGAGTGCAGGAGACCGGCGATGATGCGGTTGCGGGTGTGGAAGAACGCCTGCCAGTCCTGCGAATCGTCCTTGTCGATCCAGGAGACGTGCCAGAGGGCCACCCCGGGCATCGAGACGGTGCGGTAGCCCGCAGCACGCGCCCGCAGGCCGTACTCGGCGTCATCCCACTTGATGAAGACGGGAAGCGAGAGGCCGATCTCGGCGATGATCTTCTTCGGGATCATGCACATCCACCAGCCGTTGTAGTCGGCGTCGAGGCGTGCGTGCATCCACGGCGTCTGACGCAGATTGCGCTTGCGGAAGTCGTGGCGGTGCTGATCGTCGAAGGAGGGGCCCCACAGGAACGGCCCCGGCCGCACCACCTCGGCCCACGCGTGCAGCACCGGCTTGTCGAGCAGATCGAACATGTGGCCGCCCACGATCACCGGGGTGCGGCTGAAGCGACCGAACTGCAGGGCGCGCAGGGCGCTCTCGGCCTCGAACTCCACGTCGTCGTCGAGCAGGAGGAGGAAGTCGGTGTCCTCGCGCTCCAGCGTCTCCGACATCGAGCGGGCGAAACCGCCCGAGCCGCCCAGATTGCCCTGTTCGATGACCTGCAGTTTCTCGCCGAGCGCCGCAGCGACCTCGTCGAAGCCGGACTCGTCGCGCACCTTCCGGGTGCCCTGGTCGACGAGGAAGATGCGGTCGATGCCGTCGAGCAGACCGGGGTTGTCGGCGACGTTGCGAAGGGTGCCGACGCAGTAGTCGGGTTTGTTGTACGTCGTCATGCCGAGGCTCAGCTTGCCGGTCTCGACGGGCTGAGCGTCGGTCGACCAACGGCCGCCCTGCAACTCGAGATCCTCGGTGCTCGCGATGAGATCGAACCAGTACCAGCCGCCGTCGCTGAAGGAGCGCAGGGGCAGATCGAAGGTCGTCGTCGCCTCGCCGGTCACGGCCTGCGAATCGACGCGCTGCTGCACGCCCGAGGCGTTCGACCGGTACACGATGATGGTGCCGGGCCCCTGCGTGCGCAGCTCGAGCTGCACCGTGTCGACGACCGTCCAGTGCTGCCAGTACGCGGCCGGGAACGCGTTGAAATAGCTCGCGTACGAGACGCGATGGCCCGAGCGCACGCGCATGCTGTCGCGCGAGAGCACGTGATCGATGTGCGCATTCTCGCTGAGCCGCACGGGTCGGCCTCGCACCGTCGTCCAGGTCTCGGCGTCCGCGTAGAGCGGCAGCACGTCCGGGTCTTTGGCGACGGGGAAAACGACGTTCTGCAGGATGGTCGGCATCGGGGGCGAGCCTCTCTGGGCGTGCGGCGGGCAGAGTACCGGCTCAGTCTAGCGGCGCGGGCGTGGAGGTGGCTGGGGCGGTGCCGCGCGGCGTGCGGGCGCGTCTTAGCATTGAATGGAGCGGTCCGATCCGGGGCTGCTGATCCTCCGTTCTGAACAGGAGCCACCGTGGCCGCACCCGACTCAGCCGCCGTTTCCGACCTCGCCGCCGTTTCCGATCTCGATGCCGTCTCCGACCTCGCCCGTGCGATCGACCACACGTTCTTGAAGCCCGAGGGTCGTCGCGCCGACGTCGAGCAGGCCGTCGCCGAGGCTGCAGCGCTCGGTGTGTACAGTGTGTGCGTCTCGCCGAGCGAGCTGCCGCTGGCGCTGCCCGAGGGGAGCGCGCTGAAGGTGACGGCGGTGTGCGGGTTCCCGAGCGGCAAGCATCGCTCCGCCGTGAAGGCCGCTGAGGCGGAGTTCGCCGTTGCGCAGGGGGCCGACGAGATCGACATGGTGATCGACATCGGGGCCGCGCTCGACGGTCGCTTCGATGCGGTCGAAGCCGACATCCGCGCCGTGCGCGCTGCCGTGCCCGCACCGACCGTGCTCAAGGTGATCATCGAGTCGGCCGCGCTCGACGACGACGCCATCGTCGCCGCGTGCGGTGCGGCCGAGGCGGCCGGGGCGGATTTCGTGAAGACGTCGACCGGGTTCCATCCGTCGGGCGGCGCCACGGTGCACGCCGTCGAGGTGATGAAGCACGCGGTGGGGGATCGCCTCGCGATCAAGGCGTCGGGCGGCATCCGCAGTCGCGAGGATGCCGAGGCCATGCTGCGCGCCGGTGCGAGTCGGCTCGGGCTCTCGTCGAGCCGCACCGTGCTCGAGGGCGGGATGGGCGCGTCCGGGTACTGAGGGAGCTGCGGCGTCGTTTTGTAGGGCGCTCAACAATTTTCGCTCGCGATGTTTGGACCGGGAAGGGCGGCTGAGGGGCCTGGAACGTCGGTGGTCGCGGGCAGGCTTGATCCATGGAAGCCGCATCGTTCTTTCCCGAGCCGCAGGGCGCCGAGCTCGACGCGGCGGTGAGCGAGCTGGCCGCGGTCGAGCGGGAACTGAGGGCGCTCGAGGCGCGCAAGCGGATGCTGCTGGCGCGTGTACGGGAGGCGGCCGATGCGGTATGCGAAGCGGAGCGGCGCACGGGGCGAGCGGCAGAGCTCGTGCATCGGGCGGCGTCGGCCGAGGTCGGCTTCGCGCTCGGAATTGCGGACCGCAGCGCGGAAGCCCTCATCGAGCGCTCCCACGACCTGTGCACGAAGTTCGCGGCGGCGCATGCTTCGCTGGCCGCGGGGCGCATGTCGGTGGCGCACGCATCGGCGGTAGCCGACGCCGGGCTCGTCATCGCCGACGCCGCCGCTCGCGAGGCGTACACGCGGGCAGCTGTGCAGATCGCGGAGGCCGAAACCCCGAACCGGGCTCGACGCGCCGCGAAGGTGCTGGCGGAGCGGTTCGCCGGGCGCACGATCGCCGAACGGAGCGCGGAGGCCGCTGAGCAACGACGAGTCTGGGTGACGCCGCTCGACGATGGAATGGCGGAACTGCACGCGGTGGTCGACGCGGTGCTCGCCACGGCGCTGCACGACCGATTGACGCGGGTGGCTCAGGCTCAGGTCGAGGCCGACCGCGAGGGCGCCGAGTCTCTGGCGAGCGGGAGCGGGTCTCGCGAGACCGGGGTCGTCGCTCCGCGCACGCTCGATCAGGCGCGGGCCGATCTCTTCACGGATCTCCTGCTCAACGGCGACCCGTCGGAGCTCTGGCGTGCGCACGGCGGAGTGAGCGGTGAACGGATCGACGCGCGCGTGCAGGTGATCGTTCCGGTGAGCGCATTGGCGGACGAGGCCGCCGCTCCGACCGCCCCGACCGTTCCGACCGTTCCGGGCGGCGCCCAGCCGAGCCCGGGGCTCGCCGCGCCCGCGGCGCTCAGTGGATACGGCGCGATCGGCGCGGACCGCGCGCGACTCCTCGCCGGCCTCGCTCGCGGCTGGGACCGGGTAGCCGTCGACGACGCGACCGGAGCGGTGCTCGCGGTGGATCGATACCGACCCTCCGAGGAACTGCTCCGGTACCTCCGAGCGCGGGATCAGCACTGCCGGTTCCCGGGTTGCCAAGTCGTGCCCTTCCGTGCGGATATCGATCACACGTACGACGCGGCCCGGGGAGGAGCCACCTCGGTCGTCAACCTCGCCGTGCTGTGCCGAAGGCATCACACGATGAAGCATCACGCGGGAATCGAGATGACGCAGCACGCCGATGGTTCAGTGGACTGGGTGACCGCACTGGGACGCCGAAAACGCGAGCGGCCGCCGTCGCGGGTGATGTTCGCGCCGATCGATGACGCGAGTATCGGGGGCGAAGAACGGCGGCGGGGCAGCAGTGCCGCGGCATGACGCCCGCGGCCTGAGCACAGCGCCGCGCCGTGACCGCAGCCTCAGTCCGCAGCCTCAGTCCTCGTGGACGTGCAGTTCCTGCCCCGCGCGCCATACGGCGACGGTGAGCGGGGGCGCGCTCGCCGCGATCTCGCGGAGGAGCTCGAACTCGACGCGATCCGCGTTGCGCTGATGAATCGCGGCGTCGGTCCCGCCGGCGCGCGCGGCGAGGCGTGCGAGCCCGAACTCGGCGAGCAATCCGCGATCCTCGAGCATCTCGTCGCGCAGGGCACGCACGACGAAGTCGTCGACCTCCGGCGTCTCCGCGT
The DNA here is from genome assembly GCF_037619215.1 of Leucobacter sp. USCH14. Classification (NCBI taxonomy): domain Bacteria; kingdom Bacillati; phylum Actinomycetota; class Actinomycetes; order Micrococcales; family Microbacteriaceae; genus Leucobacter; species Leucobacter sp. USCH14. The sequence goes on from NZ_JAQPZP010000007.1 coordinate 89,949, forward strand.
AGGCGGTGGCGGGATCCTCGCCGTCGCGCACGAGATGCTCCAAGATGGTCTCGCGCTCGATCCGCGCTTCGGACCGCAGTTGTACGAGGCGCTCGGTGGTCAAGTGCAACGCGTTCATCGCTGCACCCCGATGGCGCCCGTCTCCTGCGTGATGGGAATCCGGCGCCAGGGCAGCTGCGTGGGTTCGGCCTCGAGCGAGGGCAGCTGGAAATCGAACCTCGATTTCACCGCGAGCAGCACCAGCAGCAGCCAGTTCCCCTCGATGATGAGCCGACTCTCGGTCAGCGACTGCACGAGAAGCGCGATCATCACCAGGAACGGCCAGAGCGCGCTCGTCGCGTAGGTCAGCGGCGGGCCGTACCCGCGCCGCGGCGGGTCGACCGCGCGGAACCAGACGCGCCAGGTGGTGAGCACGATGAGCGGGGCGAACGCCAGCAGCCCGACGATGCCGAGCTGCAGCCACACGTCGAGCCAGGCGTTGTGCGCGCTCATCACCTGGAGGCCCGCCTTCTCGTCGAGCGACGCGAAGGGCTCGGCCCACGGCGCCCAATAGCTGATCCAACCCCAGCCGAACCAGGGCCGCTGCTCGGCAAGGTCGATGACCTTCTGCCAGGTCTCGACGCGTCCTGTGAGGTCCCCGCTCTTGCCGAGCAGCCCGAACACGAAGTCGCGGGCGAAGAGCACGAGCCCGAGCGCGGCCACCAGCACGGCCCCGCCGGTCGCGTAGAGCGGTACGCGTCGCTCGGGCCCCAGCCGCCGCGCCCAGAGCGCGAGGGTCAGGCCGACCACCACGGCCGCGAGCGCCACCCACACGGTCGCGCCGCGGGTGAGCAGGATCGTGCCGAACGAGAGCGCGACCCAGAACCATCCGCGCACGGGGCGCACGAGCCCGGCGCGCAGCTGGATGACGAAGACGATGAACCCGAGCAGCGCGATGAAGCCGAGCAGCACGGAGTTGGCGACGAGCCCCTGAATAGGGCCTCCGACGAACAGCAGGTCGCGGCTCCAGTAGAGCAGCTTCGACACCTTGCCCGACTCTGGCACCTCGATGAAGTTCTGGAACACCGGGCGCTGCACGAACACCGCGACGATCAGCTCGAAGACGAGCGAGAGCCCGATGAGGTAGCGCAGCGCCGTGCCGAGGGTGCGGAGCACCTCGTGCCACGACAGCACGAACGCGATGACGACCGCGAGGAGCGTCGTCGCCAGTTGGGCGACCACGCCGAGCACGCTCTCGAACCGGTATTGCGACCAGAGAATCGAGAGGATCGCGAGTCCGAGGAACCAGTACAGCGGCGCGGGCAGGCGATACCACCGGAAGCGCTCCGGCCGCTCGCGCACGAAGATGACGACTCCCCAAACGACGAGCGCCACGGCGAGCCCCAGAAATCCGGGCCATCCCACGAGATTGCGGACCCCGTTGCTGCCCAGCGTCAGGATGAACACGCAGATCGCGAACGCGCTCACACCGAGTCTGGTCTTGCTCTCCGACATAGTCGGTATGGTAGTTCATGCCCTGCGGCGGTCGGTGCGCACGGGGAGCCCCCGAGACAGCCGGAGCGCAACGGCCGATGTGCGGAGGCGGAGGAGTAACGTGCTGATCTTCATCGAGAACACCCCGCGGGCGTACGCGTGGGGTTCGACCGAAGCGCTGCCCGACATGCTCGGGACCGCCCCCACCGGCGAGCCGCAGGCCGAGCTCTGGCTCGGAACCCACCCCGGCAGCCCCGCGCACGTGGCGAAGGCCACCCCCGTGCAGCACACGCTCATCGACCTGGTGGAGAGCGACCCCGACCGGTACGGCGTCGACGGCGGCCCGCTCCCGTTCCTGCTGAAGGTGCTGGCCATCGGCGCGCCCCTCTCGCTGCAGGTCCACCCCGATCGCGACCAGGCGGCGGCCGGATTCGCCGCCGAAGAAGCGGCCGGCGTGCCGCGCGACGCCCGAGAGCGCAACTACTGCGATCCGACGCACAAGCCCGAGCTGCTGGTCGCGCTGAGCGAGGTCACGGCGCTGAGCGGGTTCCGCGATCTCGCGAATGCTCGCGAAGACCTGCTGCTGCTGGCCGCCGCCGCGCGCGAGCTGGGCCTCACGGACGGCGCGGAGGGCTTCGAGCGCGCCGCCTGCCGTCTCGTCGGGCGTGACGCGGGGGAGCTGCGACGCGACTTCCTGACGTGGGTGTTCACCCGCGACACGTGCATCACCGCCGCCCTCGCCTGCCTCGCGGAGGTGCTGGCCGCCGCGGAGGCCGGGGACATCGGGTTCTGGGAGCGTGCCCTCGAGGAGGGCACCATCGATCCGGATCGCCTCGCCGCTCTCCGCGCGCTCGCCGCAGCGCATCCCAGCGACCCCGGCGTGCTCGTGTCGCTGCTGCTGCACCTCGTGCACCTCGCCCCGGGGGAGGCGATCTTCTTGGGGGCCGGGCAGATCCACGCCTATCTCTCCGGCGTCGCCGTCGAGGTCATGGCGTCCTCTGACAACGTGCTGCGCGCCGGGCTCACGCAGAAGCACATCGACATCGAAGAGCTCTGTCGCATCGTGAACACCGGTGAACTCGTGGATCCGCGCTTCCCGTCCGAGCGCCTCGACCACGGTCTGATCGCCTGGCGCCCGGAGGTGCCCGAGTTCCAGCTGATGCGGGCGCGCGTGCGCGAAGCCGATGCCGAGACGGGCAGCGGTTTCTCCGATGCCGACGCTGCCACGCGCATCGACCTTCCGGCGCCGTCTCCCGTCGTGCTCGTCGTCACCGCCGGCAAGGTGCGCATCGAGCGCCCCGATGCGCAGCCCTCGGAGGTCGTGAGCGCGCGTCGAGGGCAGTCGCTGTACGTCTCGGCGGGGGAGCCGATCTGCATCACCGGTCATGGCGAGGTATTCCTCGCGACCGTCGGGCACGACGAGCGCTGACCCGCGGCCCCGGCGAGCTCGTCAGAGGCGAGTACACTGATCCGCGTGTCGAACGCCGAATCCGAAGCCACCGCATCGCCAGCAGCAGCCCCCGCAGCCCCGCGGACGGCCGGGCGCTCGGCGAAGCCGGGCTCGGCCGACCCGGGACGGGGACCAGTCGAACCGAGCTCCGCGACGAACGCGTCCGATCGGCTCGGCGGCCTGGGCCGCGTGCTCATCGCGGTCTACATCGTGCTCGCGCTCGCCGCGACCTTCCGATCGATCTATCAGATCATCGCGAAGTTCGACGAGGCCCCGCTCGCGTACTCGCTGTCGGCGCTCTCGGGCGCCGTCTACATCGTGGCGACGATCGCGCTGATCAAACGTCGCGGCGTGTGGCGCACCATCGCCTGGGGCGCCCTGATCTTCGAACTCTGCGGTGTGCTCGTCGTGGGCCTCCTCAGCATCGTCGAACCGCAGCTCTTCGGCCACCCCTCGGTCTGGTCCTTCTTCGGCAGCGGCTACCTCTTCATCCCGCTCGTGCTGCCGGTGCTCGGCCTGATCTGGCTCCGCAGCACGGGTCGTGCAGGATCCGCCTGATGCAGATCATCGAGACGCTCGAGGCGATCCGGCCCGCCGATTTCGCTTCGGGCAGCTCCGTCGCTATCGGCAAGTTCGACGGGCTCCACCTGGGCCACCAGGCGATTCTCGGGCGGATGCGCACCGAGGCGCGAGCGACGGGCGCGCGCAGCGTCGCCTTCACCTTCGCGAATCATCCGCTCAGCTACCTGCGCCCCGAAGCCTGCCCGCGCCCGCTCATGAGCCGCGCCCAGCGGCTGGAGGCGATCGCGGGCCTCGGCCTCGATGCCTGCGTCATGGTGGAGTTCGACGCCGAGTTCGCCGCGATCCCCGCCGAGGAGTTCGTCGTCGATGTGCTGGTCGGCAGGCTCAACGCCAAGCACATTCTGATGGGCGCCGACTTCCGGTTCGGGCACCGCGGCTCGGGTGATGGCGCCCTCTTGCGCGAGCTCGGCGAGCAGCACGGCTTCACGGCCGAGGTGCTCGACTGGGTCGAGGACGATGAGGAGGGACAGGTGTCGTCCTCCCGCATCCGCGAGGCGCTGGGCGCGGGCGACGTCGAGGGCGCCGGGCGCATGACCGGTCGGCCGGTCGCGGTGCGCGGCGAAGTGGTGCACGGCGACGCGCGCGGGCGCGAGCTCGGCTTCCCCACCGCCAACCTCGGCGGGACGGTGGAGGGGCTGGTGCCGGCCGACGGCGTCTACGCCGGCTGGGCGGTGCTCGACGGAGTGGCGCACCCGGCCGCCATCTCGGTCGGCAACAATCCGACCTTCACCCCCGACGAGGCATCGCGCGTCGAAGCGTACATCCTCGACTTCTCCGACGACATCTACGGGCGCACGCTCGAGATCCGTTTCGCCCATCGCCTGCGCGGCACCGAGCGCTTCGACGGGCTGGAAGCGCTCATCACGCAGATGAACGCCGACGTGGTCGAGGCCAGGGCGCTGCTCGCGGACTGACGCAGAACTCCGAGCGCGCTCTCGCGATCCGTCCCGGCACGGATGCTAGAATCGGAGGCACGGTCGCGCTTTCTGCGGTTCGCGAGTCCCATGCCGCGCATGAGGTCAGGCTCCGAGCCCGCGAGCGGCCCGCGACTCGGTACGCGTTCCGAGACTGCAACTCGCCGATCAGGAGATCCATTGGCATCCACCACTGCCACGCGTCAGCCCCAGACGAAGAGCGGCGCGCAGCGCGGTCAGTCGCGCTCGAACGGTCGCCGCAAGCACACGCACAACGAGGGCATCATCCCGCTGCTCGCGCGCGCCGTCCGCGAGGTCGAGGCTTCGGCGCAGCGCGGCAAGGCGACGCCCGCCAATCGCACCAAGTTCCACGTCATCGCGCTGCTGATGCGCGAGGAGCGTGCGAGGGTGAAGACCGATGAGCAGGTGAGCGACTCCGAGCGGGCCGAGACCCTGAAGCGGCTCGACGGCGTCGCCTCGATCCTCGCGAAGACCGCGGCCCGCGACACGAGCCTCATCACCCTGCTCGAGCCGACCGCCCCGATCACCGAGGCCACGCGACTCCTGAAGCGCAAGATGCTCGCTCAGGCGGGCATCGAACTGCCCGAGGAGGAGAAGGCGGCCCCCGAGCCCGCCCGCGCCATCGTGCCCCCCGAGCTGGCCGAGCGCCAGGTGGAGCCCGCCGGCATCGAGGCGCGCATGCGCGCCAACCCGTTCTTGAAGCCCGATCTCGCTCCGCCGAAGCAGCCGACCCCGGTCGTGCGACTCGCGAACTGGGAGCTCCTCGGCCCGCTGCTCAAGTCGTTCGAGCAGGGCGGCGGCGGTTCCGCGTGCATGGAGCTGCCCGAGCCTCCGGTGCCGGATCGCCTCGCCCCCGCCGGACGTGAGCTCATGCCGCATCAGGCACGTTTCCTCGCGAGCGTGCGCGACGGGCACCGCAGCTTCCTGCTCGCCGACGAGCCCGGCCTCGGCAAGACCGCGCAGTCGGTGCTCGCGGCCTCGGTGGCGGACGCGTACCCCCTGCTCGTCGTCGTGCCGAACGTCGTGAAGATGAACTGGGCGCGCGAGGTCGAGCGGTGGACGCCGCAGCGCCGCGTCACCGTGATCCACGGCGACGGCAACGATGTCGACGCCTTCGCCGACGTGTTCATCGTCAACTACGACATCCTCGATCGTCACCTCAGCTGGATCTCCGACTTCGGCTTCGCGGGCATGGTCGTCGACGAGGCGCACATGATCAAGAACGTGCAGTCGCAGCGATCCCGCAACGTGCTCGCGATCTCGGAGCGCATCCGCGAGCGCACCCCCGGGGTGTCGCCGCTGCTCATCGCGCTGACCGGCACGCCGCTCATCAACGACATCGACGACTTCCGAGCGATCTGGCGCTTCCTCGGCTGGACCGAGAGCGACAAGCCGGGGCCCGAGCTCATGGCGCAGCTCGAGAACAACGGCTGGACGCCGGCCGACTCGGCGTTCTACCCCGAGGCGCGCCAGAGCGTCATCGACATGGGTATCGTGCGCCGCCGCAAGATCGATGTCGCGTCCGATCTGCCCGCGAAGCGCGTCGTCGACCTGCCGGTCGAGCTCGACGACGAACTCGGCCGCGGCATCCGCGAGGCCGAAGCGCAGCTCGCCAAGAAGCTGCTCGATCGCTTCCGGGTCGTGAAGCGCGGCAAGCTCGGCGAGAAGCTCGACGACGCCGCCATCATCCGCATGGTCGCCTCGCAGGAGCTCGAGGAGTCGCACGCCTCGGCCGACGGACTCAACGTCTTCACGATGGTGCGCCAGATCGGTCAGGCGAAGGCGCAGCTCGCCGCCGACTACGCCGTGCAGCTCGCGCGCTCGGTCGGCAAGGTCGTGTTCTTCGCGAAGCACATCGACGTGATGGATCGCGTCGAGCGTCAGCTCGCCGAGGCCGGCCTCAAGACGGTGTCGATCCGCGGCGACCAGACGGCCGCCTTCCGCCAGGAGCAGATCGACGCCTTCAACCAGGACCCCGAGGTCTCGGTCGCCGTCTGCTCGCTGACCGCCGCCGGCGTGGGCGTGAACCTGCAGGCCTCGTCGAACGTGGTGCTCGCCGAACTCAGCTGGACGGACGCCGAGCAGACGCAGGCCATCGACCGCGTGCACCGCATCGGCCAGGAGGAGCCCGTCACCGCCTGGCGCATCGTGGCCGCCCAGACCATCGACGCGAAGATCGCGGAGCTGATCGACAGCAAGGCCGGCCTCGCCGCCCGCGCGCTCGACGGCGCCGCCGCCCCGGCGGAGGACGCGGACTCCGTGCAGCTGCTCGCCCTCGTGAGCGTGCTCACTCAGGCGGTCGAGCGCGAGGGCGCCTGACCGCGCGCAGCCGGGCGAGGTCCGGGTTCGGGTCCGGGTTCAGATCCGGGCCCCGATATGCTGGCGGATTCCGTATCGAATTTTGGCGAGAATAGTCGTATCCGAGTGGATTCTGCCAAAGCTAAGGTGGAACGGGGTCGTCTCGACCGGTAGTCCGCGCGCCGAAGAATGAGGAGTCGCATGCGCATTGGTGTCCTGTGCTCAGGGGGCGACAGCCCCGGAATGAACGCTGCGATCCGCGGGGCGGTGCTCCGCGGCGTCGAGGTGCACGGCTTCGAGATGGTCGGGTTCATGGACGGCTGGCGCGGCTTCCACGAGGACGACCGCATCCCGCTCGATCGCGCCGCGGTGCGAGGCATCTCGCCGCTCGGCGGGGTGATCCTCGGCACGAGCCGCGTGCAGCCGTTCCTGTCGGGGCGCGGCGACGATGCCGACATCCAGACGATCCGGGATCGCGTGGAGGAGTACGGCCTCGACGCGTTCCTGCTCATCGGGGGCAACGGCACCCAGACCGTCGCGCAGCTGCTCACCGATCACGGCATCCCCGCCATCGGCCTCCCGAAGACGATCGACAATGACCTCAGCGGAACCGACTACACGTTCGGCTTCGACACGGCCGTATCCATCGCGTCCGAGGCGATCGACCGCCTGCGCACCACGGGCGACTCGCACCGCCGCTGCATGGTGCTCGAGGTGATGGGACGCGATGCCGGCTGGATCGCGCTCCACGCCGGCATGGCCGGCGGCGCGCAGGTCACGCTCGTGCCGGAGTTCCCCGAATCGATCGAGCAGATCAGCGAGTGGGTGCTGAGCGTGCGCGATCGCGGCCGCTCGTCCCTGGTCGTCGTGGCCGAGGGATTCCGTCTCGCCGGCGGCGCGGCTCAGACGACTCGCGACGGGCTCGACGGGTTCGGGCGCAAGCGGCTCGGGGGAGTGGCCGAGGTGCTCGCGCCGCTCATCGAGCAGCACACGGGCATCGAGACGCGCGCGACCGTGCTCGGGCACGTGCAGCGGGGCGGATCGCCCACCGCCTTCGACCGGGTGCTCGCCACCCGCACGGGCATCGCGGCCGCCGACGCCGCCCAGGCGGGCCAGTGGGGCACGATGGCGGGCCTTCGCGGCGACCGCATCGCGATGGTGCCGCTCGCCGAGGCCGTCGGGCACCTGAAGACCGTGCCCGAGGCGCGCTACGAAGAGGCCCGGCTGAACTTCGGCTGAGCCTTGGTCGAGCCTCGGCGGAGCTTCGGCTGACGGGGCCGCCGGAGGGCGGAGCTCCGGGTCAGACGGAGAGGCGCTCCTGCACATCCTTGAGCGACGGGTTCGTCGCCGTCGTCCCGTCGGGGAAGACGAGCGTCGGCACGACCGCGTTGCCTCCGTTCACCGACTTCACGAGGTCCTCGGTGCCGGGCGTCTCCTCGATGTCGACCACCGTGTACGCGATGCCCGTCTTGTCGAGCATCAGCTTCAGGCGCTTGCAGTACCCGCACCAGACGGTCGAGAACATGGTGACCGTTCCGGCCTCGGGGGTGAACTCGCTCAGCGTTGCAGTACTCATGCGCCCAGCGTACTCGCAGAAGCCGCGCGGGCACTGTGCTCCGCCGCGAGCTCGTCCCCCTCGATCTGGAGCCCAGGTGAACGGAGCGTGAACGGGATGGGGCCAGCTTGACCTGCCGAGGGCGAGGTGGAACCATGATTACGGCGCTTGCGGGGGCACCCTGCGGGTTTACGGGAACGTGAACGCGAGATGACTTCGCCGGTGTTCGTTAGGACCCCCCGACCCCGAACCGAAAGACGCCGGTGGAACTCACCATCATCGTGCTGCTGGTCATCGTACTGGCCCTCTTCTTCGACTTCACGAACGGTTTCCACGACACCGCGAACGCGATGGCGACGCCCATCGCGACGGGTGCGCTGAAACCGAAGACCGCGGTGCTGCTCGCCGCGATCCTCAATCTCGTGGGGGCGTTCCTCTCGACCGAGGTGGCGAAGACCATCTCGGGCGGCCTCATCAATGAAGGGGGCGACGGCGTGCTCATCACGCCCGAGCTGATCTTCGCGGGCCTGATCGGCGCCATCGTCTGGAACCTGGTGACGTGGCTCTACGGGCTGCCCTCCAGCTCGTCGCACGCCCTGTTCGGCGGCCTCATCGGAGCTGCGATCGTCGGTGCCGGCGTCGCCGCGATCAACGGCGAAGTCTTCCTCTCCAAAATCCTCATCCCGATGGTCGCCGCACCGCTCACCGCCGGCATCGTCGCCTTCACGGCCACCAAGGTGGCGTACGCGATCACGCGCCGTCATGACGGGAAGAAGGACGGCCGCGGCCGGTTCCGGTACGCGCAGATCGCCTCCTCCTCGCTCATCGCCCTCGCGCACGGCACGAATGACGCCCAGAAGACCATGGGCGTCATCACGCTGACGCTCGTCGCCGCCAACCTGCAGGAGCCCGGCACCGGCCCGCACCTCTGGGTCGTCGTCGCCTGCGCGCTCGCGATCGCGATCGGCACCTACTCGGGCGGTTGGCGCATCATCCGCACCCTCGGCGCGGGTCTGACGCAGGTGAAGCCCGCGCAGGGCTTCGCCGCCGAGACGAGCAGCGCGGCCACGATCCTCGCCTCCAGCCATCTCGGGTTCGCGCTCTCGACCACCCAGGTCGCCTCCGGCTCGGTCATCGGCTCCGGCCTCGGCCGGCGCGGATCGAGCGTGCGCTGGCGCACCGTCGGCCGCATCGCCTCCGGGTGGCTCTTCACGCTCCCCGCGTCGGGGGCCGTCGGGGCGATCGCCGCCGCCATCGCCCACACCGGAATGGTCGGCGTGATCATCGACGCCGTGCTGGGCTTCGCCTTCATCCTCTTCATCTTCTGGCGCTCGCGCCGCAACAAGGTCGACCACTCGAACGCGATCCCCGCCCCCGACGTCGCCGAGTCGGGGTACGCGGTGCGCATCCGCAAGGGCAAGGTGAAGGCGCCCAAGTCGAAGAGCGGCGCCCCGGCTCCCCTGAACTCGGTGGCGCAGACGGCGATGCGCGACGACGAAGCCGCCAAGGAGGCGGCGCGCGAGGCAGCGCGTGAAGCGGCGCTCGCAGCCCAGCGGGCCGGCGACGCCATGCCCGGCGGGTACGGGCCGATCCCGACCCGCGGAACCCAGCAGCAGGAGGGCGACCGATGATCGACTGGATGGCTTTCCTCATCGTCTTCGGGGCCGCGCTCGTCTCGGCGCTCTTCGTCGTCTCGCTCTACTCGCTCGGGCTGCGGTTCCTCGCGACCCCCGCCCCGGCAGCACGTCTCGCCGACGGGTCGATCGCGCCGCACGGCCCCTCCCGCGACGACGAGGACGACGACGTCGACGCGATCGGCCGCCCGCGGTGGGCGACGGTGCTCGCGAACATCTGCTTCGGGCTCTCCGTGCTGGTCGTGCTCGTCGGCATCTTCCTCATCGTTCCCGCGTTGCACTTCTGGTAAGCCGCCGGGAGTAGTGTGACCGCATGACTGCGACCGCACTGCAACGCATTCCGACACTCGTCGCCGGTCTCCGGCACAGCCACTCCCGGGGTATCACCCGCCCCGAGGAATGGCGACGCGAGCAGTTGACCCGCCTCCGGGCGCTGCTGCAGGATCGCGGAGCCGATTTCGAGGCAGCGCTGCGCTCCGATCTCGGCAAGTCGGGCACCGAGGCGAGGCTCACCGAGATCGACTTCCTCGTCTCCGAGATCGACCACGCGCTCGCGCACCTCGCTCGCTGGATGCGACCGCGCCGGGTGCGAGTGCCGCTCGCGGTGCAGCCCGCCTCCGCGCGGATCGTGCCCGAGCCCCTCGGAGTCGTGCTCGTGATCGCTCCCTGGAACTACCCTTTGATGCTCGCGCTGTCGCCCGTCATCGGTGCCCTCGCGGCGGGCAACGCCGTCGTCGTCAAACCGAGCGAACTCGCGCCGGCGACGTCGACCCTGATCGCGCGCCTCGTGCCCGACGTGCTCGATCGCCGCGCCGTGGCCGTCGTCGAGGGCGGCGTGCCCGAGACCACCGCGCTGCTCGCCGAGCGCTTCGACCACATCTTCTACACGGGGAGCGCGCGCGTCGGTCGCATCGTGGCGCGCGCCGCCGCCGAGCATCTCACGCCGATCACCCTCGAGCTCGGCGGCAAGTCGCCCGTCTACGTCGACGGCACCGTCCCCCTCCACCTCGCCGCGCAGCGGATCGCGTGGGGCAAGTTCATGAACGCCGGTCAGACGTGCGTCGCGCCCGACTACGTGCTCGGGCGGCCCGAAGTGCTGCGCGAGCTCGCACCCCTGCTCGCCGAAGCCGTGCACCACCTGTACGGGAGCGCGCCCGAGAAGAACCCCGACTACGGCCGCATCGTCAATGCCGCCCAGTTCGACCGTCTCGTCGGCTATCTCGCCGACGGCGACGCCGTGCTCGGCGGAGCGCACGACGCCGAGCAGCGCTTCATCGCACCGACACTGCTCACCGGCGTCGACCGAGCGGCTCCGGTGATGCGGGACGAGATTTTCGGGCCGATCCTGCCCCTGATCGAGGTGTCGGGGCTCGACGACGCGCTCACGTTCGTGACGGGTCGGGAGAAGCCCCTCGCCGCGTACGTGTTCAGTGAGAACGCCGCCGTGCGCCGCCGCTGGGAGCACGAGACCAGCTCGGGAGCGCTCGGGTTCGACGTGCCGGCGCTGCACCTCGTCGTGCCCGATCTGCCCTTCGGCGGTGTGGGGGAGAGCGGCATGGGCGCCTACCACGGGGAGCGTTCGTTCCGCACCTTCAGTCATGAGAAGTCGGTGCTCTCGAAACCGCTGAGCCCCGACACCCTCGCCGCGACGATCATGCCGCCGTTCACCGCGAGGAAGGACGCCATCGTGCGTCGCTGGGTCGGCAAGCTGCGCGAGCCCCGCGTATGAGCGGCATCGAATCCCGCCGTCGCTAGGATTGCCCTGTGGAAGACCCCCAGAACAGCCGACATGCCGCCGGCGCCGGCGACGCGTCTCACGAGTTGCCCCTCGGTGTGAGGGTCGCAGCGGCCTGGTCATGGCGGCTCCTGCTCATCGGCATCGCGCTCGCAGGCTTCCTCTGGCTCGTCGTGCAGGTGCGGATCATCGTCATCCCCGTGCTCGTCGCCATTCTGCTGACCGCCCTGCTCGCGCCGGTCGTGCACTGGTTCGAACGGCAGAAGCTGCCACGGGCGCTCGGCGTCGTGTTCGCGCTGGCGCTGTTCGTGGCGTTCGTCTGGGCGCTGCTCACGCTGATCATCACCCAGCTGCGCGACGGTCTCGGAGACGTGGCGAGCCGCTCCGAAGAGGTGTGGTGGGAGATGCTCCGCTGGGCGGAGGCGACGTTCGGCATCTCGGCGAACGAGATCGGCGCGTTCACCGACCAGCTCTGGAGGACGGTCGACGAGCACCAGTCGGAGCTCTGGAACGGCGCGCTCGGGGTGGCGACGTCGGCGGGTCAGTTCGTCGCCGGGCTGCTGCTCACCGTCTTCTCCCTCATCTTCATGCTGATCGACGGGCGGCGCATCTGGAACTGGGTGCTCGGGTTCCTCCCCGCCCGCGCGCACGCCCCGGTCGACGCCGCCGGTCGCGCGGGATGGGTCTCCGTGGGGCAGTACGTGCGCGTGCAGATCTTCGTCGCCTTCGTCGACGCGGTCGGCATCGGCGTCGGAGCCGCGGTGCTCGGGGTTCCCCTCGCCATTCCGATCGCGATCCTCGTGTTCCTCGGATCCTTCATCCCGTTCCTCGGCGCCATCAGCACCGGCCTCCTCGCCTCCTTCGTCGCGCTCGTGTACAACGGACCGGTCACGGCGCTGCTCATGCTCGGCGTCGTGATCCTCGTCAACCAGATCGAGGGTCACGTGCTGCAGCCGCTCGTCATGGGAAGCGCCGTACGCGTGCACCCGCTCGGCGTCGTGCTCGCCGTCTCCACGGGCACGCTGCTCGCCGGCATCCCGGGCGCCCTGTTCGCCGTTCCGCTCGCCGCTGCCGCGAACTCGATCGTCAACACCCTCGTGAAGCGGCAGTGGGAGACGGGTGTGGATCCCGTAGCGGACTATCACCGCCGATATCAGTTGCAGCACCGCGCCCGCCACCGGGCGAGAGCCGTCGCCAAGCTGCGGCGCAAGGAAGGACGTTCATGACCGAGCAGACCCCCGCACCGGTGCTCGAGGATTTCGAGCGGGCGCTCGAGGTCGTGCACCGGGTGACCCAGCGCACCCCGCTCGAGACCTCCCGGTACCTCGCCGAGATCCTCGACGTGCCGACCGTCTACATGAAGTGCGAGAACCTGCAGCGCACCGGAGCCTACAAGCTCCGCGGAGCCTACTACCGCCTCACGCAGCTCACCCAGGAGGAGCGCGCGCGCGGTGTCGTGGCGGCCTCGGCCGGCAACCACGCGCAGGGCGTCGCCTTCGCCGCCCGTGAGCTCGGCATCAAGGCGACCATCTTCACGCCCCTCGGGGTCGCACTGCCCAAGCTGCAGGCGACGCGCGGGTACGGGGCCGAGGTGGTGCTCGAGGGGGCCACGTTCCACGAGACCAACGCGGCCGCGCAGCGCTTCGTCGCCGAGACCGGGGCCGTCTTCATCCCGCCCTTCGACCACGAGGCGGTGATCCACGGTCAGGGCACGGTCGCGCTCGAGATCCTCGACTCGGCGCCGGAGGTCGAGACCATCGTCGTGCCGATCGGCGGGGGCGGTCTCGTGTCGGGCGTCGCCGCTGCGGCGAAGCTCCGCGCCGAACGCGACGGCCGGCCCATGCGCATCATCGGCGTGCAATCCGAGAACGCGTCGCCGTTCGTCGCCTCGCTCGACGCGGGCGAGCCCGTCACGATCACGACCAAGCCGACGATCGCCGACGGCATCGCCGTGGCCCGGCCCGGCGACCGCACCTTCGAATACGTGCGCGACTACGTCGACGAGGTGGTCACGGTGAGCGACGACGACATCGCTCGGGCCATCGTCGTGCTGCTCGAGCGCGCCAAGATGGTCGTCGAGCCGGCGGGCGCCGCCGGAGTCGCGGCGATGCTCGCCGGGAAGGCGCAGGTCAGCGGGCCGACCGCGGTGATCCTCTCGGGCGGCAACATCGACCCGCTGCTGCTGCAGCGCGTGATCGGCCACGGACTCGCGGCGTCGGCGCGCTACATGAAGCTCCGCATCCTGCTGCCCGACGTGCCCGGTCAGCTGGTGCGCACGGCGTCGATCGTCGCCGAGCACAACGCGAACGTCGTCGAGGTGATCCACACCCGCCACGCGACCGAGCTCCCCATCAGCGAGGTGGAACTCGAGCTGCACATCGAGACGCGCGGTCACGACCACGGCGAGGTCGTCGCGCAGGCGCTCCGCGACGCCGGCTACATCGTGAGGGTGGGCGAGCGCTACTAGGAGCGGCACGCATCGCGTGGCGCAGGAGCGCTCGGTGCCGCCCACGGCGGCAGCCCACGGAGCGGAGCGCGGGGTGGAGCGCTACTAGGAGCGGCACGCATCGCGTGGCGCAGGAGCGCTCGGTGCCGCCCACGGCGGCAGCCCACGGAGCGGAGCGCGGGGTGGAGCGCTACTAGGAGCGGCACGCATCGCGTGGCGCAGGAGCGCTCGGTGCCGCGAGTGTTCGGCGCCGTCAGTGCGCGTCCTGCGAGCGTGGCAGCGGCGCGCCCGCCTGCTGCGCGTAGAGTGCGATGGCTCGCCGGGCGTCGGCGACCGTGATGCTGCCGCCGCCCGTGATGTGCAGCCCGTAGGCGTCCTCGAGGGCGACGAGGTTCATGGCGATGTCGTCGAGCGGTCCGGTCAGTGCGAAATCGCCTGCGGCGACTCCCTCGGCGAGGATGCCGCGGAAGAGGTCGAGCTGCTCCCGGTACAACCGCTGCACGAGCTCATCATGCAGTGGTGATTTGCCGCCGAGCACGTCGAACTCGTAGAGCAGGCTCATCAGCGCGTCGTCGGGCCCGGTGGGAAGGCCCGCGGTGATGGCGACGTCGAGCTTCGCCGGCGCGCCGACCTCATTCGCGACCAGCGCGGCGCGCTCGGCGCCCACGCGCTCCATGCCCGCGGCGTGCGCCTCGACGAGGATCGCGTCGAGGTCGTCGTAGTAGTAGAGCAGGGCCCCTCGCGTCACCCCGGCCTGATTCGCCACGTCGGTCAGCGAGAGGCTGCGGAGCCCGTGCTGCGCGGCGGCCGCGAGCGCGGCGTCGACGACCTCCTTGCGGCGCTGCTGCTGGGTGCTGGGACGGGCCATGCCTGTCAGTATGCCAGCCGGGTCGGCCGCCTCGCGCGAGCGGGGTCCCTTGCGGAGGGTGTCGTGCCCGCGCACGGTGCCGACACCCTCCCGAAGTGACCCCCCTCGCAGAACGCGGGCGAGCGACCGGGCGACCGGTTATTTGACAACTGCGTAAATTAATTTACTGTTGAGTAAAAGAACTCGGCGAATCGACGTCGAGCCGAACGCGTAGGAGCTGACATGGCCGTCGACACCCTCTTCACCGGAGGCCGCATCCGAACCTTCGACCCGGCACAGCCGTGGGCCGAAGCGCTGGGCGTCACCGACGGCCGCATCTCCTACGTCGGGCCCGCCGCCGACGCCCCGGCCGCTCGCCGCACGGTGCAGCTGGAGGGGCGCCTCCTCACCCCGGGCGTCGCCGATACCCACAACCACCTGCTGCTCGGCTTCGACGACCTCGCGGTCAGCCTCGACCAGGTGCAGAGCCTCGACGTGGTGCGCGCCCGCATCGCCGAATTCGCCGAGAGCCACCCCGAGCTCGACTGGATCTGCGCCGAGAACGCCCTGTACTCGGTCGTCGAGGGCCGCCGCCCCCGCGCCGACGACCTGGTCGGCGTCACCGACCGTCCGGTCTTCATCACCACCTACGACCAGCACTCCGTGTGGCTGAACCGCCCGGCGCTCGCGAAGCTCGGCATTCTCGGCGGCGGCGACATCGCGTGGGGCAACCCCGAGATCGACGCCGCGACCGGCGAGCCCACCGGCTGGGTCACGGACTTCTACACGAGCGCGATGACCATCGCGGGCCTGGCCGAGCTGCAGCGCGACATTCCGATGTACTCGCCCGACCGGCGGTACCGCAAGATCACGAACAGCCTGGAGATGGCCGCGCGATCCGGCATCACCTCGGTCGTCGAGCCGCAGGTGCCGCTCGCCGAACTCGACCTGTTCGCGCGGACCGAGCGCGAGGGCAAGCTCACCAGCCGAACGACCGCCGCGATCTACCACCCGGTGGGTGCTGACGGCGACTTCCGGGCGCGCATCACCGAGGCGATCCGCGAGACGCCGCAGCACGAGCGCTTCACGCTCGGCCCGGTCAAGCTGTACGCCGACGACGTCATCGAACCGCACACCGCCGCGATGCTCGAGGACTACGCCAACCGCCCCGGGCACCGCGGACACCCGAGCCTCGAGCCGACGGAGTTCACGAAGCTCTTCATCGAGCTCGACCGCCTCGGCTACCAGGTGCACACGCACGCGACCGGGGACTGGGGCATCCGGCTCACGCTCGATTCGATCGAAGCGGCGCAGCGAGCGAACGGGCGACGCGGCGCACCGCACGACGTCAGGCACGGCATCGTGCACGTCGAGTGCCTGGCCCCTGAGGATCTGCCGCGCTTCGCCGAGCTCGGCGTCGTCGCCGCCATGCAGCCCCGGCACGCCTCGCCCGACCTGGTGGCCGGCACCTGGATGGAGAACATCGGCGAGGCCCGGTGGGATCGCGCCTGGCGCTTCAAGTCGATGCTCGACTCCGGCGCGCTCGTGACGTTCTCGAGCGACTGGCAGGTGGGCGAGATGGATCCGCTGATCGGCCTCTACAGCGCCATGACCCGCGCTCGGCTCGATGGCAGCGACGCATGGACGCTCGGCGAGCGCCTCGACCTCGACCGCGCCCTCCGGGCGTACACGCTGGGCGGCGCGGAGGCGTTCCACCGCGAGCACGAGGTCGGCGCCCTGCGGATCGGCGCGCTCGCCGACGTGGTCGTCTGGTCGGGCGACCTCTACGCGATGGAACCGGCCGAGCTGCTGCAGCAGCGGGCGGACCTCACGGTGGTCGGCGGCACCGCGATCCACGACGCCCGCGGTGAGCTCGGCGGCGTCGCAGCCGCAGCGCACGGGCAGGATCCGGCCGGCGCCGGGCAGTCCTGCGCCGAGCCCGCAGCCGCAGGCGCTCACGCTCACACGCACTGACTCAGCACGGCACCCAGCACACCGACACTCAGCACACCGAACAGAGGACGACAGATGTCAACGATGCCATCCCATTCAGCAGTCGCCGTCGGCGACGAACGTCTCGCCCACGAGGTCGCAGGTGAACACGGAGCGCTCAAGCGCTCGCTGAAACTGCGCCACCTGGTCTTCATCGGTCTCGCCTACATGGCGCCGCTCGCGGTCTTCGACATGTTCGGGATCGTGGCCGATGTCACCGCCGGGCACGTGCCGCTGGCGTACCTGGTCGTGATGGTCGCGGTGCTCTTCACCGCGTTCAGCTACTCCCGCATGGTGCGCTTCTTCCCGATCGCGGGGTCCGCATACACCTACGCGAAGGAGGCGATCAACGCCCACCTCGGCTTCCTCGTCGGCTGGGTCGCGACCCTGGACTACCTGCTGCTGCCGATGATCAACGCGATCCTCTCGGCGATCTACATGACCGCCGTGATCCCGTCCGTGCCCTTCTGGGTGTGGGTGCTGCTCACCGTCGGCATCTGCACGGTCCTGAATCTCGTCGGGGTGAAGCTCGCCGCGAGCATGAACGTGATCCTCGTCGGAATTCAGCTCGTCGTCGCCGTCGTCTTCGTCGTGCTCACGGTGGTCAACATCGTGAACGGCGCGAACGGGGCGGAGTTCACGGCTCGGCCGTTCATCTCGAGCGATGTGCAGGGCGCGGCGATCGCGGCGGGGGCGGCGATTCTCGCCCTCTCGTTCCTCGGATTCGACGCGGTCTCGACGCTCGCCGAGGAGGCGGAGAAGCCCGAACGCGACATCCCTCGCGCGATCTTCATCATCATCGCGGTGGCCGGCGCGTTCTTCCTCACCGTCACCTACGTCATGCAGACGCTGTTCCCCGACGTGACGCAGCTCGCCGACATCGTGGGCGCGTCGCCCGAGATCGCGAAGTACATCGGCGGCGCCGCGTTCCAGGCGATCTTCGTCGGCGGGTACATGATGGCCGTGCTCGGCTGCGGCATCACCCAGCAGATGAGCGCCGCCCGCCTGCTCTACGCGATGGGCCGCGACGGTGCCCTGCCGCGGCGGCTCTTCGGCACGGTGAACCCGCGCACCGGCATCCCGGTGGTCAACGTGCTGATCGTCGCCCTGGTCGCGCTCACCGCGCTGTTCGTCGACCTCGACCAGGCGGCCTCGATGATCAACTTCGGCGCGTTCATCGCCTTCACCTTCGTCAACCTGTCGGTGATCTTCGTGTTCTTCCGCTTCCTGCAGCGGCGCACCGCCGGTGCGTGGGCGACGTTCGTGGCGATCCCCGCCATCGGCGTCGCGATCAACGTGTGGCTGTGGCTGAGCCTCGACCCGATCTCGATGATCATCGGCGGCATCTGGCTCGCGGTCGGCGTCGTCTACCTGCTCGTGCAGACGCGGGGCCTGCGGGCCCCGGCTCCCGAGCTCACGGGGCCGATCAACCTCTCGATGTACGAGTAGGCACGGGTAGGTACCCATAGGGGCGGGGCCCCCGCGCGGCCCCGCCCCTCAGTTCTGCCGTTGCGCGTCAGCCGGCGTACGTCTCGACCGAGACGATCGTGACGGCGATCTCCTTACCGGTCGGGGCCGCGTACGTGACCTCTTCGCCGACCTTGCGGCCGAGGATGGCGGCACCCAGCGGGCTCTCGGCGCTGTACACGTCGAGGTCGGAGCCGTTCGCCAGCTCGCGGTTGCCGAGCAGGAAGCGCTCCTCGTCGCCGAAGATCGTCGCCGTGACGACGGTGCCGATCTCGACCACGCCGCTCGCCTGCGGCGCTTCGCCGACGACGACGTGCTTGAGCAGCTCCTCGAGGTCGCGGATGCGGGCCTCCATCTTGCCCTGCTCATCCTTCGCGGCGTGGTACCCGCCGTTCTCCTTGAGGTCGCCCTCCTCGCGCGCTGCCTCGATGCGCGCGGCGATCTCCTTGCGGCCCGGCCCGGAGAGCTGCTCAAGCTCGCCGTTGAGCCGATCGTAGGCTTCCTGGGTCAGCCAGGTCTGGGTGGGCTCGGCCATGGACGATCCTCGTTTCAGAATGAGTGGTCTCGGAGTCGGAGCGCGAACGCCCCGGGGATACAGAGAGCGCCCTGAACCATCAGGGCGCGAGCTCCAGGCTAGCAGGGCGGGGGCCGGGTGTCAGATCGGCCCTGAGGGGGTTGACGAACGCCGCAGCCCCGCGCCCCGTCAGCCGGCGGTCGAGCGCTCGATCACCCAGCAGTCCCGCACCGACGCCGCGGTGGCAGGGTTCGTGACCACGACATTCGTCGTGACGGTGTGCGACTGCTGCTCGGTGACGGGCAGCTCCACGATCTTCCACCCGACGGTCGCCTTCGAGGTGTTGAGCGCTTCGACCGCGCATGCCACCGGAGTGTTCGGCTCGGCGGTCACCTGGAACTTCATGTCGAGGCTCGTGACGCCCTGCTTCGTGAACCCGATGTCCTGGAAGGCGACGCGGTTCGGCTGCTGCCATCCGCTGAACACGAGGAACGCGATGCCTCCCGCGACGAGGAGGCCCGCGGCGATCCAGGCGAAGCGGCGGTCGAAGCTGGCGCGCCGCCCGGAGCCGTAGCGATCCTCGAGGGACTGCGCGGCCGCGGCAGAGGCTGAGGATGCGTCGGCCTGCGGCACGGCAACCTCCGATCTGCGCTGGGTAAACTGGATCCTTAGTTGCCAGAGTACCGGGAGGCTCCCGGGAAGCATGTGAGAGGACCCTCATGACGCTCAGGTTGATCGCGGTGCACGCGCACCCCGACGACGAGTCCAGCAAGGGCGCCGCCACCTACGCGCACTACGTGGATGCCGGCGCCGAAGTGCTGATCGTGAGCTGCACCGGGGGAGAGCGCGGCGACCTGCTCAACGAGCTCGTCTCGCGCGATCCGAAGAGTCGACGCGACCTGCCGGGCCTGCGCCGCGACGAGATGGCTCGGGCGCGCGAGATCATCGGCTTCCAGCACCGATGGCTGGGGTATCAGGACTCCGGGCTCCCCGACGAGGGCGAGATCGTGCCGGAGACCTCCTTCGCCGGTATCCCGGCCGACGTCTCGGCGGAGGCGCTGGTGCGCATCGTGCGCGAGTTCCGCCCGCACGTCATGATCACCTACAACGAGCAGGGCGGGTACCCCCACCCCGATCACATCCGCTGCCACGACATCAGCCGCATCGCCTGGGAGCGCTCGGGCGACCCCGACGCCTACCCCGAAGCGGGCGAGCCGTGGGAGATGTCGAAGCTCTACTACGAAGAGATCTTCAACGCGAAGCGCGTCAACACGATCTATCAGTGGCTCACCGACAACGACCCGACGTCGCCCATCATCGAGCAGTTCACCGAGATTCGCGAGTGGATGACGCGTCGCCCGTACGTCGGCACCGCGAGCATCGATGTGGGGCGCTTCTTCGAGCGGCGCGATGAGGCGCTGCGCGCGCACGCCAGCCAGGTGCCGCCCGACAGCACCTTCTTCTTCTGGCCGAACGAGCTGCAGCGCGAGGCCTGGCCGTTCGAGGACTACCGGCTCGCCGCGTCCCGAGTCGCGACGAGCGAGTTCGAAGCCGATCTGTTCCAGGGAATCGAGGAGGGCGCATGAGCCTGCTGAGCGTGCCGACCCTGCTGACCCGGGCGGTGCGCGCCGCCAAGGAGGCGGAGTTCGACCCCGATATCGTGAGCCCCGGAGTCGCCGGGTTCATCGCCTTCGCGGCACTCGGCATCGGCATCATCCTGCTCGGGTTCAACCTGGTGCGGCGCCTGCGGCGCAACAGCTACCGTGCGGAGGTGCGCGAGCAGATCGAGCAGGAGATCGCGGAGCAGAACGGTGCGCTCGGTACCGCAGTGCAGGATCCGCAGCAGTCGTCCGGCCCCCTCTCCGAGCCGGGCTCCGAGCCGGGCCCCGAACTCGACGGCGAACCGCGTTCCGAGCCGCGGAGCTGAGGCTGTGACGGGCGGCCGGGCGTCGCAGGAGCGACACGAGCAGTACGAGCGATCCGGGCAGTACGAGCGATCCGGGCAGTACGAGCAGAGCGCCGACTTCGACTTCAGCTATGACGAGCGCTGGCCAGGGGAGGCCTGGGGCGCCCCGCCGCCCGACGCTGTGGCCCCCGTGCCAGAGCATGCGGCTGCAGACCGCGGGCCCGTCCCCTCGTCGGCAGCCTCGCCTGCCGCCTCGCCGCGAGCCGGCTCGAGCGCCCCGGGCCCGCACGTGGGTCGCGATCCGCGCGAGGTGCTCTCCGAGGTGTTCGGGTACGACGCGTTCCGCGGCGAGCAGGAGGAGATCATCCGGCAGGTGATCGGCGGCGGTGACGCCGTCGTGCTCATGCCGACCGGCGGCGGCAAATCCATCTGCTACCAGATCCCCTCGCTCGTGCGCGAGGGCACCGGCATCGTGCTCTCGCCGCTCGTGGCCCTGATGCACGACCAGGTGGCCGCGCTGCAGCTCGTCGGGGTGCGCGCGGCCGCGCTCAACGCCGCGATGTCGATCGAGGATCGCCGGGCCGTCGAGCAGGCCTACCGCGACGGGCAGCTCGATGTGCTCTACCTCGCCCCCGAGCGGCTGTCGGCGCCGGGCACCGTCGACCTGCTCGCGCAGGGGCGCATCGCACTCTTCGCCATCGACGAGGCCCACTGCGTCTCCCAGTGGGGGCACGACTTCAGGCCCGACTACCTCCGGCTCGGCGCGCTCGCCGAGCGCTGGCCCGACGTTCCGCGCATCGCCCTCACCGCGACCGCGACGCCCGAGACGCACCGCGAGATCACCGAACGCCTGCACCTGCAGCGCGCGCGGCACTTCGTGTCGAGCTTCGACCGACCGAACATCCGCTACCGCATCGAGTCGAAGCAGAATGCGCGGGCGCAACTGATCTCCTTCGTGAGCCGTGAGCACGCCGGCGAGGCTGGCATCGTGTACGCGCTCAGCCGCAAGCGGGTCGAGCAGACTGCGGCCGCGCTGCGCGACGCGGGGGTCGACGCTGTTGCGTACCATGCCGGGCTCCCCGCGCACGTGCGTCTCGACGCGCAGACGCGATTCCTCCGCGAAGACGGGGTCGTGGTGGTGGCGACCATCGCGTTCGGCATGGGCATCGACAAGCCCGACGTGCGGTTCGTGGCGCACATCGATCTGCCGAAGTCGGTCGAGGGCTACTACCAGGAGACCGGTCGCGCCGGCCGCGACGGGCTCCCCTCCGAGGCGTGGCTCGCCTACGGGTTGCAAGACGTGGTGCAGCAGCGGCAGATGATCGAGTCGGGTGACGGCGACCAGGCGACGCGCGCGAACCAGACGCGGCACCTCAACTCCATGCTCGCGCTGTGCGAGGGGGTGCTGTGCCGACGCGTGTTCCTGCTGCGCTACTTCGGCGAGGATCGAGCCGAGTCATGCGGCAACTGCGACGTCTGCCTCGCGCCGCCGAAGCTGTGGGACGCCACGATCCCGTCGCAGATGCTGCTGTCGACCGTCATCCGCACGCAGAAGGAGCGGCATCGCACCTACGCGGCCGGGCAGCACATCGACGTCTTGCGGGGGGTCGCCTCCGAGCGTGCGACGCAGATGCGGCTCGACGAGCTCTCGACCTGGGGCATCGGCACGGAGTGGTCGGTCGCGCAGTGGCGCGGCGTGGTGCGGCATCTGCTCGCCGCCGGCCTGCTCGAAGCCCAGGGCGAGTGGGGGGTGCTCGCCCCGACGGAGGCGGCGAAGCCGGTGCTGCGCGGCGAGGAGACGGTGATGATGCGCGAGGAGGTCGTGACGCGCGCATCCGCCGGCCGTGGGCGTGCGACGCGCGGGGCACCGGGCCGCAGCGGCGAGAAGCGCTCGGCGGCTGCGGCCGACCTGACGCCGGATCAGGCCGAGACCTTCGAACGTCTACGCGCATGGCGGGCCGGTGAGGCGCGCTCCCAGGGCGTGCCGGGGTACGTCGTCTTCGGCGACGCGACCCTCGCGGCCCTCGCCGTGCACGAGCCGAAGACCGACGAGGAGCTGCTCGCGATCTCGGGCATCGGGCAGGTCAAGCTCGAGCGGTACGGCGCCGCCGTGCTTGAGACGCTCGGGGCTCGGCCCACGCACTGAGGGTCTGCTCCCAGGGTGTCGCCTCGAGCCCGAGATCGGCGGTGAGGCGACCGGGGACGAGCTCGCTCGGCGACTCCCACAGGTATCGCTGGTGGAACATCTCTCGCATCATCGGCGACCCCGCGCCCGCGATCGCGAGGAGTGCGGGAGGGATCCGCAGCACGCGGCCCGGCGGAAGACCGAGTGCCGCTGCGGCGTCGCCCGCCATCTTCCGCTGCGACCGAGCCGGAGGCGTCGGGGCGATGAGTCGGGTGTCGTTCGGCGCCGCCAGCGGAACCGAAGCGATCATTGCGCGGCACAGATCGGGAATCGCGGTGACCGCGTGCGGGGCGTCCGGATCGCCGAGCAGCCACGCGGTGCGCCCGGCCGCCACCGGGGTGAAGATCATGCCGAGCACGACCGAGGTCTGAGCCACCGCGGTCAGGCCGATGAGGTCCGAGGCGATCACCGATGCCGTGCGGGCCGGGTGCGCGGCGCGGGCCTCGAGCAGCGCTGCGCGCACCTCACCCAGGGGCGACACCGGCGCGAGGGGGGACTGCTCGCCGACCGAGCGCGCCCCGCGTCCGTAGGCGTACACCGACTCGGGGAAGATCACGGGGATGTCGAGCTCGGCCGCCATGTCCATCACCGCCTGCTCGCGGTGCGGCAGCTCCCGGCGCCAGACCGGAGCGGAGTACGCCGCGTGAATGCAGTGGAAGATCGCGTCGGCGCCGAGTGCGGCGGCGCGCAGGTCGTCGCGATCGCCGGCGTCGCCGGTGCGCACGTGCGCGCCCGCTACGGGCGCGCTGTCGCGGCGCAGCACGATGACGGTGCAGCCCGCCTCCGAGAGGTCGAGGGCCAGCTGTCGGCCGATCTGACCGGCTCCGGTGATGAGATAGCGCATGGGTCGTCCATTCTGTGATCAGTGCTCACTAAGTTGTTCGACCTCACTGTATTCCGCGTCCTCGGAGAAATCAAGAGCACTGATCTCTGAATTGCGGAGGTCGATCGAGCCTGGCACACTGAACGCATGGAGCGCCCGAGACGAACGCACGCGGAGGCCCGCGCGCAGATGCGCGCGGGGATCCTGCGCCTGGGCAGAGCCCAGCTCGCCGAGGTCGGCGCCGCGGGCCTCTCCGTGCGGGAGATCGCTCGGGGCCTCGGAGTCGCATCTTCGGCGATCTATCGGCACGTGGCGAATCGCGATGCGCTGCTTACGCTGCTCGTGGTCGATGCCTACACCGAACTCGCGGACGCGGTGGCGGCTGGGGTGTCGGCGACCGAGGCCCCCGCGCAGCGCCTGCGGCAGCTCGCGTGCGGCATGCGGGAATGGGCCGTCGCCCACCCCGAGTCGTGGGCGCTGCTCTACGGTTCGCCCGTGCCCGGGTACCAGGCGCCCGCAGCGCAGACGACTCCGGTCGGCACCCGGGTGATGGTGCAGTTCCTGGGCGTGCTGGCAGCGGGGGACGCTGCCGTGCGTCATCGCGAGCGCCCTCCCGTCAGTGCGGGGCTCGCCGCCGAGCTCAGCGGGGGAATCGAGGAGCTGACCGACGACACCGATCGGTACCTCGCGTCCGAGGCCGCCGCCGCACCCGGCTTCGCCGCAGATGCGCTCGAATCCTGGACGGCGCTGGTCGGCATCATCAGCGCCGAGGTCTTCGGGCAGCTGGGAAGCGACCTCTCGGCCTATGGTGAGGAGATGCTCCACCGCTGCACGACGACGATGGCGCAGCGCTTCGGATTGCGGTGACGGAATCGAGTCTCGGTGGGACGTCTCAGGGGCATGGCACACTGAAACGCATGGACCGCGATCGCACCGAGCACTCATCCGGTACGCCGACCCCCGCAATCGGGCGGGCGATCATCGTGATGGGCGCCTCCGGTTCGGGCAAGAGCACGATCGCGGCGACGCTCGCCGCAGAACTCGGGGCACGGTACATCGACGCCGATGATCTGCACGCGCCCGCGGCGATCGAGCAAATGCGTGCAGGCGTGCCCCTCACCGATGAGGATCGCTGGCCCTGGCTCGAGACGATCGGCGCGCGCATCACTCAGGAGACCGCCGGCGGCTCCGACCTCGTCGTCGCGTGCTCGGCGCTGCGCCGCGTGTACCGCGACCGTCTGCGCGCGGGGAGCACCGCCGCCCTCCGGTTCGTGCAGCTGCAGGTGCCCCGCGAGGTGCTGATCGAGCGGGTGCAGGGCCGATCCGGGCACTTCATGCCGTCGGTGCTCATCGACTCCCAGCTCGCGACCCTCGAGCCGCTCGACGCCGACGAGTCGG
The DNA here is from genome assembly GCF_037619215.1 of Leucobacter sp. USCH14. Classification (NCBI taxonomy): domain Bacteria; kingdom Bacillati; phylum Actinomycetota; class Actinomycetes; order Micrococcales; family Microbacteriaceae; genus Leucobacter; species Leucobacter sp. USCH14. The sequence goes on from NZ_JAQPZP010000007.1 coordinate 115,189, forward strand.
GGTTCGCCGTGGACGGATCGCGCCCCGAGGTCGAGGTGCTCGACCGCATCGAGCGGGCACTGGGCCGGTAGCCGGCGCAGGGCAGCGCAGGGCCGCGCGCACCCGGTCGCCCTAGCGCAGGAAGACCGGGTCGAGTGCGAGCAGCAGCGCCGCCGTCCAGTGGCAGAGGAACGCGATGACGGTGAGCGCGTGGAAGATCTCGTGGAACCCGAAGACGCCGGGAACGGGGTTCGGCCGCTTGGTGCCGTAGATGACGGACCCGAGCGTGTAGAGGAGGCCACCGACCACCACGAGCACCATCGCCGCGAAGTTCGCATTCGCGATGTCGACGATGTACATCATCGCCGCCCAGCCGAGCAGCACGTAGAGCGGCACGTACAGCCAGCGCGGGGCTCCGATCCAGAACACGCGGAAGCCGATGCCGAGCAGCGCTCCGCCCCACACGAGCGCGAGCAGCAGTACGCCCTTGTCGAGGGGGAGCGCGAGCAGCGCGATCGGGGTGTAGGTTCCGGCGATCAGCACGAAGATGTTGGCGTGGTCGAGTCGTCTGAAGACCTGCTTCGTGCTCGGCTTCCAGTTGAAGCGGTGGTACAGCGCCGAGACGCCGAAGAGCAGCATGCTCGAGAGCATGTAGACGACCGAGGCCCACTTCGCGACCGCGCCGTGAGCGAGGGTGATGAGCACGATTCCGGCCGCGATCGTGATGGGGAACGTGCCCGCGTGGATCCAGCCGCGCCACTTCGGCTTCGCCTCGACCGACCCGGGTTGATCGTGCGAGTGATCGATGGCGTCGTCGAGGAGCGGAAGGGAGAGGCGATCGGGCTCGGGCAGCGGCCTCTCCGATGAGCGCGGGCTCTGCGACGTCATGCCTCCGAGTCTACGGTTCCGATGCCGCGCGCCGGGCATGCGTCGGGTCGAGCCGGTACACTCGGAACGTGAGTGCCCAGCCGTCGAATCCGCGGGCCGGTCTGCTCTACCGGCTGTACCAGCGACGCCTGCGACGCGAGATCGATCCGCGGCAGGTGCCGCAGCACATCGCCGTGATCGTCGACGGCAACCGACGCTGGGCGAAGCAGCGGCTGCAGGAGCGCGCCGCCTTCGGGCATCGCGCCGGTGCGCGCAAGATCCCGGAGTTTCTCGGCTGGTGCGAAGAGGCCGGCGTGGGCACGGTCACGCTCTACCTGCTCTCGGCCGACAACCTCGGTGCGCGGGATCGCCAGGAGCTCGACGACCTCTTCGGCATCATCGCCGAGCTCGCGGGCCTGCTGGCCGAGCACCCGGGCTGGCGCGTGAAGCACGTCGGCACCTGCGACGGCCTGTCTCCCGAGCTCACCGATGCGCTGCGGGCGGCGGAGCAGACGACGGCGGATCGCGAGGGCCTGCACATCAACCTCGCCGTCGGCTACGGCGGCCGCAGTGAGATCACCGCGGCGATGCACAGCGTCATCGCCGAGCACCAAGCAGCCGGCGGCACCATCGACACGCTCGCGGAGCGGTTGACCCCCGAGCTCATCGGCGAGCACCTGTGGACGCGGGGGCAGGCCGATCCGGATCTCGTGATCCGCACCTCGGGGGAGCAGCGGCTCTCCGATTTCATGATCTGGCAGTCGGCGCACTCGGAGTTCTACTTCGTCGAGGCGCTCTACCCCGATCTGCGCGAGGTGGATCTGCTGCGCGCTCTGCGCGATTACTCGTCGCGGCAGCGGCGGATGGGAGGCTGAGCGGATGTCCGCACGCACGACGACGGCGACGACGGAATCCCGCGGTCTTCCCGACCTCGCAGGGCAGCGAGTGCTGATCACGGGAGCATCCGGCGGCCTCGGCGGCGGCATCGCCCGCGCCTTCGCCGCCGCAGGAGCGCGTCTCGCCCTGCACTACCGGGGTGCGAGCCGCGCATCGAGCGACGCCGTCGGGGCCCTCGCGCGAGAGCTGCGCGAAGCGGGTGCGGAGGCCGAGACGCTGCGCGCCGACCTCGCGCTGCCGGGCGCCGCGCCCGCACTGATCGATGACGCGGTATCGGCACTCGGCGGAATCGACGGGCTCGTGAACAACGCCGGCGTGCAGCCGGTCGCGACGCTCGCAGAGACGACCCGTGCGGAGTGGGACGAGGTGCTCGGCACGAACCTCGGCGCGGTGTTCGAGCTCTCGCAGGCCGCGGCAGCGGTGATGATGCGCGGCGGCGACCGCGGCGCGAGTCGCTGGATCACGCACATCGCCTCCGTCGAGGCGCATCGGCCGAGCCCCGCGCACGCGCACTACGCCGCGGCGAAGGCCGGTCTCGTGATGCACGCCCGTGCCGCGGCGCTGGAGCTCGGGCCGCTCGGGATCCGCGTCAACACCGTCTCGCCGGGGCTCGTCGACCGGCCCGGCCTGGCGGAGGCGTGGCCCGAGGGCGTGGAGAGCTGGACGAGCCGCGCCCCGCTCGGGCGTCTCGCCACCCCCGCCGATATCGGAGGCGCCTGCGTGCTGCTCGCGTCGCCCGCCGCGGCCTTCATCACCGGGCAGGATCTGGCCGTCGACGGCGGCATGCTGGCCACCCCGGGCTGGTGAACGTCACCACACCCCTGACTCGAGAACGGAGCTGCCGATGAGCGACTACGAAACCGTGCTGCGCGCCGACGCCATGCTGACCCCTGAGGGGACGATCGTCGACGCCGAGCTCGCCTTCGACGGCTCGGGGCTCATCACCTATGCGGGATCCGCCCGCCCCGATGCCGAGTCGGCGAGCGACCGCGTCGTGCACGAGCTCGCGGGGCAGGTGCTCATGCCGGGGCTCGTCAACGGCCACACGCACTCGGCGATGACGCTGCTCCGCGGGGTCTCCGACGACGAGGGCTTCATGCCGTGGCTGGCGGCGGTGCAGGCGCTCGAGCAGCACCTCACCCACGACGACGTCGCGGTCGGTCTGCAACTCGCGATGGTCGAGATGATCGAGACCGGCACCACCGCCTTCGCCGACATGTACCACTGGGACTCGGAGCTCATCGAACTCGTGCGCTCCTCGGGCATGCGCGCCCTCGTGGCGCTCGCCTCGTTCGCCCCCGACGCCGTCGGCTTCCCCGGAGTGTCTCCGTGGAACGGCGCGGACGCCACCGATCAGACGGAAGCGCTGGCCGCCCAGTACGCGGGCGACGCGCAGGTGCGGATCGCGTACGGCCCCCACGCGCCCTACACCTGCCCGCCCGAGTTCCTGCGCGACATCGCTCAGCGGGCCATGCGCCTCGGCATCCCCATTCACACCCACATCTCCGAATCCGAAGCCGAGGTCGCGCAGATCGAGGAGCGCTACGGGGCGACCCCGGCTGCCCACCTCGACTCCCTCGGGCTCTTCGAGGCCGACGTGCTCGCCGCGCACTGCGTGCATCTCACCGACGACGAGATCGCGCTGTTCGCGCGCACCGGAACCGCCGTGAGCCACAACCCCGTCTCGAACCTGAAGCTCGGCAACGGCATCGCCCGGCTGCCGGAGTGGGAGGCCGCGGGGCTGCGCATCTCGCTCGGCACGGACTCCGTTGCGAGCAACAACACGCTCGATCTCTTCGAGGAGATCAAGACCGGCACCATCCTGCACCGCGGCGCGCATCGCGACGCGGCGATCGTGCGGGCCGCCGACGTGCTCGACATCGCGACGCGGCGCGGGGCCGAAGCGATCGGCTTCCCCGAGACCGGGGCGCTCGAGGTCGGGCGCCTCGCCGACGTGATCGCGCTCGACGTCACGGGATCCGCCGCGATTCCCTTCGACACCTCGGCGCTCGTCTCGCACCTCGGATTCGCAGCGACCGGGGCCGACGTACGCCACGTCTTCATCGGCGGCCGGCACGTCTACGCCGAAGGCGAGCACCTGACCCTCGACGCCGATGCGATTCGGCAGCGGGCCGCGGAAGCCCGCGAACGCCTGAGCGCCGCCGCGCGAGACGCCTGAGCGCACGCGCGCCCTCACCGCATTCCATTCCCGACACACCGAAAGGCCACACATGCCCGTCCGACTCCCCGCCGATGCCGAACTGCCCCTGCTGCGCGCCCGCGTCTCCGACCTCGCCGATCGCGCACTCGTCGTCGGCGACCCCGCACGCGCCGCACGCGTCGCCGAACGCCTCGACGACGTGCGGCAGCTCGCCGTGAACCGCGAGTACCACGTGTACGCGGGCACCTGGAAGGGCGTTCCCGTGACGGTCGCATCGCACGGCGTCGGGGGAGCGGGAGCCGCGGTGTGCTTCGAGGAGCTCGCCCGCGGCGGGGTGACGCGCATCATCCGGTCGGGCACCGCGGGCGGCATGCAGCCCGGCATCGTCGACGGCGCCGTGGTTGTCGCGACCGGCGCGGTTCGCGCCGACGGCGTGAGTCACCAGCTCGTGCCGACCGAGTTCCCGGCGGTCACGACCCCCGAGCTGACCGTGGCGCTCCGGGAAGCGGCGAATCGGTCGGGGCTCGACGTGCACAGCGGCATCGTGCTCACCGGCGACATGTTCTACCCGAGCGACGTCATCACCGGCGTCGACCTGGCACTGTGGCAGCGCGCGGGAGTCGCCGCCGTCGAGATGGAGGCGGCGACCCTGTTCGTCATCGCCGCGCTGCACGGCATCGAGGCGGGCGGCGTGTTCGCCATCGACGGCAACCCGCTTGCCGCCGACGACACCGATATGGGCGAGTACGATCCATATCGCGAGATCGTCGTCACCGCGGTCGACGCCGCGCTCACGGCGGCCCTCGACGTGCTGGTGTCGTGAGCGTGCTGCTGCCGACCGCGCAATCGCCGTTCTCGGCGGTGCTCTTCGACTGCGACGGCGTGCTCGTCGACTCCGAGACGATCACCATCGGGCTGCTCGCCGAGATGCTGCGCGAGCTGGGGTGGGAGATCTCGTACGAGGAGACCGTGCGCACCTTCATCGGCCGCGCCCTCGTCGACGAGTGGGAGGTGATCCTGGCGAACACCGGCTTCCGCATCACCGATGCCTGGATTCACGAGTTCCACGTGCGCCGGGATGACGCACTGCGCGTCAGCGTGCGCCCCGTCGCCGGCGCGGACGAGATGCTCACCGCGATCACCGAGCGCTTCGGCGAGCGCATCGCCCTCGCCTCGGGTGCGGATCGCGTGAAGATCACCATGCAGCTCGAGGTCACGCGGCTCGGGCGCTGGTTCGGCGACCGAGTGTTCAGCGGCATGGAGCAGGCGCACAGCAAGCCCGCTCCCGACGTCTACCTCGCGGCCGCGGCGGCGCTCGGGGTCGACCCGGCCACGGCACTCGTGGTCGAGGACACGGTCGCCGGGGTCACCGCCGGAATCGCGGCGGGTGCGACCGTCTTCGGGTTCTCACCGGGAAGCCCGGTGAGCACCCACCGCGATGCGCTGCGCGGCGCCGGAGCTTCGCTCGTGTTCTCGAGCATGAGCGAGCTCCCCGGCCTGATCGACGACTACGCGATGCGCGAGCGGTCGAACGCGTCGAGGCTGATGCCCTGAGCGAGCACGACCTTCGCCCACTCCCGGGCCGAGTGCAGGCTGTGATCGCGGTAGTTGCCGCAGCTCACCGCCTCCGTGCCGGGCACGTCGCTCCAAGTGATGCGCTCGGCCAGGTCGGTGAGCGAGCTCTTGATCGCCTCGGCGACCGTCTCGACCGTCGGCTCGCCCCACGCGATGAGGTGGAACCCCGTGCGGCAGCCGAACGGCGAGATGTCGATGAGCCCCTCGAAGCGGGTGCGCAGCAGCGCGGCGAGGGTGTGCTCGATGGTGTGCAGACCGGCGGTCGGAATCTCCGCCTCGTTCGGCTGCACCAGGCGGATGTCGAAGTTCGAGATCGCGTCGCCCTTGGGGCCGCGCTCCACGCCGATGAGGCGCACGTACGGGGCCAGCACCTTCGTGTGGTCCAGGGAGAAGCTCTCTACTTCGGCAAGTTCGACATCGCTCATGCGCCCCAGTTTCTCACGGGGAACGATGCACGCGGCGCAGGTTACGCCGCGTGCACCGCTCAGGCTGCGCGGGCCAGATCCTTGCGGGTCAGGGCGATGCGCGCTCGCGCGCTCGACGGGGATTCGGAGACGCTCACGTTCCAGCCGGCTCGATCGAGCCGCTTGAGATCGCTGCGCGCGTCGGTGAGACGGTCGGTCTCGACGAGGTACAGGGTGCGGCCCGAGCTCCGGTAGACCGAGCGGCGCTGCGCCCAGGCGGGTACGAGCATGTCGTCCGCTCCGCTCAGGGAGTGGTACGGGGTGCGCAGGGGAGCCGCGATGGCGGGGCGCGCGTCAGCGGTGCCGGGCATCTGGTGGATGGGCTTCTGGTGGACGGGATTCTGGTGTTGGGGCATACGGGTATGCGAAGTCATGGTGTTCCTTTCTCAGCGCACCGTCACGGTGCGCGATCCCCGAGCGATTCTCGGGGGATGGGCTCGCTCGGAGCCCTGCGCTGCATCGCCGGGGCTGCGTCGGTACAGCCCGCTCGATCTTCAGGATCGAAAGCGGAGCGCATCTGCACCGGTCTCATCGGGGGACCAGCCTCGTCTGAGGCCTTCGGTGCTTGGTGGGTATCGCGGCACCTGTCGCAGAGTTGAGGTGATCTCGACGTGCCAATCGTTGGCGATCATGCGTACGGCTCGCGAACCCGACCCTTCATATTAGAACACATTTTCGAGAAGCGCTAGTGTTGGGTTCGAATATGTGGATCGACGGGCGCGCGAGCGCCGCTGGGAGTGCCGATGTCTGAACCTGCGACCCTGCTCGTGTTCGCCCACCGCGACGAGGCGTCCGCCTTCGCCGACGTAGAGCACCTCGTGACGGGCGTCGGCAAGGTCAATGCGGCGGTGGCGCTCGCCGCCGAGCTCTCGGAGCGGCCGGTGGAGCGCGTCGTGGTGCTCGGCACCGCGGGCGTGGTGAGCGACGGCCCCGAGCGCCCATCGCTCGACACTGTGTACCAGATCACCGGGGTCGTGCAGCACGACTTCTCGCTGCCGTCGCCGGAGTTGCGGCCGGCGGGCGACGCGATCCTGCCCCCCGAGGCCACCGCCGTCATCGCCACGGGCGACGTCTTCGTGCAGAACGACGAGCAACGCGCGACGATCGCGGGGCTCGGCGCGAACCTGGTGGATATGGAGGCCTACGCCTACGCGAGCGTGTGCGCTCGCTTCGGTGCGGCGCTGCAGATCTTCAAGGTGCCCTCCGACTTCGCCGACTCGTCGACCACCGACGAGGAGTGGGACACGATCGTCTTCCGCAAGAGCGAGCAGCTGCGCGAGTTCTGGGACGCGCGGCTGGCGTAGGGGGCGCGGTGGGGGCGCGGTGTCGCTGTGCGATTATTCCCGTGGCGGTGAGCAGTTGCGGCGCCCGGAGGTACAGGAGCGCATCTCGACGAGATCCCGTTTTGTGCTGCTTCGAAGTGAGGGGTGCGCACAAAGTGCGCTCTCGCTCTTCGCGCAGGCGCGAGCTTTGCAGTGCCGGCGCGCCCCGGCCGGCTCGATTGGCGCGCCGGGATCGCATCCCGTAGGATCTTCCGCGGTGACGTGTCCGAGCGGCCGAAGGTGCAACTCTCGAAAAGTTGTGTAGGGTAACCCCCTACCGTGGGTTCAAATCCCACCGTCACCGCCACATGTGCAAGCCCCCGAGATCCTCCGAATGAGAATCTCGGGGGCTTCTCGTCTTCGCCGATGAAGATGGGATAGGGCGAGTCACCGAGGGAGCGCGATGGTTGTACTAGAAGCGGGGTCGTACCCGGAACGTGCACGAATCGGCGCCAAGCTGCGCCGTGCACGAATCGCGCGTCACCTGACGATGCGCCAGGTCGCCGAATCGAGCGGTGTCACCGAGGGGTTTCTGAGCAAGCTCGAGCGCGATCTCACCTCGCCGAGTCTCGCGACACTCGTGACGGTGTGCGATGTGTTGAAGTTGGACGTCGGGGATCTGCTGTCCAAGACGGAGGTTGCCCGGGTGCGCTGGGAAGAAGCGCCGAAGCTTCTCGAAGCAGACGAGGGCGTTGAAGAACGTCTCCTCACGCCGCGATCCGAGGATCGATTGCAGGTGATCTACAGCGTGTTCGCTCCCGGTGCGAGCGGCAGCATGCTCGATTACTCCTTGAATACGCCGTTGCACTTCGTGCACGTCCTCGAGGGCGAGCTCACGGTCGTATTGCACGACGAGGAATGGACGCTCGGTCGTAGGGATTCGCTGACGTTGGACGGCCGGGACCTGCACAGTTGGCAGGCGTCGGCTGAAGTCGGAGCCTCCGTGATGTGGTGCTTGGCGAAGACGATGCAGCAGTAGGCGTCGACAGCTCTGGAGAGCAGCTGGGAGAATCCGCTTGCAATTGACTTGCATGTAGGGCAATAATAATTGACCTAGAAGCAATACACGGCGAAGGGGCCGCATGTCAGTTCAAGCAATGCACGAGGAAAACCGTCTCGCGTCGGGAGCGATCAACCTGCCCGAACTCGTCTTCACCGCGTTGGCGACGCTCGCGCCGCTGACGCTGGTCGCAGCCGTGATGCCACTGCACTTCTTGGTAGGGGGTGCGGCCGTCCCGGGCGGCTATCTCATCGCCGCCGGAGTCATGGCGCTGTTCGCCGTGGGGCTCAACACCGTGGTGAAGTATCTGCGCAGCTCCGGCGCGTTCTACACGATCATCTCGAGGGGCCTGGGAAAGGTCACGGGCACGGTTGCGGCAATGCTCGCGGTGCTCGCATACAACGCGCTGCAGATTTCGACGTATGGAGTCATCGGTACGTATGCCGCGAGCAGTCTGGCGCAGTGGTTCGGCATTTCGTTGCCATGGTGGGCCTATGCCCTCGTCTCACTCATGATCGTCGGTGCACTGGGGTACCGGGGTATCACGGCGAGCGCGAAGATTCTCGGTGTCGTTCTCGTGCTCGAGGTGCTTGCCCTCATCGTGCTCGCCATCGTGGTGCTCACGGCGCCCGCAAGTGGAGACGTTCCCGTCGAGATCTATGCGCCCGCCCTCGTGCTGCGCCCGGAAACACTCGCGATGTTCGCGCTCGTCTTCGGCGCCTTCATGGGGTTCGAGTCGACGTCGATCTACTCTGAAGAGGTGCGAGGCGGGACGCGCACCGTGCGGCGTGCGACGTACATCGTGGTCGCGTTCATCGGAGTCTTCTACAGTCTGATGGCGCTCGTCGTGGTCACTGCATACGGTGCCGACGGTATCACCGGGGCTGCTGAGAGCGATCTCGAAGGTCTCGTCGTCAAGCTCTACGCGGGCCTGACTCATCCTGCGGTGTACGAGATCGTGAACCTTCTCCTGATTCTCAGCGCGTTCGCTGCGCTGCTGGCGTTGCACAACGCATCGAACCGCTATGTGTACACACTCGGGCGGGAGAGGATCCTGCCACGGGTATTCGGGCGCACCCATCCCAGAACGTACTCGCCGTGGGTAGCGGGAATGCTGCAGAGCGCACTCGGCCTCATCGTGGTCGTGGTCTGCGCGTTCGGGAACGTCGACCCCTACACCGTCCTCCTGCTCGTCGGCAGCGCGCTCGGGTTCCTCGCGATCATCGTTCTCTGGTCGCTGTGCTCACTCGCGAGCGCGGTCTACCTGTGCCGAGCGCATCCAGAGGAGGGCCTGTGGAGAACCCTCATCGCGCCAGGCGCGGCCTGGCTCGCACTGACCTTCATCGCGATCCTCGTGATCGTGAACTTCGATCTCTTCACGGGCGGAGACCCGACGGTGAACATCATCGTATGGGTGCTGGCAGGGTGCGCGGTCATCGGCGGACTCTGGCGCGGCCTCTATCTGCGCAGTAGACGGCCCGACATCTATCAATCGATGGCCGCTACCACCGAAATCTCCGTCATTCCCTGACGTCGCATCCCGCGAAGTCATTGCGTCGATCGCTCACCGCACCGCAAAGAAGGAGCTGCACACCTTGAGTGCTATCAGCCGGCACGGCTACATCCCCGTAGATCTGACCTCCGCTTACAACGCGCCCGTTTCGCTCTTCGAGGATCCCCGAGAAGTGACGCTCGGCCAGCGCACGCTGCACGGCCTGCCGTTCTCATTCGGCACACCCGACCACGCCGTCGTGCGTGTAGATCCATTGCAGCACGTGACTATACCCGTGGGAGACACCGCTCGCTGGCTCGTCTTCGCCCACGCGGTGCTCGAAACCGATTTGTACGACGGGGGATCGATCGGAGAGCCTGTCGGCTCGTACCTCGTGCGTTTCACGGATGGCACGGAAGAAGAGGTGCCGCTCTCGCAACGGTTTGAGATCGGCCCGACGCCTCGGAAGTGGCTGGGACACGTGACACCCCTCGACTGGGGGCAGACGCCGTTTCTGGCAGTCAACGACGCCGAGCACGAACTCATGGACCGCGTCTGCGGAAGGTTCGACACCGCAGGTGCGCGGCTCGTCGAGATCGAGGATCCGCAATCCCGAGTTCCGTACGTGCTGCCGTATCGCTTCTACCTGTGGGCGTGGCGCAACCCGCGGCCCGCCCAGGAGGTTCGCGACGTCGTGCTCCGCGGAGGAGACCGGCACACGCTCATCATCGGTGCTGTGACGCGCAGCATCCTCGACGAAGAACCTCTCAATCGCGCGGTCGAACGTGAAATGCTCGTGCGGCTCGAAGACTCCGAGGTCGATGAAACCGTCGAAGTCCTCGTCGACCGCGGCACGGCCCATTACGTATACCGGACCAATCGCACACCCGAACACACCCGCGTCGGAGCGCCCGGGTGGGGGAGCGAGCACACGAGCGCCGACAGCGGATACACGCGGATCGCCGCGGCCGACTCGGCGACGATCACGATCGTGCGCGGGGGCCACACCATCGCGGTGTTCACCTGGGGCGATCTCGTCGCTGCGGGCACTCTTGAACTGGACAACGGAGTATCCGTTTCCCTCCCATCCGCTGATCGAACCTGGGTCACGGGAGAGATCAGAGATGCGGATAGCGGGGAACCGATCGCTGCTCGGATCCGATTCGAATCGGAGCACGGTGTTCCTTACGCTCCCTACGGACACCACGCCCACATCAACTCCGATGGCGGAACGTGGAACCTCGACATCGGAGGAGACGTTCGTCTCGGAGCCAGCACGTATGCCTTTGCCGACGGACGATTCGAAGGCTGGCTTCCGAATGGGAGTGTGACTGTCGAGGCGGTGAAGGGGTTCACCTACGAGCCCGTCCGGGAGCAACTGACTGTCACTCCCACGCAGCACCACTTCGTCATCGAGCTCAAGCGGAAGTTCAGGCCGATCGATCGCGGATTCGTCGGCGGGGACACGCACGTGCACTTCGTATCGACCAAGGGTGCCGAACTCGAGGCGCGTTCAGAAGATCTTCACGTCGTCAACCTGCTGCAAACGCAATGGGGGCACCTTTTCACCAGCACCGAAGAGTTCAGCGGTCGGGCGGAATACTCGCACACGAGAGATGCCGTGGTGTTCACCGGTCAAGAGAACCGCACCAACATGCTCGGTCACATCAACCTGCTCGGGCTCCGAGAGCCCATCATGCCGTGGTGCACGGGAGGCTCGGAGGAGGCGGAACTCGGCGGGGGTCTCGAGACGACACTGTCGCGATGGGCCGACGAGTGCCACGCGCAGGGTGGAACCGTCGTCCTCGCCCACTTCCCGGTGCCCTACGGCGAGACCGCGGCGCTCCTCGCCACGGGAAGACTCGACGCCGTCGAGACCATCGGGTTCGATCACTACAACATGGGCGAGTACTACAAGTACTTGAATGCTGGATTCCAGATTCCGCTCGCTGCGGGAACCGACAAGATGACCGCGGAAGTTCCGATCGGGATGCTGCGCACCTACGCGGGCGTCACGACGAATGCCATCGATTACTGGGAGTGGTGCCGGGGCATTGCGTCCGGGAATACGATGGTCACGAGTGGTCCGCTCCTGTGGGCGACGGTTGACGAGCACGTCGCCGGGGCGACGCTTCACGTGCAACACGGTCGTCTCGTGACGGTCGCGGGTGAACTCGAAACGATATTCCCCGCCGCGGAGATCGAGATCATCGTCAACGGAATCGTGCACACTCGCGTACCCGTGGATCGGACAACCGGCACGTTCGCCTTCGCTCGCGACATTGCGATTCATGAGGACTCGTGGATCGCTCTCCGTTGCTTCGGCGAAGCAGATGCGCGGCACCACGACACATGGGATCGGGTGGTATTCGCACACACCTCGCCGGTCTACGTCTCCACCGGCGACACATACGGCAGGTACAGCGAGGACACCCTTCGCAACATGCTCCGCATCGTCGAGGGCGCCCGCCGTTACGTGATCGAGCGCGGCCGCACGCAGTGGGCCGGTGCGGTGTCGCATCGCCACCGAATGAGCGACCACACCGCCTATCTCGTCGCCCCATTCGACGAAGCCACCGAAGCTCTTCACGCGCGACTGCGCAATCAGCAATAGTCACACCGAGAGGAACTGCACCACGCCATGCACCAGACCGAACTCGTGTATCTTTCCGCGACCGAAGCCCTCAGGCGTTTCGCCGAGGCCTCACTGCGACCCAGCGAGCTGCTCGAAGCGCTCATCAACCGGATCGAAGCCGAGAACCCGAAGCTCAACGCGTTCACCGCGGTCTACGCGGACAGCGCGAGAGTAGCGGCCCGAGAAGCGGACGAGCGTTACGCGACGGGAACTGCGCGACCGCTTGAGGGAATCGCGCTCGCCGTGAAAGACAACATTCCGATTGCAGGACATACGGTGACATACGGCTCGAAACTGTATGAGCACAATGTCACCGCGAACACCCATCCCGGCGTCGAACGGCTTCTGGATGCGGGTGCTATCGTCATCGGTCGCACCACAATGCCCGAGTTCGGTGAAGCGGGCAATTGCTACACGCCGCTGTGGGGCGTCACCAGAAACCCGTGGAACACGCAATACGGACCGGGCGGATCCTCATCCGGAGCCGCAGTTGCGCTCGCCGCCGGAATGACCACGATTTCAGACGGGTCCGACATCGGCGGATCCATCCGGATTCCCGCGTCCTGCTGCGGCGTGTACGGCTACAAGGCTCCGTACGGTCGAAACCCGAATGATCTTCCGAACACCTTCGACCCGTATATGCACTACGGACCGCTCGCCCGAACCGTCGACGACATTCGCCTCATGCAAGGGATCATCTCAGGTCGCCATGTCGACGACATCGGGACCGTTGCGGAGACCGTCGACTACACGAGGGTTCAGGACGTCAGGGGGTGGAAGATTGCGTACTCGATCGACCTCGGCTACTTCCCCGTCGACGAGGACGTGCGCGACAATCTGCTCTCGCTCGTCGAAGGCCTTCGGGCGCTGGGCTGCACCGTCGAAGAAGTGCCTCTCGACTGGGGCACCGAAGTCTTCGATGCGTGGGTCGCCACCAACTCCAGCAGGGGATCTGCGGCGCGCTTCGTCCACGACTTCGAACGCGATCGGCATCTGCTCTCGGACTACGCGGAAGACATGATCGCGAAAGGCAAGGAGCTCTCGTCGAGCGACCTGATCGAAGCGCTCGAGGTGCACGTGCAGATGTACCGAGAACTCGGGCCGATCCTGGAGAACTACGACGCGTTTCTCTGCCCGACGACCGCACTTCCGTCGGTGCCCGCCGACCGATCGCCCCTCGATCTCGACATCGAGATCAATGGTGAGGTCGTGCCCCCGAAGGTCGCCGAAGCGTGGTTCATGACGTACCCTTTCAATTCCCTCGCTCAGCTTCCAGTGCTCAGCGTGCCCAGTGGAATCTCACGCACCGGCGTTCCGACCGGCGTGCAGATTGTAGGACGCTCCTACGATGACAACCGCGTTCTCTCCGTCGCGAATGCGCTCGAACGCCATGTCCACGCGACCGACTTTTCCGCACTTCAGCAAGGAGTACAGCAGCATGACCACAATTGACGCCGTTACTGATGTCCGCTCGTCGACGCTCCCCGGTTCGACACCGCCCCTTGATTCCTACGATCATGTGAGCTCGGGGTGGTCGGAGACCGAGTATCGCGCGGACCTCGGCAACCCCGCAGTAGAGGGTGGCTACTGGTGCGGCGGCGAAGGAAGCGTTTCGTTCGACTCCTGGCCGTACACCGAGCTGTGCGTCATCCTTTCCGGGCGCGTCGCTGTGGAAGACAGCGAAGGCCGTCGGAGAGAGTGGGGAGCGGGTCAGTCCTTCCTTATTCCACAAGGTTTCTCCGGAACTTGGCTGACCCTTGAACCCACGGAGAAGGTGTTCGTGGGGGTCCACAGCTGAATCGCAGCGCATCGATTTCGTCAGAGCATGGGTTGGAGCACGGGCGTGAGAGCATGTGGGGATGGTGGACATTCGACAAGCGGTGGATGCGGACGCCGATGACATGGTCGAGGTGCAGAACGCGATCTACTGTGCGGGGTTGCGGTCGGGCCCCGTCGACATCGCCACCGTGCGAGAGCGCTACTTGGAGATGAGCTACCGCATCGCCTGCACGGTCGCCGACAAGGACGGCCGCGTGATCGCCTTTCAGTCGCTCAAGTGGGCCTGGCCCGACAACCCCTACGGCCTTGCAGCCGACTGGGGGATCATCGGCACCCACGTGCATCCCGAGGCCGGGCGCTCCGGGCTGGGGAGGCGCCTTTTCGAGGAGTCTCTGGCGGCGGCCCGGGTGGCCGGCATTGCGCATATCGACGCGAGTATCGGTGCCGACAATGCGCCCGCGTTGTCGTACTACGCGGCGATGGGCTTCGCGCCCTACATGCGTCGCGGCGGGGACATCGCGCACCGCCTCGACCTGGAGGGCTCTGTCTAGACCTCATCCTCTCGCCGCGGGTTGCGGATCCCGAGGAACGACACGATCGCCCCGGCGAAGAACAGCACGCCCGTGACGATCGCCGCGGAGTGGAACCCGCCGAGGTCGAGCCGCCCGCCGACGATGGTCGCGAGGAGCGCGATGACGATGAGCCCGGCGACGCGGGAGATCGCATTGTTGACGGCCGAGGCGATCCCGCTCCGCTCGGGCCCGATGGCTCCGAGGATCGCGGCGGTGAGCGGGGCCACCATGATCGACAGCCCGAACCCCATGACCACCATGGAGGGCAGCACCTGCCACCAGTAGGAGAACGGGTCGCCGACGAGCAGCAGGAGCAGGGCGCCGGTGCCGAGCAGCAGTGGGCCCACGGTCATGAAGAGGCGCGGCCCGTACCTGCCGGCGAGCGCCCCGACCTTCGAGCTCAGCAGCACCATGAGGATCGTGATGGGGAGGCTCGCGAGCCCGGCGAGCGTCGCGGTGAGCGCCGGCCCATCCGGGTTCTGCAGGTAGACGCCGACGACGAAGCCGTTGAGCGACAGCGCCGCGTAGATGAAGAGCGTGGCGAGATTGCCCGTCCAGAAGTTGCGCACCCGGAAGAGCGCGAGCGGCAGGATGGGGGAGGCCACGCGCGTCTGCCACCAGAGGAACGCGAGCAGCAGTGCGATGCCGGCGGTGAGCGGCACCCAGATCGCGGGGCTCGCCCAGCCGTGCATCGGCTCCTCGATGAGCGCCCACACCGCGAGCCCGAGCCCGATGGCCGCTGCCGCGCCGCCGAGCCAGTCGATGCGCACGCCGCGCTGCCGGTCGTCGGTGTCGGGCAGCTTGATGAGCATCCAGAGCGTCACCCCGATCGGCGCGACGTTGATGAGGAACACCAGTCGCCACGAGAGGTAGTCGGTGAAGAGGCCGCCGAGCAGCGGCCCGATGATCATCGCCCCGGTCGTCGCGGCCGTCCAGGCGCCGATCGCCTGCCCCTGCGCGGCCCCCGAGATGCGGGAGGTGATCAACGCGAGCGAACTCGGCAGCAGGAACGCGCCGGCGGCTCCCTGCAGCGCACGAGCGATGATCATCATCTCGGGGGAGACGGCGAGCCCGACCGCGATCGAGGCGATGCCGAAACCGATCAGGCCGATCCGCATGATGAACACGCGACCGTAGGCGTCGGCGATGGATCCGGCGAGCAGCATGAGTGCGCTCAAGGTGACGAGATAGGCGTCGACCACCCACTGCTGCGTGCTGAGTCCGCCCCCGAGCTCCTCGGAGATGCGGGGGAGCGCGACGTTCGTGACCGACATGTCGAGCGATGTCACGAACGAGGCGAGAATGGCGATCGTCGTGACGAGTCGCCGCGGGGCGCTGAGCCGCGTATCGGTCATGCGAGCAGGATACGCCGCTGGCCGTACGCCGGGGCGCCCGTTCGCTCAGCGGAAGACGCGGCTGATGCTGCTCACGAGTTGCGACAGCTGCACCCAGATGATGAAGCGGTGCGCGGGGCGCAGCAGCACGCCGACGAGCGAGCGCAGCAGATTGCGTCGCTGCGCATGGGCCGCGGACCGGTCCCAGGCGAACGCGATCCGGAGCCGCGTTCCGTCCCCCTCGGGTTCGAGGCGCAGGTCGATCGTGCGCGTGTTCGCGCGCGGGGCGTCGGGGAAGGAGAGTCTCCACACGATGCGCCGGTCGGGGTCCCGCTCGAGCAATTCGATGCTCAGTCGGTGGAACGCCTCACCGACGTTGAGCGGCGTGCCGTCGGGTCGCGTCGTGGTGGCGCGCGCGCGCCAGGTCGCCCCGTTCTCACTGTGCTCGACGCTCGCGACCGACAGCTGCCACTCGGGCATGCGCGCAGGATCGGCGAGAAGCGCCCACACCTCGGCGATCTGGGCGGGCACGAACCCTTCCGTGGTGCCTGCCAGGGCGCTGGAGCTTCGCCTCGAGACGCCGAGGTCGGGCGAGGTCTTTCCAGTGTCGCCGCGGGACCCGAGGTCGCGCTCAATCGCTTCGCGGCTCACTCCGGATTCCAGCAGGATCGCTTCGATGAACCCGCTGGGCTCCGCGAGGAGCTCGACGAGCACGGCGACGGCATCACCCGATTTGCCGCGCGAGTTCGCGCTCGTGAAGATGCGCTGCGCCCGGTCGCTCCATTCGTACCCCTCGGTCTCGTGGAAGACGATGCGCCCCTCCTCGGGCTCGCGCACGCTGACCCCGACCGCGGCGAGCTGGGCGGCGTGCTGCGCGGCGATGCCCGCGCGCGCCGCCTGCAGGGTCAGCCCGTGGCTGCGGAGGGCGCGGCCGGCGTCGTCCCGGTCGATGGTGAGCGCGAGGAGCAGGTGCTCGATGTCGGCGGTGCGCAAACCGACGCGAGACGCCTCCTCCATCGCGGCGAGCGACAGGCGATGGGAGGTGTCGGCCGAGCGGGCGAACTTGCTCATGCGTTCCTCCGCGGAATGACGATCGTCGGGTCGATGCGCTTGGCGTACTTCTTGTGCACGGCTTGGCGCGTCACGCCGAGCGCGTCGGCGATGTGCTGCCAGCTCATTCCCGAGATCAGTCCCGCCTCGACCTGGCGGAGTTCGAGGGTGTCGGCGAGGGCCCGAAGTGATGCGACCGCTCGTAACCCGGCACGCGGGTCGGAGAGATCGGCGGCGCGAGCAGCGATGCGAGTGGATTCCATGCTGTCAACCTACGTTGCTCACGCCGCCGGTGTCAACCGGGGTTGCTACTGAGTGCGTCGGTTCACCGCTCGAAGAATCCGCGCAGATCGAAGTTCGAGACCGCGTCGCCCAGCGAGCCCAGCCCGCCCTGCGCGGCGTCGAGCGTCGAGCTCGCCGCGTCACCCGCACCCGAGATCGCATCCTCGACGCCGGGTACCGCGTCGCCCACGCCCGACAGCACGTCGTCCGCGGCGAGATCGCCCATCAGCGCCTCGGGATCCAACCCGCCCGCGAGGGCGTCGAAGTCGACGCCTGAGCCGATCGCATCCGCGAGGAGCGAGCCGCCGACGGAGGTCGCGATCGCGCCACCGGCGACCAGTCCCAGCAGGCCGACCGCACCGGCGCCCGCAGCGAGCGCGCCGCGGTTCCCCGACCCACCGGAGCGGGCGAGGAGGCGCCGCAGCGACCCCGGGTTGCGCACCTCGCTGCGCGTCGCAGCGCGCGCGAGATCGGACGGCTCCGCCGACGCCGGGCGCTCGGAGGGGGAGAGGTCGCGGTTCATGTCCTGCTGCAGCAGGGCCCGCTGCGTCGGAGTGAGCTTCGCGAAGGCCTCGGCATGCACCTGTTCGAGCTGCCGGGGGTCGGCGGTCTCCAGCAGGTAGTTGTAGCGGGCGATCGCCGCCCGGTCCTGCTGGCTGACAGCTGGGGAACTCTGCCGTGCGTGCGCCGGCGGAGGAGTGGGGGTTCCGCGGTACTGGGGAGCGTGCCCACCGCGGTCGCGCGAGTGCTCGCGGGATTCTCCGGTCACGGCATCCGCAGCCTTATGCACCATCGAACGCCAGTCTGTCGAACCCCGAGTCGATCCTCCGTGCTGAGATCCGCTCTCGCTCGTGCTGCGCGAATCCATCGCCTTCTTGGCCAGGTTGAACAGCTTCTTCATATTGCTCATCGAAAGTCCCTTTCTGAATGGAGCGTGCAGGAATGAGAGTCACCGGAGGAGGGGTCGCCGGAGCGCGCCCGTGCGCGCGAGAGCGCCCGTGCGCGCGAGAGCGAACCGAATGCGGATGCGCCGCGAGCCGAGAATGCGGCACGCGCGGTGAGCGCGGCTCCTACGAGGTGCGCATCTGGGTGCATCGAATACTCCAAGGGTGACGTGGGTGATCGTCAAGGTCTCCTCCACTGACGAATCAGCTGGTGGTCCGGGATGAACGACGCATCCGTAATGACGAACCCACCACACAGCGGGAGTACTCCCCTTGGTGCCTTCCAAGATACCGGTTGCATGCCCGCTCTAGCTGGGAAGATCGCAGGTTCTTCCGGAACACCCGGCGGCCGGACAGGCGGCTAAGCTCATGGGCGTGACCCAGCTCTCCCCGCCTCGCCGTCGCCGAGCTCTCGGATGCGGAATCGCGGCAACGGTCGTGGCGCTGGTCGGGATCATGCCGACCGTGATCGTGTTCGTTCTCGCAACGACGTCGGATCCGAATTATGGATGGCTCCTGTTCATCACCCTCCCGATCGCCGTGCTCTTCGGGGCCGTCGCCGTCGTGCTCGGCATCATCGGGATCGTGTTCGCTCGCGCCGAGCCCGGCGGATACGGGTGGCCGATCTTCGGAGTCGTGCTCGGTGCGCTGCAGCTGCTCCCCGCGGCCGTGTTCCTGACGGGCGTCTGACAGGGCGCACCCCGCAGCCACACCCGCCCATTTCACCGCGTTATGAAGGAGAAAGGCTCCGTGCGCAAGAACCCGCCCGCCAACAGAGTCGTCGTCGTGATCGCCGTCGTTCTGGCGGCCTTCCTCGTGTGGGGAGCGCTCGTGCGCCCGCTGATCAACGGGGAGTCGCCGGCTGCCACGCTGCTCGCCTTCGCGGCGGGGCTGGCGGTGGCCGGCCTCATCGTATGGATCGTGCTCGGACGGATCCGGAGGCTGCAACGTACCCAGAGGCGAGCGCTGCAGAAGAGCGAACCGCAGGCGCGCGTCTTCGGCTCCTATGCGCTCAACGCCGTTGCGGCATTCCTCGCTCGCGCGATTCCTCGGCTCGGACTCGGCAGCGCCCCGCGCGGGCTGCTGATGTCGAGCCCCACGGGCGTGATCGACCCGTCGGGGTTCCGCCTGATCCGAGGCGGCGCTCGGCTGCTCACTGCGTACCGCGTGCCGCGCGACCGGATCGCGGGTGTCACGAGCGGCGGCATTCAGGAGGGCGCGTTCCTCTACCCGACCCTGGTCATCGTGATCGCCCACGGAACGGAACACGCCGCGCTCCCGATCCCGGTCTCGCGCGATAGCGCACCTCTGCGTCGTGAGACGCCGGACGGCATCGACCGCCTCGTCTCGGATGCAGCGCGGGTCTGGGGCGTTCCCGTTCTCGGGGAGACCGACTGAACTGATCCCCTTGCTCGAGCAACGGCGTTCGGACGCCCGGCGCCCGAGCCTCGCCCTACCGTTCGCCGCGCATTCGACCCTCGACATGACGAAGGCCCCGCATCCAGTCTGATCAACGGGAGGCGGAGCCTTCGCAATATGGCGGTGACGGTGGGATTTGAACCCACGGTAGGGGGTTACCCTACACAACTTTTCGAGAGTTGCACCTTCGGCCGCTCGGACACGTCACCGCTATCGAGATTAGCGCATCTGATCGATGAGGCGCGAATCGAAGCGGCGCTGACGCGAGTCGGTGCGATCGCGATCCTCCCCGGGCAGCCGCACCTCGCGCATGAGCGCCGCGAGCTCACTGCGGTCTCCCGCACTCAGTTTCGCTCGCGCGTGGGCGATGTGCGACTCCACCGTGCGCACGCTGCACCGCAGGCGGGTCGCGATCGCCTTGTTGCTCAGCCCTTCTGCGACGAGCCGAGCCGTGGCCGATTCGCGCGGAGTGAGCTGCACGTGATCATTCGAGGGCAGCTGGTCCAGCCGGAACCACGGATCCACTCGTCGGGCCGTGGTCTCGAGGTCGCCCAGCAGGGCCTCGCAGCGATTCACGCTTCCCGTGGCGCGACGCCGCATGAAGATGCGCTTCGCCTCGCGGAGCGCGTACGCGGCCGGCGCCCAGTAGCCGGCTTCGGTCAGCGCGTCCGCGCCCTGCAGCAGCGCCACGGGGTTCTGGTCGTTCGCGGCCTGCACGTGAGCTCGGGCCAATGCGACCATGACGAGGGCGCGCGAGGGGTCGATCGGCGACCCGTGGAGGTGCTCGTAGCGACGGATCCGGGAGCCGATTCGGTCGAGTCGGCCGCTGAAGTAGGCGAGCACCTGCGTGGGGAAGTCGTCGACGATCTCCTCCCCGTTCCCGTCCACATCGGTGTGTCCCATCGTAGTGCGGAGGATCGCGCTGCCGGTGTCGTCGATGAGCGCGGTGAGTCGCGAGGGGATGAACCGGGGCAGCCGGGCTTCGAAGAGCTCCCACTCGCGCAGCGCTCGCGGGATGTCTCCCGAAGAGATCGCCTGCCCCACCGCGCCGAGGTGCCCGAGCCACAGGCGATGCCTCGCCGTGGCCGGGAGCGATTCCGTCAGCGAGTAGAGCGCGGCATCGCTTCCATCGGTGTCGCCGAGATACAGGGCGAGCATCGCCTCGGTCACCGTCGCCGCAGCCAGCACGTCGCGCAACTCGGGAGCGCTCGACACAGCGATATCGGTGACTCGCGCGATGCGCTCCGTGCACGAGGCCGGATCCCCGGGCCGCCTGCCGATCTTGATGTTCTCGAGGTCGATGAGTTGCCCGGCGAGGAGAGCCACCTCCCGGAACGGATGCGTCACCGCAATGCGCTGCAACTCGTCGATGTCCGAACCGATGGGGCCCGTGTCGTTCCACCGAGCGAAGACGAACCGGGCGTCGCGTTCCAACGAGTCGCCGCCCTCGCCCTCCGTGGAGGCGCCGGACCGTGCGTGCTGCGGGATCGGAGACTCGGCTGAGAGTTGACTCGCGAGCGCGATCGCGGCGATGCGCTGCGCCGGGTTCTGGGCGTCGGCGGCCGATGCCGTATTCAGGCTGCGGAGGCCGGCGAGTGCTCCGTGCATGACGGTGGCCGCCCGGCTGCGATCGAGCGGGTGGAGCGCAGCGCCGTAGCCCGCGCCTCGCACGAGGAGGTCGCGGCACTCCGCACCGGCGCCGAAACTGAGCGCATCGAGCGCCACCCGCTGAAAGAGCTCGGCCCGAGCTGGATCGGGGTCGTGCCGACCCGCTCCGTCGTCGGCCACCGTGGTGCAGAAGTGCGCCTCTCGCTCCGAGAGCGGCACCCCGAGCGACTCCTGCAGCATCAGCGTGCGCGCGGCGCGCTGCTCGACATTCGCCACGGCGTCGGGCTTCGCCCGCAATCGCATCCCGCTCGCGAAGAGCTCGGGCACTCCGTAGATCGTGGGGTCGTGCGGGGTGGGAATCAGCACGCCGTTCGCGACGAGCGATGCGACTGCGGCGCTTCCGATGAGGTCCTCGTGCCCGAACAGCGTGCGGGGTTCGAGCTGCGCGAGCGTGGTGGCTCCCGCGACCTCCTCGTCGCTCAACGCCTTCTGCGCCACGGAGTCGGCGAACTCGAGCGACGCGCTCCCCGACTCGCTGATCTGCGTCAGTGACAATCGAGGCCATGGCGTCGCCAGCACCGCGCCCTGCGCGGCCAGGTGGATCAGGTCGATGAGCCAGGCGGGCCGGCCCCACGACATCGCGTGCAGCGCGGCGAGCACGCTGGAGTCGATCGGGGCGGTGGTCACCTCCACGGCGATCTGCAGCGTCTCCGGCAGGGTGAGGGGCTCCAGGTGCACGTATCGGGTCACCGGCCCCTCTGCGTCCTCGGGGGTCAACAGGTGCGCCCAGTCCGTCGTGCGCTGCACCTCATCTGCAGAGTGGTCTGCGGCAATGGCGCAGAGGATCCGCCCGCCGCTCCGCACTCGGTCGACGAGCGCGGCGACCATCTCGGGGGAAGCCTGCTCGGCGTCGTCCACGAGCACGACGCGCGCAGGGTCGGCCTGCTCGACGCCGTCGATCGCTCGAGAGTCCGCTGCGCTGCCGCGGAACACCGAACGACCCGCTGCAGTCAAGGACGCCTCGACGGCCCGCACGACGTGCGAGCGGCCGCTGCCGTGTCGGCCGGCGAGCACGACGGTTCCCGGTGCTTCGAGTTCTCGCACCAACTGAGCGACGATGTCGCTTCGAACCCTGCCCCGTTGCACGCGACGATCCACGTCCTTCCCCCCTCGAAAGACGAACTGCCTCCGTAACCGCTGAGCATTCGCTCAACACAAAAGGCGTCTGGGAACACCATAGCATGCGGATAGTGCTGTGCTGAGGGGTTGACTTCAGGCTGATGCTCTGTTGGCCTCAGTCCTCGCGGTGACGCTGCTCAGTAGATGCCATCTGGTTCTCAGTAGTCACGTCACCTCCGCTCAGGGGAAGCTCGATGGCGGTAGAGCACTACGGCAAGTCGTAGCTTCAGGGAACACACATAAATAGCCTCGCGGGAGGGGGAAGGACTGCGTCTGCACCCCGATGCCGCAGTGACGCGGAATACACGTCAGCACGGATCAAAGGGGGCCTTTCGTGAGGTACAGAGAAGATAGAGGGAGGAGCGGGTTCAGACGAGCCGCTCGTCCCATGGCAGTGGGGCTTGCGGCGGTGACGGCGCTCGCCTCTGCTTCGGCGTTCGGCGTGACCGCGGCCGTCGCCGACACGCAGCTTCCGAGCGCAGAAGCCGAATCGGCGGCGCACGGACACGGACTCTGGGTCGATGGGCTCGGCCTCGACGTGGCGAGCACGGCGTCGTCGAGCACCGAGTTCCCGGGCGCCGAGGGCCCGGTCACGAATGGACTGGACCTCGCGCTTCTCGAGACGGCGACCGTCAACGCGAACGGACTCGACCTCCCGCTGCTCAGCAGCGCAGAAGGTGACGGCGGGCTGCTCGCGCTCGGCGACCTGGGCGCGCTCTCCAGCTTCTCGACATCCCCCTCCGCAACCTCTTCCGTCGCTTCATCCGGCATCATCACCGACGAGGGCGGCATCGACCTCGGGCCGGTGAACGACCCCTCGAGCTTCGCTCCCGCCGAGCTCGATGCGAGCGCACTGGTGCGGCAGCTCCTCGGAGATGCCGTCGCTGACGAATTGCTCGACGAGGCGACCCTGAGCGTCGGCGCCCTCGCCTCGCGCGTCGAGGCCGACAGCGCCGACATCGTGTCCGAGTACTCGCTCACGGGCCTGGACCTCGAACTCTCGAGCCCCGCCGTGGGTGGACTCGTCACCGACATCGAAGGTGTCGCCGACACCATTCTCGATCCGGTCGACGCTCTTCTCGCACCGGGCGGCAGCGTCGACACGCTCGTGACGAACCTCGTCGCGACGCTCGATGCGCTGCCTCTGGTCGAGGCCTCGCTCAACGAACTCGGCCTTGACACCTCTGCGCTCACGACGGAGCTGCGTGCCCAGCTGCTCGAGGCTCCGTTGGAGAACGCGGACGGCAGCGTGTCGATCGATCTGAACGACGGCACGATCACGGTCGAGCTCGACGAGCTCGCGGTCAGCGGTCAGCCGGGTCAGAACCTGAGCACGCTCGCACCGAACACCGACGTGCTGAGCGGAGACACCGTCAACGCGATCCTCAACGGGGTGACCGAAGCGCTGGTCGGCCCGGGGCCGAACTCGCTGGTGACCAAGGCGACGAACCTCATCACCGAGGGCGTGTATGGCGTGGGATTGACGGTGGACATCCAGGTCGGGCTCGGTCTTGACCTCGGACTGACGACGATCGACGTCGCCGAAGGGCCAGTGCTCATCGAAGGAACACTCGGCGGCGTCTTGGGCCAGACGGGATATGACCCTCTGGGAATCGACGTCTCCGGTGTGACGCTGTTGCCGAACCTTCCTGTGCCCGTCGAGCTCGGGGCACTTCTGCAGCCGGTGGTGGATCTGATCACGCCAGTGATCGCGGACATCGGAGCTGCTGTACTCCCCGTGCTGACCGACGCGGTGGCCGACATTCAGCCTTCCGTGACCGAACTGCTGAACCCCATCGTCACGGATCTGCTCGACACCGCGCTGGAGCCGGTGCTGAATGAGGTGCTGGACGTCACGATCAACGAGCAGCCGGCGGAGAGCGATCTCGGGCCGGAGGGCTTCACCGTTCGCGCGCTGAGCGTCACGCTGCTGCCGTTGCTCGAGGAGTCTGCGGTGAACCTGCAGCTCGGATCCGCTTCGGCATTCGCCGAAGCGGCAGCAGCGACGCTGGCGGCATCGCCGAACCCCGTGGTGCAGGGCGGGGTCGTGACCCTCACGGGCACGGGCTTCACCGACGGCGAGGACGTCACGGTGACGTTCCCCGACGGAACCACGGAGGTCGTGACCGCCGAGACCGACGGATCGATCACCGCGACCTGGGACGTCCCCGAGGACTACACGCCCGGCACCGCGACCTTCTCAGCGGCCGGAGGAACGAGCGGGCTCACCGCAACGGCAACGACCGAGGTGGTCGCGGCTTCCGATGCGACGCTCGGCGCGACACCGGATCCCGTTGAGCAGGGCGGCACCGTCACACTCACCGGCGGCGGCTTCGACGACGGCGAAGACGTCACCGTGACCTTCGCCGACGGCACCGTGGAGACCGTCACAGCGAACGACGATGGCACTTTCACGACCGAGTGGGACGTGCCCGCGGACTTCCCGGTCGGGCCCGCCAACTTCTCGGCGACCGGCGCGACCAGCGGCGAGACCGCTGCCGCGACCGTTCAGGTGGAGGCGGCCGCGACCGCGCTCCTCGAGGCGACCCCCAATCCCGTGTCGCAGGGCGGCACGGTGACCCTCGCGGGCGGCGGCTTCGACTCCGGCGAAGATGTGACCATCGTGTTCCCCGACGAGACGACCACCACCGTCACGGCGACGGAGGATGGAACGATCACCACGACGTGGGAGGTGCCCGCCGACTTCCCGGAGGGTGACGCCACCTTCACGGCGACCGGTGCGACGAGCGGCCTGACGGCTACGGCCACCACTGAGGTCGTCGCAGTCGTCGAGGCGACGCTCGAAGCGACGCCGAACCCGGTGCTGCAGGGCGGCACCGTGACGGTCACCGGCAGCGGATTCGGCTCGGGCGAGGACGTCACGGTGACGCTGCCCGACGGCACGACCACCGTCGTGGTCGCCGAGATCGATGGATCCATCAGCACGACGTGGGAGGTTCCGGCCGACTTCGCGGTGGGCACGGCGACCTTCACCGCGCTCGGCGCGGAGAGCGGCGCGACCGCCACCGCCACCACCGAGGTCGAAGCGGCTCCGGTCGCGACGCTCGAGGCGACGCCGAACCCGGTCGAGCAGGGCGGCACGGTCACCCTCTCCGGTGGCGGATTCACCGATGGCGAAGACGTGACCGTCGTGTTCCCGGACGGCTCCGAGGAGACGCTCACGGCCGGCGAGGACGGCACGATCTCGACCGAGTGGGAGGTGCCCGCGGACTTCGAGCCCGGCGAGGCGACCTTCACCGCGACGGGCGAGACCAGCGGCCTGACGGCGACCGCGACCACCGTGGTGGAAGCGGCTGCGGATGCTGATGTGAACGCGAATGCGTCGGCTTCGGCGTCGGCTTCGGCTGATGCGGCGGCGGATGATGACGCGTCGGCGTCGGCTCAGGCTGCAGCGCAGGCTGCGGCGAACGATGACAACACGAGCGACGCTTCGGCGGCTGCGGATGTGTCGGCGAATGCTGCGGCCGAGGTCGCTGCGACGGCGGATGCCTCTTCGGAGGCTTCGGCGGAGTCGAACGCTGCGGCTTCGGCGGCGGCGACGGCGAGTGCCGACTCGACGGCGGATTCGACGGCTGATGCGGATGCGTCGGCGGCGGCTTCGGCTGCGGCTGAGGCGGATGCGTCGGCGGCTGCGGATGCGGCGTCGGAGGCTGCTGCTGAGGCGACGTCCTCGGCGGATGCGTCTGCTGCGGCTTCCGCTGACGCGACCGCTGATGCGGATGCTGATGTGAACGCGAATGCGTCGGCTTCGGCGTCGGCTTCGGCTGATGCGGCGGCGGATGATGACGCGTCGGCGTCGGCTCAGGCTGCAGCGCAGGCTGCGGCGAACGATGACAACACGAGCGACGCTTCGGCGGCTGCGGATGTGTCGGCGAATGCTGCGGCCGAGGTCGCTGCGACGGCGGATGCCTCTTCGGAGGCTTCGGCGGAGTCGAACGCTGCGGCTTCGGCGGCGGCGACGGCGAGTGCCGACTCGACGGCGGATTCGACGGCTGATGCGGATGCGTCGGCGGCGGCTTCGGCTGCGGCTGAGGCGGATGCGTCGGCGGCTGCGGATGCGGCGTCGGAGGCTGCTGCTGAGGCGACGTCCTCGGCGGATGCGTCTGCTGCGGCTTCGGCCGATGCGACCGGGGATGCCGACGGCGGAGAACTCGTCCTGTCGGACCCCGCGGACGTGACGGTTACCGAGGGCGAGGACGCGGTCTTCACCGTCGAGGTGGTCTCCGGATCGCCGACCTCGATCACGTGGGAGGAGTACACGCCGGTCGCACCGTCCGATAGCGCTGCGGAGGGTCTCCAGCCGATGGCCGAGGGCGCGTGGTCGCCGACCGACGAGTTCGTCTCGGAGGACGGCAGCACGCTGACGGTCGAGGCCGCTGAGGTTCCGGAGACGGGCATGCTCTTCCGGGCTGTCGCGACGGACGGGACCACCACGGTCACGACCGACGCCGCTGAGCTCACGGTGCTTCCCGCTGAGGCCGCCGACGCCGACAGCAGCTCCGGCGGGGCCGCTGACGCAGGCGGCGCCGCGGACGCGGGCGGTACGTCGACGGCCGGCGGATCCTCGTCCGCGAGCGCGTCGGGTTCGAGCGACGCCTCCGGTGGCCCGGGGCACCTGAGCAATACGGGTAGCGAGAGCCAGTTCGGTCTCGGTATCGCGGGGCTGCTGCTGGTGCTCGCCGGAGCGGGCATCGCGGTGTCGGTTCGCCGCCGCAATCTCGCACGACGCAGTTAAGCAATACGCATGAAGGCGTGCGGTCGGGGAAGCCCGGCCGCACGCCTTCGTCGTGGTAGGTTCGCCACGACTGCCCGCACTCCATTCCGGCAAGACAGGAGCAGGTGTGACCCCTGAAACGACGCAACCGAGCGCGCGACCCGCGGTGAAACTCTGGGTTCGCCTCGTGGCATGGGCGGCCGTGCTGCTCGCGGCCTGGCACATTCTCGCCTCGTTCCTGTGGATCGCTCCGTACTCGGCGAACGCCCGCGAGGTGGTTCCGGGAAATACTCTGAGCTCGTACATGCTGCCCATGTTCGGCCAGTCCTGGAGCGTGTTCGCGCCGGAACCCGTGAACGGCGACTACCACTTCAATGTGCGCGCCATGGTGGAAGACGCTTCGGGGGAGCGCACCAAAACCGGGTGGGTGAGCGCGACCGACGTCGAGCTCTCGATGATCCGCTACAACCTCACCCCTCCGCGTGCCGGAATCCAGTCGACCGAGCTGGCCTCGGGCTTCAAGAAGTCCTTCGACGCGCTGACGGAAGTGCAGCGCACGACCGCCGCCGGCGATTTCATGACCGCGGAGTGGGAGATCGGGCTGCGAGCCGCGCTCGAGAACGGGGCGAAGAACTCAGGGCTCGATCCCGCCGCGATCGAGAAGAACGCCGGCACCGTCGACGAGTTCATGAGCGAAGAGCGCCGCTCGACGGCATACGCGACGCAGGTGGCGAAGGCCGTATGGGGTGACGACGTCGTCGCGGTGCAGTACCGGGTCAGCCGCCAGAACATCATCCCGTTCGCTGAACGCCACAACGCCGACGCGAAGCGCCCGGAGCCCTCCGTGGTGCTCCCCGGCTGGCGTCCCCTGGTCGTGGAGGACGGGCAGAACGAGGGGAACTTCACCGACGTCTTCCGTTCGCAGTTCGAGAGGATCTCAGAATGAGCGAGCAGCGTTCCGCTCCCGGCCGGTTCGGCGCGTTCATCGGCAGTCTGGTCGCCGCGGCGTGGAGTGCGGTTACCGGCACGGTCGGCCGGGCGATCGACTTCGTCGAGCGCTGGCTCTTCATGGGCAAGAAGGCGCTGTACGGCCTCGCCGTCACGCGCATCGTCTTCGGCCTCACCGCGTTCGGCCTGCTCGCCGCGAACTTCGGCACCCGCCTCTACACGTTCGGCTCCGGGTCTGCGTGGAACGGTGAGCTCGCCGAGCCGGTCAGCGACTTCCCGAAGGTGTGGATCTTCGGCGCCTTCCACGCCGTCGCCGGCAACGACGTCGCGTTCACGCTGCTCTACCTCTTCCTCATGGTGCTCGCGGTCGTCTTCGTGCTCGGGTGGCGCTTCAGGATCGTGCTTCCCGTGTTCTTCGCGCTCTGGGTCGGGTTCATCGAGATGAACGACATGGTCGGCGATCAGGGCGACAACATGTTCCGCATCGCGCTCGTGCTCATGTTCTTCGCGGATCCCGCGGCCAGGTGGTCGCTCGACGCGAGGCGCCGCGCCAAGCAGGAGTGGTTCCCCGCCGGCACCTCGGGAAATCAGATCGGCACGGTGCTCCACAACCTGGCCCTCGTCGCGCTCACCGCGCAGGTCACGTTCGTCTACGCCTCCGGCGGGCTGTACAAGGCCCAGGGCGCGCCCTGGGCCGAGGGGTACGCGGTGTACAACCCGCTGCAGACGATGCGGTTCGGCACATGGCCGATCCTGAGCGACATCGTGACGGCGTGGGGCCCGGCGGTCGCCATCGGCACGTGGGGATCCATCATTCTGCAGGTCGCCTTCCTCCTGATGCTGCTGTCGCGACCGACCCGACTCTTCGCGCTCTTCGGGATCCTCAGCTTCCACATCGCGATCGGAGTGCTGATGGGCCTGCCCTGGTTCTCGCTGACGATGATCGCCATCGATTCGATCTTCATCCGCGATCGCAGTTGGAAGCACCTCAGCGATTCAGTGTCGCGACGGTGGCGGCAGCACATGGGGTCGAAACCTGCGGAGCACCGTAACGGATCGGATCACGTCGAGCGCACCGATTCGAAGCGGGTCGAGCAGGAGGTCGCCGCGCCCCGGTGATGCACGGGGCTGCAGGATGGCTGCGCGCTGCGCTACTCCTTCTCGGCCCGCTCCGCCACGCGCAGGTCGAGCGGGAAATCGACCGCACTGCCGCCGAACAGCAACCGCCCGGCCGCGGCGGCCGAATCGCGAACGGCTGCCGCGACCGCGTCCGCGTGCTCGGCGGGGGAGTGCACGATCACTTCGTCGTGGAGGAAGAACGCGAGGTGCGGGCGGCGCTCGAACACGGGTCCGGAGGCGCGGGCCGCATCGCGCTCGGCGACCGGCGGAAAGGCGGCGAGCCGCTGGCGCAGGTCTGCCATCCAGCACAGCGCCCACTCGGCTGCCGTGCCCTGCACCACGAAGTTGCGCGTGAACCGACCGCGGTCGCGAGCGGCGCGGCGGGCGGCGGCCTCATCGCGACCCGTCGCCTCCGGCAGGCTCGCGCTCGACTGCACCCGCTGCCACTCGGGATCGGGAGCGTGCGTGCTTCGTCCGAGCCACGTCGACACCGTTCCGCCGCGCGCCCCCGCCTCCGCGGCGTCGTCGACCAGGGCCATCGCCGCGGGGTAGGTGCGGCGGAGTCGCGGCACGAGACGCCCGCTCTCGCCCGTCGTCGCACCGTACATCGCTCCGAGCATGGCGAACTTCGCCTCCTGACGCGTCGCGACGGCTCCGCTCTCCACAATGCCGGTGTAGAGATCTCTTCCCGCCCCGGCCGCCGTCATCGCGCGGTCTCCCGCCATCGCGGCGAGTACCCGCGGCTCGAGCTGCGCCACGTCCGCGGAGACGAGCGTCCATCCCGGGTCTGCTCGCAGCGCGGGGCGCAGCTGGCGCGGGATCTGCAGCGCCCCGCCCCCGCTCGACGCCCACCGGCCCGTCACCACACCTCCGGGCACGTAGACGGGCCGGTAGCGCCCGTCGCGCACCCACTCGTCGAGCCACGCCCAGCCGTTCGCGGTCAGCAGCCGCGAGAGCTTCTTGTACTGGAGCAGGGGCGCGATCGCGGGGTGCTCGTGCTTCGCGAGCTCCCACCGGGAGGTGGAGTCGACCTCGATCCCGGCCGAGCGCAGCACGCGCAGCAAGCGCGGCGGCGAATCGAGCGGGGCGTCGGGGCTTCCGAGCTGCCGCCGCACCTCTGCTCCCACCTCGATCATGCGCGCCGGTTTCGTGTCGGCAGCGGGCCGGGGCCCGAGCGCCTCGGTGAGCACGCGATCGTGCTCGTCGACATCCCACGGAACGCCGGCCGCGGAGAGCTCGGCGGCGACCAGTGCACCCGCCGACTCGGCGGCGAGCAGCAGGCCGAGGCGGCCGGGCTCCCGCGCGCTCGCGAGGGCCTCCCGCTGCCGATCGAACTCGGCGAGCGCTTCCTCGAGGTCATCGGGAACGCCGTGCCGTCGCCTCGGTTCGGCGACCACATCGAACAGGGTCGGCGCCGCCTCGAGCGCCGGAGGGGCAGCCGCGGCCTCCGCCTCCGGCGGTGCATCCCATCGCCGTGCGGCGCGCAGGTCGGCCGCATCGCCCACCGAGTCGGCGTGCCGCAGAATCTGGTGGCAGAGTCGCAGATCGTGACACCGCTCGACACGCACGCCGGTGGCGAGAAGCGGCCCGTAGCAGGCTGCGGTGTCGTGCCACACCCACCGCGGGGAGGCGCGGTGCTCGCGCCGCGCGATGGCGGCGGCGAGCTCCTCCGCCGCTATCTCCTCCGGATCGGCCCGCGTTCCGTCAGCGGCAATATCGACGACGGCCCAGGCGCCCGCTCCGGTGCGGCCGAGCACGCACCAGCGCGCAGCGGAGCCTGCGGTCGCGGTCGATTCGGGCATGCACTCACCGTACTGCTGACCACCTACAGGCGTGCGACCGAGGGCGCCACGCGCTCGAACGTCGACGTCGGAGGTCGCCAGTAGGCTCGCAGCATGGCGAAATCAAGCGGGTTGTACACGTGCACCGAATGCGGGTGGCAGACCTCGAAGTGGGTCGGGCGCTGCGGCGAGTGCCAGCAGTGGGGCACCGTCGTCGAGCCGGCTCGGGCCGGGGCGTCGCTCGCGCGCACCACGCGGGCTGCCGCGCCCGCTGCGGGTCGCGAAGCGCGCCCGATCACGGAGCTGCAGGGCGACGCGGTGCGGCATCGGCAGACCGGGATCGGTGAGCTCGACCGCGTGCTCGGCGGCGGCGTGGTGCCCGGTGCGGCGATCCTCTTCTCGGGGGAGCCGGGGGTCGGCAAGTCGACCCTGCTGCTCGACGCCGCGGCACGAGCCGCGCAGACGGGCGCTCGGGTGCTGTACGCGAGCGGCGAGGAGTCGACGGGCCAGATCCGCATGCGAGCCGAGCGCACGGGCGCGCTGCACGACACCCTGTATCTCGCGAGCGAGACGGACCTCGCGACGGTGCTCGGCCACATCGAGACGGTCGACCCGGCCCTCGTGATCGTCGATTCCGTGCAGACGATGGCGAGCGACCAGATCGACGGAGGGGCGGGAGGCCCGGCGCAGGTGCGGGAGGTGGCCGCGGCGCTCATCCGGGCGGCGAAGGATCGCGGCACCCCGGTGATCCTCGTCGGGCATGTGACGAAGGACGGCACCGTCGCGGGCCCGCGGCTGCTCGAGCACCTCGTCGACGTAGTCTGCCACTTCGAGGGCGACCGGCACACCTCGCTGCGATTTTTGCGCACGCTCAAGAACCGGTACGGCCCCACCGACGAGGTGGGGTGCTTCGAGATGACGGATCGCGGCATCTCCGAAGTGCCCGACCCCAGCGGGCTGTTCCTCAGCCGTCCGGGCGCACCGGTGAGCGGCACCTGCGCGACCGTCGCGATGGAGGGCCGACGCGCATTGCCGGTCGAGGTGCAGGCCCTCGTCGCCAAGAGCGCGACGCCGAACCCTCGCAGGGTCACGAGCGGCGTCGACCAGTCTCGCGTGGCCATGATTCTGGCGGTGCTCGAACGGAGATTCGGCGCGCGCCTGCACGACCAGGATGTGTACGTCTCCACGGTCGGAGGTGTGAAGCTCGCCGAGCCGGCGGCCGACCTCGCGATCGCGCTCGCGGTGCTCTCCGCGATCGCCGACCATCCGCTCCCGCACGACCTGGCGGCCTTCGGGGAGATCAGTCTCGCGGGCGAGGTGCGCCCCGTGGTGAGCGGGGTGCAGCGATCATCGGAAGCGGCGAGACTCGGGTACGTGCGCGTCGTCGATGCGTCCGTCGAGACCCTGGATCGTGCCCGGCGTCAAGCTGGGTTCTAGGGGCGGCAGAGCGAGCTAGACTTGCACATCGTGAGCAACAACACCGTAGACGTCGTCCTCATCGGTGGCGGCGTAATGAGCGCCACGCTGGGCACGCTGATCAAGCAGGTCCAGCCCGATTGGTCCATCGAGATCTTCGAGTCCCGCACCGAGGTCGCGACCGAGAGCAGCAACGCGTGGAACAACGCGGGCACCGGTCACGCGGCCCTGTGCGAGCTCAACTACATGCCCGAGGGCAAGGACGGGAGCCTGTCGCCCGCCAAGGCCATCGACATCAACGAGCAGTTCCAGCTCTCGCGCCAGTTCTGGTCGAAGCTCGTGCAGGAGGGGATCCTCGGCGAGCCGTCGTCGTTCATCAACGCGACGCCGCACATGACCTTCGTGCGCGGAGCCGAGAACGTCGACTACCTCCGCCGCCGCTGGGAGCTGCTGCGCACCGAGCCGCTCTTCGCCGATATGGAGTTCAGCGAAGACCCCGAGCAGATCGCCGAATGGGCGCCCCTGCTCGTCGATCGTCGATCGAAGGACGAGGTCTTCGCCGCCACGCGCTCGGAGAGCGGCACCGACGTGGACTTCGGCGCACTCACGCGTCAGCTCATCTCGCACCTCGTCTCCGAGGGCGCCGGGCTGAGCGTCGGCACGGAGGTGCGCAAGCTGCGTCGCCTCGACGACGGCACCTGGGACGTGTACGTGCGCAACCGCTCGGGGTACACGACCACGATCGTGAACGCGAAGTTCGTCTTCGTCGGGGCCGGAGGTGGCGCGCTCTCGCTGCTGCAGTCCTCGGGCATCCCCGAGATCAAGGGCTTCGGCGGCTTCCCGATCAGCGGCAAGTTCCTGAAGACGAGCAATCCCGAGATCGTGCGCCAGCACAAGGCGAAGGTCTACGGCAAGGCCGCGGTCGGCGCGCCCCCGATGTCCGTGCCGCACCTCGACACCCGCGTCGTCGACGGCGAGGAGAGCCTCCTGTTCGGGCCCTACGCCGGGTTCAGCCCGAACTTCCTCAAGAAGGGCTCGTGGTGGGATCTCCCCGGGTCGATCCGCCCGCACAACCTCGGGCCGATGCTCAAAGTGGGCCTGACCGAGTTCTCCCTCGAGAAGTACCTGCTCGGCGAGCTTCTCGCGAGCCGTGAGAAGCAGATGGAGACGCTCCGCGAGTACATGCCGACGGCGCGCACCGAAGACTGGGAGATGATCGAAGCCGGCCAGCGCGTGCAGGTGATGAAGAACGACCCCGAGAAGGGCGGCATCCTGCAGTTCGGCACCGAGGTGATCACGGGGGGCGACGGAACGATCTCGGGTCTGCTCGGAGCCTCGCCCGGCGCTTCGACCGCGGTCTACGCCATGCTCGGCGTGCTGCGCAAGTGCTTCCCCGAGCAGTTCACGAGCACGTGGGAGGCGGTGTTCGCCGAGAACATCCCCGCACTCAAGACCGGTGGTCTCAACAACGACCCCGAGCTCGCCGCGGCGTCGCTCGCGCACACGTCCGAGGTGCTCGGCCTCACCCGGGCGAGCGCCTACACGTCCGTGTGACAGGTCAGTACAGTGCGCTATCCGGAGAGATAGCGCACTGTACTGACCGCTCACGAGCGGCGCGGCATCGCTACTCGGCGATGAGCGCCTCGATGTAGGCCGCGGTCTCGGCCCAGCCGGTGACCGCGTGACACGCGACCCCGAGGGCGAGCACGGGGTAGTCGTTCCCATCCTCATCGAGCCGGTCGCCGATGAACAGCATGTCGTCGAGCGGAACCCCCGTGTGCTCGACGAGCTTCTGCATGCCGTACGCCTTGTCGATGCCGCGCCGGGTGATGTCGACCGAGGTCGAACCGCCGCTGCGCACCTCCAGGTGCGGCAGCCGGGCCGCGACCGCAGCGCGCAGCGCGCTCTTCTTCGCGCCGGTCGGGTCCCAGGCGTGCTTGGCCTCGACGGGGGCGCGCTGGCCCAGAGCGGAGAAGGTGATCTGAGACCCGCGATCCTCGAGGATCTCGCCCCACGTCTCCCGCTCCCAGAGCTCCAGACGCTCGGCCTCCTCGCGCAGCGCGCACAGCGCGTCGCGGCGCTCCTGCTCGGAGAGATCCTCCTGATAGACCGTCACCCAGCGCCCGCCTTCGCGTCGCTCGTAGCGCGTTCCGCAGGTCGGGAGCAGGTGCAGCCTTCCGAGTGATTCCTCGGTGACGCTCTCGACGGCGTCGAGCTGCGAGACCAGCTGCGACTCGAACTGCTGGAAGTTGCCGCCCGAGATCACGGCCACGTTCGTACGCTCGAGCAGCCGCGTGAACACCGTCAGCATGCGCGGGTCGAGCGGGGATTTCGAGGGTGCGAGGGTGTCGTCGAGGTCGAAGGCGACGATGCGCGGGAGTTCAGTCACGGGTCGATTCTTCCACGTCGCAGTGCGAGCCCGAAGCGAGCAGGGACCCGGTCACCCCTCGTCGTCGAGTGACGGCAGGGAGGTCGCGTTCGCGTAGAAGCGCACATCGACGCGTTCGAGGCCGGTGCCCTCGAAGATGATGCGGTAGCTCCCCGGCGATGGCACCCGGGCCTCGTTGAGCGGGAACACCATCGGGATGTACCCGAAGCTGTCGTTGCCCCCGCCGAGGCTGAATGTGCCTTCGACGTTGAAGAGCTCGGGCCCGCCGACGGAGGGCTCGCACCGTGCGCGGAAGGCGCGATCCGGATCGCCGCGACGAGCTTCGTTCTCGTCGTACTCGACGACCACGACGAGCGTCGCGCCGAGGGTGGCCGGGTACTCCTCGCGGTTGATGGTGTTGATGAAACCGGAGAGAACACCGAGCGTCCCCTCGCGCACGTTCGCCGCGTCGGCGAGGAAGGCGGCTGCTACTCGCATGTGGGTCTCCTGTTCACCGCGTCGACGCTACTTCGCGAGCTTGCGCAGTGCTGAGCGCTGGTGCGCTGCCGTCGCGCCCGACTTCTCGGACTTCACGATGTACGCCGGCTCCTCGCTGGACGCCGTGAACTTCTGCCCGTCGTGCGTGAAGTCGCGCGTCTTCTGCTCGACGATCTCGCCGTGCGTGCGCCCCTGCGGGGTGTTCCAGCTCACGCGGTCTCCGACTCGCAGCTGCTCGCTCATCGTGAGGGGTCGGAGACCTAGTGCTGACCGGAGAAGTCGATGGGCGATTCTCCGGTGACCGCGGAGATCAGCACCAGCACGAGCGTCGCGGCCGCGGCACCGATGAAGACGACGCCGTAGAAGAGTGCGACGGCGTCGAAGATCTTGTTGAACATTGTGGGCCTCTCTGGGTGCACATCAGGTCGGTTTCAGCCTACCGCGGTCGGCCGCGAGCCAGACACCCCCGGCGCGACGCTCGTCCGCCCGCGTCTAGACTGATACGGGTGACCCGACATTTCCTCCGTGACGACGATCTGAGCCCCGCCGAGCAGCGCGACGTTCTCGAACTCGCCGCCCGCCTCAAGCGAGAGCCGTTCGCGGAGCGTCCGCTCGAAGGGCCCCGATCGGTGTCCGTCTTCTTCGACAAGACGTCGACGCGCACCCGCTTCAGTTTCGCAGCCGGCATCGCCGAGCTCGGCGGGTCGCCCATCATCGTGAACCCGGGGGAGGCGCAGCTCGGCGTCAAGGAGTCGATCGGCGACACCGCGAAGGTGCTCTCGCGCATGGTGTCGCTCATCGTGTGGCGCACCTTCGATCATGCGGGCCTCGTCGAGATGGCGGATCACGCGAGCGTTCCGGTCATCAACTCGCTCTCCGACGACTTCCACCCGTGCCAGATTCTCGCCGACCTGCAGACCATCCAGGAGCGGAAGGGCGAACTCGCGGGCCTGACGGCGACCTACATCGGCGACGCGGCGAACAACATGGGGCACTCCTATCTGCTGGGTTTCGCGACGGCGGGAATGCACATCCGCATCGCGGGGCCCGAGGGGCACCATCCGCGGCCGGACATCGTGGCCGACGCCGAACGCATCGCAGCCGACACCGGGGGGAGCGTGCAGATCTTCACCGACCCCGCGCTCGCCGTCGCCGGAGCCGATGCCGTGATCACCGACACCTGGGTGTCGATGGGGCAGGAATCGGAGAAGGCCGCGCGCATCGAGACCTTCGGTCCGTACCGCGTCACCCCCGCGCTCATGGCGAATGCGGCGAGCGACGCCGTCTTCCTCCACTGCCTTCCGGCGTACCGGGAGTTCGAGGTCGCCCCCGAGGTGATCGACGGCCCGCAGAGCGTGGTGTGGGACGAGGCGGAGAACCGCGTGCACGCGCAGAAGGCGCTCATGACCTGGCTGCTGGCGCAGGCGTAATACGGAGAGAAGCTGAATGATGACGAACGAACACGAGCACGCCGCAGGAGTCGAGGCAGAAGCCGGGATCACCGGCAACCGCGCCGGAGAGAGCGGAGCCCTGTGGGGCGGTCGCTTCGCCAGCGGGCCGGCGCCCGCCCTCGCCGCGCTGTCGAAGTCCACGCAGTTCGACTGGGTGCTCGCGCCGTACGACATCCGCGGGTCGAAGGCCCACGCGACGGCGCTCGCCGCAGCGGGGTACCTGTCCGAGCACGAGCTGACCGAGATGCGGGCGGCGCTCGACGAGCTCGCCGCGCGGGTGGCCGACGGTCGCGCGGTGCCCGGCGACGACGACGAAGACGTGCACTCGGCGCTCGAGCGCCTGCTCATCGAGATCACCGGTGTGCAGCTCGGCGGCAAGCTGCGCGCCGGCCGCAGCCGCAACGACCAGATCGCGACGCTGGTGCGTCTGTACCTGCTCGACCACGCCGCGGTGATTCGCGGCATGCTGCTCGATCTGCTCGACGCGATCGCCGACCAGGCGGCCGCGCATCCCGACGCGATCCTGCCCGGTCGCACGCACCTGCAGCACGCGCAGCCCGTGCTGCTCGCGCACCAGCTCGCTGCGCACGCGTGGCCCATCGTGCGCAATCTCGAGCGCCTCCGCGATTGGGCGGCGCGCGCCGGTGCCTCGCCGTACGGCGGCGGAGCGCTCGCGGGATCCTCGCTCGGCCTCGACCCCCGCCTCGTCGCGGCGGAGCTCGGCCTCGGCGATCCGCTCGAGAACTCGATCGACGGCACCGCGGCCCGCGACGTCGTCGCCGAGTTCGCCTTCATCACGGCGCAGATCGGCATCGACCTCTCCCGGTTCTCCGAGGAGATCATTCTCTGGAACACGAAGGAGTTCGGGTTCGTTCGCCTGCACGACGGCTACTCGACCGGTTCGAGCATCATGCCGCAGAAGAAGAACCCCGACATCGCCGAGCTCGCCCGCGGAAAGTCGGGGCGTCTCATCGGCAACCTGACCGGACTGCTCGCGACGCTGAAGGGCCTGCCCCTCGCCTACAACCGCGATCTGCAGGAGGACAAGGAGCCCGTCTTCGACTCGGTCGGCCAGCTCGAGGTGCTGCTGCCGGCGTTCACCGGAATGGTGGCGACGATGACCTTCAACACGGAACGCATGGCCGAGCTCGCTCCGCAGGGGTTCTCGCTGGCGACCGACGTCGCCGAGTGGCTGGTGAAGCAGGGCGTGATCTTCCGCGACGCGCACGAGATCTCGGGCGAGCTGGTGCGCCACTGCGAGGAGCGCGGGCTCGAACTGCACGAGCCGAGCGACGAGGATCTCGCATCGGTCTCGAAGCACCTCACCCCCGCGGTGCGCGAGGTGCTCACCATCGAGGGATCCGTGAACTCCCGTGTCGGCGCCGGCGGCACCGCGCGTATTCGCGTCGACGAGCAGCTCGCCCGCCTCGGCGAGCGCATCGCGGAGTTCCGGGCGCACGCGCGATAGGAACGGTACGATGACAGGCGTGTCTGAACTGAACGATCGCACCGAGATCCTGGCCGCCCAGCGCAACGACGACAGCTTCTCCACACTGTGGGAGGAGCTGGAGTGGCGCGGGCTGATCCACGTGTCGACGGACGCCGAGGCGCTGTCGAACCTGCTCGAGGGCGAGCCGTTCGCGTATTACTGCGGCTTCGATCCGACTGCCTCGAGCCTGCACCTCGGGCACCTCGTCCAGCTGCTGCTCATGCGCCGCATCCAGCTGCGGGGCCACCGGCCGCTCGGGCTCGTCGGCGGATCCACCGGTCTCATCGGCGACCCTCGCCCCACGGCGGAGCGCGTGCTCAACTCGCGCGAGACCGTCGCGGAGTGGGTGGACTCGCTCGGCCAGCAGGTGTCGCGCTACCTGAGCTTCGAGGGTGAGAACGCCGCCCGCCTCGTCAACAACCTCGACTGGACGGCTCCGCTCTCGGCGATCGACTTCCTGCGCGAGATCGGTAAGCACTTCCGGGTGGGCACGATGATCAAGAAGGACATCGTCGCGAAGCGTCTGAACTCCGATGAGGGCATCAGCTACACCGAGTTCAGCTACCAGATTCTGCAGGGCCTCGACTTCCTCGAACTGTACCGCCAGTACGACTGCAAGCTGCAGTCGGGCGGCAGCGACCAGTGGGGCAATCTCACGAGCGGCACGGAGCTCATCCGCAAGGTCGAGGGAGCCGCGGCGCACGCCATCGGCACGCCGCTGATCACGAACGCCGACGGAACGAAGTTTGGCAAGAGCGAGGGCAACGCCATCTGGTTGAACCCGGAGATGTGCTCGCCCTACACCTTCTACCAGTTCTGGCTGAATCAGGCGGACGCCGACGTGATCGACCGTCTCAAGGTGTTCACGTTCCTGTCTCGCGCCGAGATCGAGGAGTACGCGCGGCAGGTGGAGACCGAGCCGTTCAAGCGCGCCGCTCAGAAGCGCCTCGCGCTCGAGGTGACGACGCTGGTGCACGGTGCGGCCGCTGCGCAGGGCGCGATCGACGCCTCCGAGGCGCTGTTCGGTCGCGGCGATCTGACCGCGCTCGACGAGCCGTCGCTGCGCGGCGCCGTCTCCGAGCTGGCACAGGCGGCCGGCGCGATCGGCATTCCGGTCGCGCAGCTCCTCGTCGACACCGAGCTCGTGAAGAGCCTCGGAGAGGCCCGGCGCGCCATCGCTCAGGGTGGCGTGTACGTGAACAACATCGCAGTCGAGTCCGAGGATCGCCTGCTCGAGAGCGGCGACCTGCTGCACGGCGGTGTCGCGGTGCTGCGCCGCGGCAAGAAGACGCTCGCCGGCGTCGTGGTCGAGTAGGCGCTCGAGATGCGCATCGCACTGCTGCAGGCGGCCGCCGCACCGCTCGAGCCCGAGACCAACCTCGCGACGATCCGTGCGGCCGCGATCGATGCGCAGGAGGCAGGCGCCTCGCTGCTGCTCACGCCGGAGCTCTTCGTGACCGGGTACGCGCCGGTCGAGCTCGCCGAGTGGCTGAGCGCTGAGCGCGTCTCGGGCTTTCCGGGCGCGCTCGCCGCGATCGCGCGCGAGACCGGAATCGCGGTCGCCGCCGGGTTCCCGCTCGCGCGAGAAGACGGCACCTTCGCGATCGCGGCGGGGCTGTGGGATGCGACGGGCGCCGAGGTGCTGCGGTACGAGAAGGTGCACCTCTGGGGTGCCGACGAGCGCCTCGCCTTCACCCCGGCATCCGAGCCCCCGCGCGTCGCCGGATGGAACGGCCGACGGGTCGCCTTCCAGATCTGCTACGACATCGAGTTCCCGGAGCCGGCACGGTTCGCGGCGGCGCACGGAGCCGACCTGCTGCTCGTGCCGACCGCGATCGACGGCGACTCGGCCTACGTGCCCGAGCTGCTCGTCCGGGCCCGTGCCGCCGAGAACCGAGTGGTCGTGGCGTATGCCGACCATGCGGGCGGCATATTCGCGGGGCTGAGCGTGGTCGCCGGGTTCGAGGGAGCGGTGCTCGGCGCCGCGGGTGCAGCACCCGAACTGCTCATCGTGGAGGTTCCGGATCCCGAGGCGTCCGACCCGGAGCGGCCGTCGGTCGGGGCGGGAGCGCAATACCTGCGCGATCACCGTCCGGAGGTGTACGCGGGCTGGCGCTGATCCGGTCGCCCTCGCCGTACTGCTCCTTCACGATTCTGAGGTTCGCCCAGGTCTCGATGCGGGTGACCTCCGGGAGCGTGCGCAATCGGTCGGCCTGGTCGAGGAGCTCCTCGTAGCTGTCGGCCGACAGCGTGACGATGAGGTCGTAGTCGCCGATCGTCGTGGCGATGAACTCGGGGTCGAGGGAGCGGACGCTGGTGAGTGCGGCCGCGATCCCGCCCTGGATCTTCACGCCGACCCCGAGCGACGGCGTCTCGACCCGGTCCGCGACGCCGACGCCCTCGGGGGCGGCCAGCGCGCCCCGCACGGGAATGCCGACGACCTTCACGGCTCCATTGCGTGTCAGACGATCGAAGCGCAGTCGTGCGCCGCTCGGCGAGATTCCCGCGGCCTCTCCGAGCTCGCGGAACGATGCGCGCCCGTTCCGCTGCAGATGGCTCACGAGCGCGCGGTCGGCGGCGTCGACGACGAATGAGGTGCGTCCGGTGCGCAGCGGCGAGTAGCGGTTGACCTCGATGCTCTCGTACAGGTGCGTGCGCACCTCCTCCACGCCGGGCAGCTCGCGGACCCGGTCGACGGTGGTGCGCAGGTGGGGGTCGGCGCCGACGCGCACCTCGACATCGATCGAGTAGTGCCCGCTGATGTCGGCCACGAACGTCGACTCGGGCATCGCGACGAGTGCCGTCCGCACGGGCGCGATGGGCCCCGACACCGAGAGCTGCAGGTAGGCGAACCGCTCGAGCCCGAGGAGATCGGGGCTGATCGAGACGGTCAGCCGCAACTCGCCCCGCGCGATCGCGCTCTGCACGATCTGCGTCACCTGACGACGGCTCACGCCGAGCTCCTGCGCGATCCGCGAGTAGCTCGCACGCCCGTTCTCGCGCAGGCCGCGCAGCACGCGCCGTCTCAGCTCGGCCGGTTCGCCCGACGTCTCCACTCCTGCCTCCGCATTCCCTTGATGCCGACTGCGCAGATTCGCATCTGAACGGCGCAATTCTACTGCGCTCGCGCGCGATCGGACGATGCACGGTGCATCTGTGCAGTCGGGGAGGAACGGAGCAAACGAAATGTGCGGGCGTCGCCTAGGCTTGCTGCGTTCTCCGCGGGAGCGGAAGCGGGATCGAACGGATACACAAGGAGGTCTGTCCCATGAACGCAGATACTCGGCTCGCCGAAGAGCTCGAGCGACGCCTGACGCACATCGACACGCACGAGGCCGGCGATCCGGTGCACGCGAAGCTCGGGGGAGGCAGCCTGGCGCTCTTCCTCGGCGTCGTCGGCGTCATCGCGGTCGGGTCGTGGATCGCGGGTGCGCTGTGAGCGGCTCCGCGCGCGGGCGCACGTCTGAATCCGCCGCCGAACTCACCGAGACGCAGGCGGTGCGCGTCGAAGCCGCCGTCGCCGAGGAGGCGACCTTCGGCTCGCTCCCGCTCACCAAGAGCGAGCGCACGTGGCGAGCCGCCGACTTCAGCTGGGTCACGCTGAGTCTGGCGATCGCGACCTGGGCGTTCCTCACGGGCGGTTCGACCGTGCTGCTCGTCGGCTTCGGCGACGGCATCGCCGCGATGCTGCTCGGCAACACGCTCGGGCTCGCCATCATGGTGCTCGGCAGCGTGCTGCTCAGTCAGCGCCTCGGCGTCGAGCAGTATCGCGCGCTGAAGTCGGTCTTCGGCGCGGTCGGGGTCGCCATCGTCGTGTTCACGGTCGTGCTCGTCACCGAGATGGGGTGGAGCTCGCTCCTCGGCATCATGTTCGGTCGTGCCTTCACGGAGATATCGAATCAGGCGTTCGGTACGGGATTCGACGTGGAGGGTCCGGTCGTCACCGTCTTCGCGCTCGCGGCGATCCTCGCAGGCTGGTTCCTGCTCTCCCGCGGCCCGGTCGCGATCAGCAAGCTGAACCGCTTCGTCGCTCCCGGGCTCCTCGTCATCGTGGCGCTCATGATGGTGCTCCTCATGTCGCAGCACTCCTGGACCGACCTCTTCGCGGCCGAGCCGCTCGCCCCCTTCGAAGACGAGACGCTGAACTTCGCGATGGCCGTCGAGTTCAATCTCGGCGCGGGGCTCTCGTGGTGGCCCGTCATGGGAACGCTCGCCAGACTGACGCGCGGCCCGAAGGCGGCTTTGTGGCCCGCCTACGGCGGCATCTTCATCGGCACCGTGGTCGCGCAGATCGTCGGCATGGCCGCCGCACTCATGCTCGGCGCCGCCGACCCGACGGCCTGGATGGTGCCGCTCGGCGGGCCCGTGCTCGGCATCCTCACGCTGCTCTTCGTCGGCTTCGCGAACGTCACCAGCATGGCGTCCATCGCGTACTCGACGGTGCTCGCCATCAAGCAGTCGAGCGGGCGGGTGCTCGCGAGGCTCCGGTGGCCGGCGCTCTGCGCGGTCTTCCTGTTCTTCCCGGCGGTGCTCGCGCTGTTCCCGAGCTTCATGTACGGGCAGTTCATGACGTTCGTCGTGATCTCCGGGGCGTTCATCGCCGCGATCTGCGGCGTGATCATCGCCGACTACCTGATCCTGCGGCGGCAGAATGTGCCGATGCGCGCGCTGTACGCCAGCGGGCCGGAGGATCCGCTGCGCTTCACCGGCGGAGTCAACCTCGCCGCCATGCTGTCGGTCGCGGTCGCCTCGATCTTCTACCTCTGGGTCTACAACCCGATCACCCTCGAGACGCTGCCGATCTTCCGGTACGCGACGGCCACCGTTCCGACCGTCGTCATCGCGATCGCGGTGTACCTCACCCTCAACTGGCTGCTCTACGTGCGCCGCGGCCGCGGTGCGTACGGCCAGACCGATCCATTCGCGGCCGCCGGAAGGAAGTAGAGATGACCGAGGCGATGCAGGTGCGGGCGGCCGTGTTCCGCGGCACCGACGGTGACCGCCTGTCGGTCGAAACCCTGACACTGGCGGCCCCCGAGCACGGCGAGGTGCGCGTCGCGGTGCGCGCGGCCGGGGTGTGCGGGTCGGATCGGCACGTACTCGACGGCGAGTGGCAGGTGCCGCTTCCCGCGGTCATGGGCCACGAGGCGGCCGGAGTCGTCGAGGCGGTGGGAGCGGGTGTGCGCGGGCTCGAGGTCGGCGATCACGTCGTCATCGCCTGGCACCAGGCGTGCCAGCGGTGCGAGGAGTGCACCGGGGGGAAGCCCTGGGCGTGCACCCGGGCGAAGTCGAACGACTCGCTGCTGCCCGACGGCTCGACACGGTGGAGCGATGGTGAGAACGGCTCGGCCGCGTACCCGTACCTCGCCACCGGTGCGATGGCCGAAGCCATTGTCGTGCCCGAGTTCGCGGCGATCAAGATCGACGAGCGCGTGCCGTTCGACGTGGCGAGCCTGATCGGCTGCTCGGTCGGCACCGGATACGGAGCGGTGGTGAACAACGCGCGCGTGGTCGCCGGGGAATCCGTCGTCGTTGTCGGCGCGGGAGGCGTGGGGCTGTCGATCATCTCCGCGCTGCGCCTCGCGGGTGCGAACCCGATCGTCGCGGTCGACGTCTCCGAGGCGAAGCTCGCCGAAGCCGAGCGCGCGGGCGCGACGCGCACGCTGCTCAGCGGCCCCGATCTCGCGGAGCAGGTACGCAGCGCCACAAACGGCGGCGCGGACGTCGCCTTCGAAGCCATCGGGCGCGTCCAGACGATGCAGCAGCTCCCCGAGTTGATCCGCCCCGGCGGCAGAGCCGTGTTCGTCGGACTGCCGCCGGAGGGGCAGAAGGTGGAGGTCGACGGTCTGCTGCTCGCGTACGAGGGCAAGACCATCATCGGCTCGAACTACGGCGGGCTCGTGCCCGCCCGGGATTTCCCTCGCGTCGCGGGTGCGTACCTGTCGGGCGCGCTGCCCCTCGACGAACTCATCAGCGCGCGGGTGGGCCTCGACGAGGTCAACGAGGCGTTCGACGCGATGCGACGCGGGGAGCGCACGCGCAGCGTGATCCTCTTCGAGGAGTAACCGCGCGCACCCCGCTCGAGAGCGCAGTTCGGCACCGATCCTCTGACGGGACGGTGCCGAACTGCGCTCTCGTAGCCCCAGGGCCGTGCCTCCGGGGGCCGTGAGTGACCTCGGGCCGCATGATCCCGGGCCGCCGCGGTTCCGGATCCGCCCACCCGATTCAGGCTGAACCGCTCCAGGCGGCCGGTACGAGCACCCACACGGCCTCGGCACCCGCTGCCCCGGCGCTCCAGGTATGGGGCGTGCGGCCGGGGAAGGTCAGGGTGTCGCCGCTCTGCAGGGCGACCTGGCGATCCGCGAAGGTGATCTCGAGCTCGCCGGAGACGACGTGCAG
The DNA here is from genome assembly GCF_037619215.1 of Leucobacter sp. USCH14. NCBI lineage: Bacteria > Bacillati > Actinomycetota > Actinomycetes > Micrococcales > Microbacteriaceae > Leucobacter > Leucobacter sp. USCH14. Next base: position 159,952 of record NZ_JAQPZP010000007.1, read on the forward strand.
CGATTCGAGGCTGCAGTTGACGGTGTAGAGCTGATCGCCTCCGCTCGCGTTCGGGGCGAGCGTCGAGCGCAGCACCTGCACCCGATCCTCTGACCGGGGCGTGACGAGACGCTCGTCGGCGCCGGTGCCGCCCATGTTGATCGCGGGCGCGGTGTCGAGGGGGATGAGCTGCAGCTCGGGCTCCTCGAAGAGGTTGCCGATCGGCAGGGAGAGCGCCTGGCAGAGCTGCACGAGCGTCGGCACGCTCGGCATCGTGTCGTCGCGCTCGACGCGGCTGATGAATCCCTTCGTCAGACCCGTCGCCTGCGCGAGCTGCTCGAGGGTGAGCCCCTGCGCGAGCCGGGAGGAGCGGAGCTTCGCCCCGATGCGGATCGCCTCGACGGCTGCGGTCGGGTGGATCGGTCGCATGCGTGCCGCCCTTCCCGTTGACCTCTCTGCGACCCCCAGTCTAGAGTGAATGCGAGTTCACCTACAGGACTCACTTGTTTACCTATAGAAAACTTTGGAAGGACGAGTCGCATCGTGACCTCTCACACGCCCCAGGGCCCCGTCGACGCGAGCCAGACCCCCCGCTACGCGGGCACCGCCACCTTCGCGAAGCTTCCCCGCATCGAAGACGTTCCGGCCGCCGACATCGCCGTCGTGGGCGTGCCGTTCGACTCGGGCGTGAGCTTCCGTCCCGGCGCGCGCTTCGGCCCCTCGCACGTGCGCGAGGCATCGCGCCTGCTCCGCCCCTACAACCCGGCGCAGGACGTCTCGCCGTTCAACGTCAAGCAGGTGGTCGACGCCGGTGACATCGTCGCGAATCCCTTCAGCCTCGACGAAGCCGTGCGCCAGGTCGAAGAGGCCGCGACCGAGCTCGGCGAGCAGGTAGACAAGATCGTGACGATCGGCGGCGACCACACCATCGCGCTCCCGCTGCTGCGCGCGATCAACAAGAAGCACGGCCCCGTCGCCGTGCTGCACTTCGATGCGCACCTCGACACGTGGGATACCTACTTCGGCGCCCCCACCACGCACGGCACCCCCTTCCGCCGTGCCTCCGAAGAGGGCCTCATCGACCTCACGGCCTCCATGCACGGCGGCACCCGCGGCCCGCTCTACGGCAAGAGCGACCTCGAGGACGACGTGAAGCTCGGCTTCCAGATCGTCACCAGCGAGTTCGTCGAGGAGCACGGCATTCCCGCGGCGCTCGAGAAGATCCGTGCGCGCGTCGGCGACAAGCCGCTCTACATCTCGATCGACATCGACGTGCTGGATCCGGCTCACGCCCCGGGCACCGGCACGCCCGAGGCCGGCGGGCTCACGAGCCGCGAGATGCTTCGCCTGATCCGCGGGCTCGCCGATCTGCACATCGTCGGCGCCGACGTGGTCGAGGTCGCGCCGGCCTACGATCACGCGCAGATCACCGCGGTCGCCGCCAGCCACGTCGTCTACGAACTGGTGAGCGCCATGGCCGCGCGCGACTGACCGGCCCGGAACCGCGCAGGCGGGGCGGGTCGAAGCGATCCGCCTCGCCCCGCCAACTCTCCGACACCCTCTCCCACCCCAGCCCACGCCAATGGAGGCCCCCATGCACATCCCGGACCAGGCAGCCGTGCTCGCCGCGGCCGACGCCATCATCGAAGCATTCGCCGCGACCGACACCGAGGCGTACTTCGCCGGGTTCGCGGCCGACGCCAGCTTCGTCTTCCACCCCGAAGCCGCGCGACTCGATTCGCGCGCCGAATACGAAGCGCTCTGGAGCGGATGGGTCGCATCGGGGTGGCGAGTCACCTCCTGCACCTCGACCGACCGCCTCGTGCAGACCTTCCCCGGCGGCGCGGTCTTCAGCCACACGGTCTCGACCAGCATCGAATCCGCCGAGGGCCCCGACTCGTACGTCGAGCGGGAGAGCATCGTCTTCCGTGCCGACGCCGATCAGCCGGACGGGCTGATCGCGATCCACGAGCACCTCTCCACCGTGCCCGCTCCGGCCGCCGCTGCGATCGATACGGCGCTCTGATCATGACCAGTCCGGAGACCATGGCCGTCAACCTCGACGGCCAGCACGAATCGGCCGGCCCCGTGCGCGGCACCCAGTCCCTGCTGCACATCGGCATGATCTGGCTCGCCGCGAACCTCGTGGTCACGACCCTCCTGACCGGAACGCTCTTCACGCCGTCGGTCTCGTTCGGCACCGCGAGCGCCATGATCGTCGTGGGCACCCTGATCGGCGTGGTCGTGCTCGTGCTCATCGGCAACATGGGCACGCGCACCGGGCTCCCGACGATGGCGCTCACCCGAGGCTCATTCGGTATTCGCGGGAGCATCCTCCCGGCGGCGGCGAATCTCATCATCCTCATGGGATGGAGCTGGGTGCAGGCCATGCTCGCCGGCGTCACCGTGAACTACCTGGTGCACGAGGCGACGGGGTTCTCGAACCCGATGCTGTTCTCCGCGCTGTGCCAGGCGATCGTCGTCGTGCTCGCGATCTTCGGGCACACGGGCATCTCGCGCGTGGAGCCGTGGCTCGCCCTTGCGATCCTCATCGTCATGGGTTTCGTGTTCACGGCCGCATTCACCTCATTCAGCCCCGGCGAATTCGCCGCGCTTCCCGTCGACGCCTCGCTCGGGGGCACCCCGTTCATCACGCTCGACATGGTGATCGCCACGGCGATCTCCTGGACCGTGCTCTCCGCCGATATGAATCGGCACGCGAAGAGCAGCACCGCCGGCATCGTCGGCTCGGGCATCGGCTACACCCTTTCGACGAGCATCGCGATGTTCCTGGGCCTCGTCGCCTTCAGCGCCGTGCTGCTTCGCGGGCACGAGGCGACGCCGTTCGACCCGTCTGTCATCGTCGCCGAGTTCGGCTGGCCGCTCGGCATCGCGATCTTCCTCTCGGTCATGGCGACGAACACGATGGTCGTCTTTGGCATGGTCACATCGGTGGTGAACGCTCAGTCGAAGTGGCACCTGCGCTTCCTGCCCACGGCGATCGTGCTCGGCATCGTCTCGATCATCGGCTCGACCTTCCTCGGACTGCTGAACCAGTTCACCGACTTCCTCTTCATCATCAGCGCGTTCTTCGTGCCGGTCTTCGCGATCATGATCGCCGACTACTACCTGCTGAAGCGGCGGGGGTACTCGCGCCAGATCCTGCACGAGCGGCCCGAGAGCCGCTACTGGTACCGCGGGGGCGTCAACTGGATCGCCGTGATCGTCTGGGTCGTCGGCGCCGTGCTCTCGTACGTGCTCGCGTACGTCGCCCCGAGCCCGATCGGGGCGAACATCCCGGCGTTCGTCATCAGCTTCGGGCTGTATCTCGGGTTGATGCTCGGGATCGGCCGACGCGGCGCGCTCGGCCTCGTCGACCCCCGTGACTCGCACCCGACCGGGCACCTGCTCGACGGCGCCGACGAGACCGCCGCGCTGCGGCTCGGCAACTGACGTGGTAATCGTCGACCTGAGTCACCCGGTGACGACCGGTATGCCGGTCTACCCGGGCGACCCCTCGGTCGTGATCTCCCCGGCACTCACCGTCGGGGCAGATGGAGTGGCGGTGGCGCGTCTCGACATGGGGACGCACACCGGCACGCACCTCGACGCACCCGCGCACTCGATCGACGGCGGTCGCACCGTCGACGAGATCTCCCTGGAACTGCTGGTGGGCCCGGCGCGCGTGCTGCGCGTGGGGCCTTCGACTGCTGCGGCGGGGGAGTCGATCACCCTGGACCGGCTCGCGGCGGCGATTCCGGATCACCTGCCGCCGATCGTCTGCGTCGCCACCGGGTGGGACGTGCACTTCGGCGGGCCAGCCGCGGAGGCGCACCCGTCGATCTCGCTCGAACTCGCGCGCGTGCTCTGGGAGCGCGGGGCGCGCGTGCTCGGCATCGACTGCTTCAGCCCGGACCCGACTTCCGGCGACGATGCGGCGGCAGGCATGCCTGTCCACGAGTTCTGGCTCGGGGGCGACGGGGTCATCATCGAGAACCTCGCGCGGCTGACATCGTTGCCGGAGGTCGTCGAGATGTCTCTGCTTCCCCTGCACCTCGCGCAGGGGGACGGGTCGCCGATTCGAGCCGTCGCCTTCGTGGAGTGACCGCCGGCCCGCCCGCACGTCGTGCCTCGTGAGCGCCGCCCTTCTCCGGAGGGGCGGCGCTGTCGTGCATCTGGGCGAGAAGCACCGTAGAGCGTGCGCGACGCGCCCGGAAAACCGGCATATCGGCGGGTTTTGCCGGTTTCTCGTGCGGTGGAGCGGTGGGGAAGCGCGGGTGTCGGTCTGGTGTCGTGCGGGTGAATCGGCGGATTCCTGCGGCAACACGCCCGGGATACGAGCGCGTGTTGCCCGGTCGCCGGGATAGCCGTAATGTATTCCCTTGTCAGCGCGACGCAGCCGGACTGAAACGGTCCGGCTCATTTACATGCGCTTCTCACCACAGATCATGTGGTAAGTTGGACAGGTTGCTGTTCGGAGCTCTCTTGGTTGGGGGTGACGGGTGGTGTCTGGTCTTTGAGAACTCAATAGTGTGCAC
>NZ_JAQPZP010000008.1:0-155868 GCF_037619215.1 Leucobacter sp. USCH14
GAGTACGAGGCCATCATGAACGAGCAGGTCGCACTCGCTGCCTGACTAATCTGTCACCTAAACGTGCAGCAGACCCGATGGACCGGATTCCCCTGCGTCCAGTTGTGTGCTCATCGCTTCCGACAACACGGTTGCATGCTCGTTCGGCTACCATCTTTCCCTCGAGCAGCCGCCAGAAGTTCATCTACTGCGTCTTTCGGACGGTGGTCATCAAAGCATCCGAATTGATGATGCGCTCGACTTTTCCACAGTTGCCGCTACGCGAAACTCCTTCGTCACGCTCACAATCAACTCGGGTAGCGGAGACGTCTCAGTGACCGCATTCGAGTCCTCCGGACAGCGAGGGTGGTCCCGCGTAATCGACGAGGTAACCTTCGCAGACGGGCAGCCCCGCGACGCCTACGGCAACTATGCACGTGATTCGTACGACCTCTTCGCTACTTCTGATCACATCGTGGTGTCTGGTGCGGGCAATCGTTCAGTCGTACTCGATGCTTCGACGGGAGAACCACGCACACCAGCCGACTCTTCGGGACTGAACTTCGTCGACGGGCGTGGAGTTCAAGTCAGCGCGAATGCGCTTGCCATAGAGACCGCGGCGACCAACGCAGCGACCGTATACGTCGATGGTCAGACCGCCCCCTCGCTCGTTGAATTCACCATCGAGCCAGGTGAAGGGCACTTCATGGACTCTGCGTGCGGAGGAAGTGGATCTGATGACGGCCCCATCGTCCTGTGCAGAACGAACTGCGACCAAACCGAAGTGGTGATGTTTCTGCCCGGAAGCAGCGAACCGATGCGACGCGTACTCGATTGGGGGAACGCCTCTTTGACAGACGTATCCGAGTTCGGGGTGCTCGTTTCGTCCCGTGAAGATGAGAGCCTAACGATCCGACTTGATCCGGTCACAGGCGAAACAACGGAAACCGCGTGCCAACTTCGAGCTCTCGGCCCGGAGGGAACTGCTATCGAGGATGAGCACGGGTCATATCCCTGGACAACGGTTGGAGGATGTGACCACAACGGTAACATCTGGGAGACTCGTCTCACCGGCCAGTGGTACCTCCAGTACTACGGCTCGCGCATCACCTTGTTCTCTGAAAATGAGTTTACGGTGCTGAAGTGACAGACTCGAAGTTCCGAGATTTGGTGAGTGGCTCTGACCCTCGTAAGCGATTGACTATCCGACTTGCCGAGGGCTCCCACCGCGAGTGCGATGGGAACGGATGAAGAAGGGCGAGCTGTAGTTGCATCTCGAAATCGAATCTCGCTGACCGCGCGGGCGCGGCGGTGCTGCGCTTATGGGCGCTTCCCGCGCCTTACGTATGGGCCCTCTCACTATTTCGCGTCTTCCTCACTGGGCCCTACGAAGTAGAGCACGACCAGTCCGATGAGGAAGATGCCGATGCCGGCGAGGCCCAGCGGGCTGCGCACGGCCTGCACCACGGCACCGAGGTATGGGACGGTGAATTGCAGCAGTCCGGCTTCGGCGACCGTGGAGGGCTGCGGATCTGGCGACGCATTCGCGTCGCCCTGCAGCTTGAGCTGGGTGCCTCCCTCGGCTGCGGGCTCGATAGCGATGATGCGGTGCGTCACTGGTCCGAGTCCATCGGGTCTCGGCACCGTCACCACGTCGCCGACGGCAAGCTCCGACGCGGGAACGGTTGGCGTGAGGATAAGTGAACCCGTAGGGATCCCGGGCTCCATTGATCCCGAGATCACCACGAGCGGGCGCAGACCCGATGCCAGCGTGATGACGACGAGCAGTATCGAGAGCACGCCGATGACCGCGGCGAAGTTGAGGAGGATGGAGCGCACGACCTCGAAGGTTCGCAATGCCCTGCTCGCTCGTCTGGCGCTCACCGAGGTCATGAGTCAGCAGTCGCCGTCAGCGCGATCGACACGTTAAGCTCGCCGGCTTCCTGCGCGTGCAACTCGGGAGTATCGAGCAGATGCAGAAAGATGCGCAACGTCGTAGCACTCTCAACGGGGCCGGACCACGTGGCACCGTCGGGAAGTGGTCCCGCCTCGCGGGCCGCGAGCGGCACCACCGGGACCGCCGCATCGGTCAGTGCGACCCCGTCCTCAGGCGCGTCGGGGTCGCCGATGAGCATCTCCGTGCTGCCGTCTTCGCGCACCAGCGCCGCCGACACCCGCACCTCGGTGCTGACGTCGGCGACTCCCGCGAGCTGAGCGGTGAGGGCCATAGGAACCTGGGCGCTGTTGTTCCCGATGCGCAGCGACGTCACCGCTGTCGCACCCGGAACAAACGGCTCATCACCGGTAAGTTCTGCCTGAAGCCCGTCCGAGCCGAACCCGGTCACGCTCCCGTCGTCGTCGATATAGACGGCGTCGAATCGTGCTTCTGCGGAGATGCGCAGATCAGCGCGGTCTGTGTATGCGGCGACCGTGGACCCGACGGCCGCCATTACGACCGTCGTTGCTCCGATCATCGTCAGCAGCAGTGCCCCGACGGCGATGCCGCTTCTGCGGCGTCTCGCCACAGTTCCCCCATGGCTGGCGTTCACGGTCGACCTCGATTCTCGCTGGATCGCCGTCGCTGCAGCGCGGCCAGAAGCACGCACCCCCCGGCGCCGATGGTCGCAGAGGCTAACCAAACGAAGTCGGCACCGCCGGTGGTGGGCAGGTAGGGAGCGCTGGGCGGGTCTGCCGGAACCGGGGTTCAGCCGGGGTTGGTGTGGGCTCCCCCGACACGAAAGCGGAGAACTTCCAGTCGACGACCCCCGCGGCGGTGCGGTACTCGTCGCCGGCCTCGCTCGGCAGTAGAACTGAGGCGCCCAAGGAGATGCTCTCACCGGGGTCGACCTCGTCGACCCCGAACACCGTGCCGACGACGTCCGCGACCTGTCTCTGATACAGCACGTCGTTTCCGTTGGTCAGCGTGATAGTGGCGGGCGTGTCACCGGCGAAGATGTCGCCGGTGACGTTCGTCACTTCGAAGGTCGGCGCCACGGGGCTCGCAGCGACGTTTCGCGCACCCATCGACCATTCGACATCGTGTCCGGGGCCGATGACGCGTACCTCGACGCTCGCGGGGCCGTCGGGCGCGAGTACCTCAGCAGCGTGCGCCGGTTGCGCTCCGGCTCCGAGCAGCGCAAGCGCGAGAATCGCGGATGCGACTACACCGTTGCGTCTCATTGACGTCACGGGTGCTTCCCCGGTCGATGCGTTCCAGTGAGCCGCGCACCGCCTCGTCGAGCGACGTGTCGGGCGCGCCACAGCGGTGAGCATCCGTCCGAGTCAGAGGTCTGAGTCGCCGCTCGGCAAGAGCTGACGGTGAGGAGGTGGCGGTCAGGTGACTGTCACGAGTACCCGCTGCCAACCGCTCGACCCGTCGGGCGCGATCGGTGCGCGCTCCTCGATCTGGGTCTCGCCGTTCTTGTTGATGGCCCGCACCTCGACGTAATGGGTTCCGGCGGTGGCCTCCCACGGCATCATCCACTGCACCCAGGTGTCGGAGTTGATGGGATTCGAGAGGGTGGCGGACTGCCAGTCGCCGTCGTCGATCCGCACCTCGACGCGATCGATGCCGACGGTCTGGGCCCACGCGACGCCCGCGACGGCGACTGTACCCGCCTCGACCGGCTTTCCCGTACGAGGGGTGTCGACGCGCGAGGCGAATTTGATGGGCGCCTGCGCGGCGTATCCGCGCGGTGTCCAGTACGCCTCGTCGGCGTCGAACGTCGTGACCTTCAGCTCGGTGACCCACTTGGTCGCCGATACGTAGCCGTACAGGCCGGGCACGACCATGCGCACGGGGAAGCCGTGCTCAGGGGGCAGCGGCTCGCCGTTCATCGCGACAGCGAGGATCGCGTCGAGCCCGTCGTCGGTGAGCGATTCGAGCGGGGTGGATGCCGTGTAGCCGTCGACGCTGCGCGAGAGCACCATGTCGGCTCCTGTTTGCGGCCCGGCCATGTTCAGGATGTCGCGGATGGGGACGCCCTGCCAGATCGCGTTGCCGACGAGCCCGCCGCCGACCTCGTTGGAAACGCACGTAAGCGTGACTGCATACTCGTCGAGCCCCATGCCGACGAGGTCGTCGAAACTCAGCTCCACCCGCTCGCGGACCATCCCATCGATCACGAGCCGCCATGTGGCGGGGTCGACCGCGGGCACCGTCAAAGCCGTGTCGACGCGGTAGAAGTCGGCGTTGGGGGTGATCAGAGGTGACAGACCATCGACCTCGAACTCGGCGCCTTGGGGGATCGTGACGGTCGTCCGCGGCTCGGGCAGCCGCAACTCGCGGCGGGCGGCGTCAATGGAGGCGCTCGTGGCGTTGAGCATGCGAGCCCCGATGCCGACGACCACGGCCGACAGGCCGACAGCGCCCGTGACGATCAGGAACCACCGGCGGCCGACCTCGCGTGCTGCGGGTGGCTCGGCGTCGGGCGACCCGGTCCGAGCCGCGGAATCCACGACCACGTCACCCGACCACCCGCGCAGCCGTGTGATGAGCAGGATGAGCACGGCGCAGCCGACGAGGGTGCCCAGGATCGGCGGGGCGGCGGCGAGCACCGATGCACCGGCACGGGTGACGATCGCGGCGGTCGAGAGCGCTCCGGCGATGACGATGACGACGAGCCCGAACGGGCGCGCGAAGAACTGCAGGATGCCACCGATCGCGGCGGCGATGATGACCGCCAGGCCGAGACTGCAGAGCAGCACGACCTTGTCAGCTTCACCGAAGGTCGCGATCGCGAACTCCTTCATCGGCTGCGGCACGATGTCGATCACAAACGAACCGACGGCGAGGATCGGGCTGCTCTCAGGGGCGACGAGCAGAGCGGCGAGTTCGGCGACGGCGAGGAACGCCGCAGCGCTCACGATGCCGGCGAGCGCGCTCCACAGGGCCCAGACCCAGCGGCGGTTCTTCGACTTGGTCGCTGGAGCTGTCGATTTTGCCATCGTCGTCGCCTCTCGATCGGCACATCAGTTTCGCCGTGCATAGTGTGTTCGTCGCCGAGCACGCAACGGATGGAATTTCCGAGGCGCACCCAAGGACGTTGACCATTTGACGCCCGCGCGATCAACCGGAAACGATGCAAGGCGGGTTGTGGGCCGGATTGGTTTCAGTTGACGTGCTCCCGAAGCGTCCGCGAAAGTAGTAGGCGTCGCGCCCCTGTTCCGACTCGAACTGCTCGAGAAGGCGAGCGCCGTGTAACTTGTCACGTCTCGTCGCCAGAGGAATCATCGCCCGAGGAGCCGTCACGGGCGATGAGCTCGGGGCCCGTGTCGAAGAGGCCGAGTCGAGTGTGTGCGACGGGGTCGACGGCCGTGACCGTCACCCATCCGTCGGCCAGATGGGCGGCATCCGTTCCGGGCTCGGGACGATTCGGGAGGTCTTCGACCGCCAGTCGGATGTACTGCGCATCGTTTTCAGAGAGTGTCGTCTGAACGATTCCGAACGGTGCCAGGGCGGTCTCCATGTAGCCGCGATGGCTGCCGGCGTTGGGCACGTTGACATTCAGCGTGGTCCCGACAGGCAGCCGCAGCAATTGCGGTAACAACCCCACAGCCGCTTCGGCGGCCGTCTCCCAGTGGAACTCCCGTGGCTGCATCCCCACGTCCAGCGACACGGCTAGGCCGCGCGCCCCGTTCAGCGCCGCGGTGAGCGCTGCTCCCACCGTTCCGGAATGAAGAATCGCGCGTCCGACATTTGCTCCGTGGTTGGCGCCCGACAGCACCACGTCGGCCGGTTCGCCGAATGCTCCGCGTGCCGCGATCATGGCGATGAGGCCGGGTCCGCCGTGGACGGCGAACGCAGAGACGTGCGGGAGCTCATCGAACCCACGGCGGTCGACGGCGATCCGTCCGTCTTCGTCCTCGGCCATGATGGACGCGCTCGAACCGCTGGACTGCGTCGCCGGCGCGGCGATGGTGACGTCGTATCCCGCTGCGACTGCGGCTGCGGCGAGAGCCAGCAACCCCGGAGCATCAATGCCGTCGTCGTTGGTGACGAGAACGCGCGCCATCATTCGTCCCCCTCCGCGCGGGTATCCGCATCGTCCGTGCTCTCCCGGTTAGAGCGGCCTTCCGCGCGTTCCTCCGCACCGTCATCTACAATGCGAGTGGTAATCAGTTCCTGCAGTTTGGCGACGGCCCCGGCGTCGGCGGTTCCCAGGCCGTGCCGGGTGACATTCAATGCGCCCGCGGCAGCTCCGAGGATGACGGCCTCGCGTGCGCTCTGACCTCTCGACATGCCGGCGACGATGCCCGCGGTCAACGAGTCTCCGGCCCCGTGGGTGTCAGTGGTCTCGAGCTGCGGTGCGGTCACCTCCAGCACACCATGCTCGTCGTGGAAGAGCGAAGGATCGGAGGCCCGAGTGACGATCACGCATTCTGCCCCGCGGGAACGCAACGACCGCATCGCCGCGCAGATCTCCTCCTCCGTGGGCTCGGAGATGAGTCCTGCGTCGAGGAGCTCCTCATGGCTCACCTTCAGAACGTCCACACCTCCCGCCACAGCCGCATCCATTCGATCTCCGGCGAGATCGACGACCACCCTCGCGCCAACGGTCCGCAGATCACTGGCCAGTCGGCGATAGGTTTCTGCAGGAAGGACGTCGTCGCCCGCGGGACCACTCAACACGACCAACTTCGTCTCCAATCCTTCGCGGATCATGACGCTGTACAACTCGTCGAGCTCGTGCCTGCCGAGCGGATCGCCCTGCTCGGCAACAATCTCGCGCCGCTCACCGGCTCGCCGGTCGTGCACGTAAGCCGCTCCCCGCCCCTCACGTGCCACGGATACCAGCCGGAGGCCTTCATCCTCGATCAGATGCCGAAGCACGCCGCCCGTCTCGCCGCTGAGGACAGCGCACAGTGTCACCTCCATCCCCAGCCGTCGGAGCATCCGCGCCTGCCAGACCCCCTGTCCACCCGCGTGCACGTGCACCTCATTACCAGATGGATGATCCTCGACGGTCACAGTGAGAATCGGAGAAGGCGCGTAGATCGTCACATCACTCATACGCGTACCATATGCCGAGCATCAGCGCTTCGCTCGCCCCTTGCGCCGAACGCCATCTCAGTGAATCGAGGCGAGGTCGCAGGTTCAGATTCCGCACGCCCTGCTTCACCTGCCGTGCTCGCGGCGGGAGGCTTCTCGGGTACTGGCCGAGCCATCTCGATCTGCTCACCGCTGCCGGAACGCCGGTGAACGGCGTTTCGGTCACGGTCAGCGACCGGGCCGGGAAATACCCGAGCGCCGTCCGCCGGCACCGGGCTGCGATGCGGGCCCTGCGGCAGGACCGCACTTTTCGACAGGCTCGTACTCACCCGCCGAAATGGGCGAACGCAATGCCGACGAGTCCGGCGATCCTCCCGTCCACCCGCAGGCAACCTTCGCGCTACTCTGCTTCCCTACGCTGACCTGAGCGTCCGGCGGCCATGCAATTCAGTCTGAATGGCCGCACGTGCATTCCACACTCAAGAAAGGTCTGCGGCAACTCGTGTCTGTAATTAGACGAACACCCCTGAAAAGAACGCTCGCAGCCGGGCTCTGTCTCGGCATCGCTGTGAGCAGCATCGCTCTCGCTCCCGAATCCACACTGACGGCCAGCTACGCGTCACCCGACACCGGGGGCCTCGACCTCAGCGGCAGCGATTCGAGCCTGCTTCGCGCAGATACGCGGCAGCTCGCCCCGGGCCTGAAGGCCACAAGCTTCGACCGGCTGCAGGGCGAGGGCTGGGTGACTGGTGACGTGCTCGTTGCCGACCTCTCCACCCCGACGCTGTCGATGGACGTGCGCGACTCGGGCAGCCTCACGAAACCTGCCCCCGTCACCGAGCACACCCTCGGCGATCACGCCGTGGCCGCGGTCAACGGCTCGTTCTTCGACATCAACAACTCGGGTGTCGCTCAAGGCACCAATGTCTCGTCGAGCGAAGGCGTGAAGTCCACGAGCGGGTCACCGGTCGAGAGCTTCACGATCACCGAGGGCATCGCCGCGATCCAGGCGCTTACCTCGGCCGCCACTCTCGAGGTGTCGGGTACCACGCACGATGTGAGCACCGTCAACAACATCGGTATTCCCGCCGACGGTATCGGGTACTTCACTCCCATGTGGGGTGAGTATCCCATCGCGCGCGCCATCGGCGGGCCTTCGAACATCGATCCGAAGTTCCTGCGCGTTGAAGTGAACGACGGGATCGTGACGCGCACGTCGGACGATCTCGCTGAGATCACGGGGCCGACCGCCATCGCTGCGGGAACGGGCGTCGTGCTCGCGCGCGGGTCAGCCGTCGATCTCTTCGCAGACGTGAAGCCGGGCGATCCACTGCCGGTTACGGTCGCCACGAGCGCCGACGTCGATCTCGCGATCAGCGGCAACCAACGGCTTGTCGCTGATGGCGCAGCCGTGGGTGCTCCTGACAGGGGCGAGCCCCGAACCGCCGTCGGCGTGAGCGAGGACGGCAGCGAGGTTATCGTGGTCTCCCTCGACGGACGCCAGAGTCATTCCCGCGGCATGGCTCTCGACGAGCTCGGGGAGTTCATGGTCGAGCTCGGCGCGCATAATGCTGTGAACCTCGATGGTGGCGGATCCAGCACCCTTCTCATGCGCGAGCCGGGAACCAGCGAGCTCAGCGTTGGCAACGCGCCCTCCGACGGTCACCTGCGCAGCGTGCCCAACAGTCTGGTGTTCTCGTCGACTGCTCCCGACGCGGGACTCGTCGACGTCTTGGTCGCTCCCGAGTCGAAACTCGACGACGCAGACGCGGTGTTCCCCGGTTTCTCACGGACGGTCTCGGGCATCGGCCTCGACTCGAACCGCGGTGCACGTGCTACCTCGGGCGAATTCTCGGTCGCGGGAGGAAACGCGACGCTCGCAGCAGTTGACGGAGACACGGCCAAGGTCATCGGAGCCTCCCCGGGCACCGAGCTCGTCACGTTCACCGCCGAAGGCAAGTCAGCGACGAGCGAGATACGTGTGCTCGGCGACCTCGACAGACTCCGCGCGAGCCAGAGCGTCATCGCACTCGCCGACGAGAACGGCAGCGGAACGGTGACGATCACCGGCCTCGACAAGGACGGCTTCAGCGCACCCATCGAGGCCGCAGATCTTACGGTCTCGGCAGGTGCAGATGTCGCCGTTGAATCGCTCGACGGAAATACGTTCACGATCACCCCGCGTGCGGCATCGGGGGCAGCGACCGTGTCGTTCTCCGCGGGTGACCGCCGCGTCGACGTAGCGGTGACGATCGGCCTGGAAGAGGAGCCGGTGTCAGACCTCGCAAACGCGAAGGACTGGACCTTCCGCTCAGACCGGGCGACCGGTCACATCGCTGAAGCAACCGGACCGAACGGCGAGGCAGGGCTGAAACTCACCTACGACTTCGCTTCGTCCACGGGCACGCGCGGCGCATATGCCGTCGCACCGGAGCCCATCGAAATCGCGGGGCAGCCGAAGGCGATCAAGATGTGGGTGCACGGGGATGGCAATAGCACCTGGCCGCGCCTCCAGATGAAGACCGGTGCTGGCACGACCATGAACATCGACGGCGCTCACACGAGCTGGACGGGCTGGCAGGAGCTCACGTTCAACGTGCCGGTCGGCACCGCCTACCCGCTGAAGCTCGAGCGAGTGCGCATGATGGAAACCTCGGCAGCGAAGCAGTACCAGGGCGAAACCATGTTCGCCGGCATCCGCGCCGTCGTCGCACCCGAGGTGGCACAGCCGCAGGCGCCGGTCGAGCATGATCCGCTCGTCGTCACCAACGGCACTGTCGACGAGCGCGCACAGCGCATCGCGGTGATGAGCGACGCACAGTTCGTCGCCCGCAATCCCGAGGGGCCGAACGTACAGGGGGCTCGGCAGACGCTGCGCGAGATCCTCGCCGCGAAGCCCGAGATGTTCGTGATCAACGGTGACTTCGTCGATGAGGCTGCTCCCGAGGACTTCGCGCTCGCACGGAGAATCCTCGACGAGGAAATCGGCGACAAGCTGCCCTGGATCTACCTTCCAGGCAACCACGAAGTGATGGGCGGCTCGATCGACAACTTCATCGCGGAATTCGGGCCGACGAAGACGAAGCAGCAAGTGGGCGGCACGCTCGTCATCACCCTGAACACCGCGAACGGCTCATTCAACGGCTCTGACAAGCAACAGATGCGCTTCCTCGAAGACGCGCTCGCCGAGGCCGAGAAAGACTCGACGGTCACTGGCGTGCTCGTGTTCGCGCACCACCCGGTGGACGACCCGAAGAGCAGCAAGGACAGCCAGATCAGTGATCGCATCGAAGCGAAGCGATACCAGGATCGCCTCGCGGTGTTCCGAGCCGACACGGGCAAGTCGATCGCCTCGATCAACGCCCACGCGGGGGTGTTCCATGCGACGAGCCACGAGGGCGTATCGACGTTCCTCAGCGGCAATAGTGGCAAGGGGCCCTCGAGCACGCCCGATAAGGGTGGCTTCACCGGCTGGACGATGCTCGGCATCAACCCGAACTCGGGTGTCGTAGGTCACGACCCGGCCCCCGTGGCGAGCCGCACGAACTGGCTGCAGGCCGAAGTAAAGCCCCGTGTCGACGAGCTCACGCTCGGCGCGACGGCGGCGATTCCGGCGGCGATGACCGTCGGCGAGGCGGTGACCGTCGACGCCACCATCTCGCAGGACGGCGGGCGCATCGTTCCCGTGCAGTGGCCGATGAGCGCGGTGTGGGGCGGCGACGGCGTCGTGGTCGACGACGGATCGGTCGAGACCGATGAGCGAGGTCGTGCAGTGAGCGCGAGCGCGAGCGAGGCAGTCGACGAGAGCGTGCTCCGATTCAACCCGTCGACCGGGGCATTGACCGCGACCGGGGCGGGGGATGCAACGCTGAGGGTGACCGTGAACGGCGTCACCAACGAGCACGCGATCACGGTCGCGGAGGACGCGACCGGCCCTGCGGATCCGGGCGACCCTCTCGAGCCTGGCGCCCCTGTTGAGCCGGGAGACCCGAACGCACCGGGCAACCCGGTTGAGCCAGGAGACACGGGAGAACCCGGCAACGGCGGAGTCACCGGAACCGGAGACGGGGACGAGACCGCCCCTGGTGCCGCTGCCGCGGCCGAAACTGCAATCGGCTCCGACGGAAATCGGGTCCTTGCCGACACCGGTGGTTCCGAGCTTCAGTGGCCGCTCGCGATCGCGCTCATGAGCGCGCTCCTCGCCGCGGGCAGTCTGCTCCTCTTCTCGCGTCGCCGCTGGTCGGCCCCAGCCGGGCACGGGCCAGAACACCGTTAGAGGTGGCCGTCGCCGCGGGTACCAGCAGAGCGTTGCGGCCCGCGGCGACGTTCCCGGCGGCGAGCCCTGAACCTGGCGACCTTCGCCGGGCCCCAGCGCAGCACGGCGGGACGCCACGGTCTTCCGCGGAGCCGGGCACCGCCCACGAAGATCGTCTCAGGCTGCTCGCGAGTTGGAAGGCCCCAGTCGTGACAGATGTTTTGTGACGAATCCCCTCCGCCACTCGTCTTACCTGCGTAGCCCAGTTCCGCCCCTGCGCCCCCAACCCGTAGGAGCGAGCTGGGCTACACCTGCGTCTCACTCGTGCAGTGCGTCGCCGGCAGGCCGGGTGCCGCCGAGAGGGTCGAGCGCGACTACCGTGCCTACCGCGCCTGCCGCGCTCACCGCGGAGACACCCGCGGCATCGTGCCATCGGAAGCCGGCGAGCTCGCGCGACACCCGCGAAGAGCGGGACGCGAGCCGGAGGAGGCCGTAGCCGAGCATTCCGCCCGTGACGTTCCAGATGAAGTCGTTGACATCTGCGATGTCGCCGCCGGCGAAGAAGGCCTGGGCGGCGAGCTGCGCCGCTTCGATGCAGAAACTCGTCGTCGCCGCTGCCACCAGCACCTTCCACGCGGAGGGCCGCCGCATGAGCAGCGGTATGAGCACTCCCAGCGGCACGAACACACCGATGTTCATGAGCGCGTCGCCGACCTCGTAGTCGTTGAACGGCACGAGCGCCACATGCGGCGTCCACGGCTGGCCGATCCGTACCGGGTCCAGGTGAATGGGAAACACTGTGTTGGCGAAGATGCCCGCCGCATATATGGCCACCGCACCTCCGACAGCGGCACGGGGCCAGGTGAGTCTCCTCCGCCTTCCCAGGTGGATCAGCAGCAGAACGAGTACCGCAGCCGCAAAGGGAACCGCCACTGGAAGCACCGGGACAGTCTCGAATGGGTGGTCACTCATAGTCACGACACTATCGAGCACGTGCGGCGGCCCCACAATCTCGGGTGTGCAGGAGGTGAGCGATGCGGTACTCGTGCTCTTGCACAAAGAGACGGTGGCGCGTCGGGCGCGTGACGCGATGCCGCGAGGATCGCTCGCCCGTGCTCAGCTCAGACGCACGACGGCCTGCACCACGTCGCGCACGTACGCCCGATCGAGGTCGCGGCGTTCGAAGTACCGGTGCATCGGCCACCCTTCGATGAGGGCATCGAGGGCCTGCGCGGTGCGCTCGGGGAAGTGCAGTGACAGGGCCTCTCGACTCAGCGTCATCCATTCGTGGCAGTAGGCACGCACCGTCGCGTTGAAGCTGCCGAAGGAGTACATCTCGAACAGCGCCCGCATCTGCCTCTCGTCCATGTAGTCGCCCGTGATGAGGTCGGCGACGGCGTCGATCGCCGCATCCGTGCTCGCGACCTGCTCGAGTTTCACTCGATACTCCCGAGACATCGAGAGGTACATGTGCTCGAACGCCGCCTCGAAGATCTCGTGGAGGCCGCCGAAGTAGTAGGTGAGCGAGCCCGGCGGCACCGACGCCCGCGAGGCTATCGAGCGATGTGTCACGCGATGCAGTCCGAGCTCGATGATGTCGTCGATCGCCGCATTCACGATCTGCGATCTTCTGTCGGATACCTCGTCGGCCATCGCTCTCCTCGTGTACATTTGAACACATTCTGTATGTACATTTGTACACACTCGTCGGAGCTCGCGCCACTCCGCGTGGAGCGCCACCACATCTGGGAGCCGCTTTGCATTCAGTCCTGTCCCGTCGTCGTCTCGCCCTCTTCGCACTGTTCTTCATCCCCGGCGTCACGATCGCATCATGGGTCACTCGCACGCCGGCGATCCGGGATCTGCTGCAGCTCTAGACCGCAGAGATGGGGCTCGTGCTCTTCGGGCTGTCGGCGGGCTCCATGATCGGCATCCTCTCGTCGGGTCCGCTCGTGGCTCGGTTCGGCGCGCGCCCGCTCATCCTCGTCGGCACTGTCGGAGTGATTCTCAGCATGCCCACGATCGGTTGGGGGTCGGCGACCGGCGCGCCGCTCGTCGTCACCGCCGGGCTGTTCGTGTTCGGCCTCGGCATGGGCGGGAGTGAGATCGCGATGAATGTGGAGGGCGCCGACATCGAGCGCGGCTTCGGTCGGCCGGTGCTGCCCGCCCTGCACGGCTTCTTCAGTCTGGGAACGGTCGTCGGCGCGACGGCCGGCATCGGGTTCACCGCACTCGAGGTCCCGGTGGTCTGGCATCTCGGCGCGGTCGGCGCGATCGCGACCGCTGCGCTCGTCGCCGCGATCCCGCACGTCCCGCCGGGCGTCGGCATCGCGCAGCGCGATGCGTCGAAGTCGCGCGGGCGGGACCGGTTGCGCTCGGCGATGGACGGACGGCTGATCCTCATCGGCGTCGTCGTGCTCGCCATGGCCTTCGCCGAGGGAACGGCGAACGACTGGCTGCCACTCGTCATGGTCGACGGGCACGGCCTCGATCCCGCCTTCGGATCGGCGGTCTACGCGGTGTTCGCCGCATCGATGACGGTCGGCCGGTTCGCGGGCGGACCGTTCATCGAGCGCTTCGGCCGGCCCGCCGTGCTCTGCGCGAGCGCTGTCTCGGGCGTCATCGGACTCGCTATCGTCATCTTCGTCGATCACCAGATCGCGGCAGGTGCTGCGGTGATCCTTTGGGGGCTCGGCGCCTCCCTGGGTTTCCCCGTCGCCCTGTCGGTCGCGGGCGCGTCGGGGCAGGATCCCGCCACCCGCGTGGCGATCGTCGCCACTGTCGGCTATGTCGCGTTCCTCGTCGGCCCACCGCTCCTCGGCTTCATCGGCGAGCACGCCGGGCTGCGCACCGCCCTACTCGCGCCGCTCGTGCTCATGGCGGTCGCGATCTTCCTCGCTCCCCGCGTCGCCGAGCGCCGCAGCGCCGAACACCGGCGGACGGCGACACGGGCGTGAAACGCACTCGCGTGCGGCACGGCACCAGCCGCGCGAGGGCTCACGATCGCCAATTCTGCAGAGACGCTACCGGCGCCGGAGCGCGTTGACGACGACGAGCCCGAGCGGCGCGAGAGAGCCGAGCATGAACGCCGTGCTGAGTACCGTGTCGGCGTCGCGGATCAGCGCGCCGCTGATCAGGAGCGACCCGAAGAGGATCGCGGGGGTCTGATTCCGGCGCCGCGTCTCGCCCCGCCGCAGGCGCTGCTCGAGCTGCGGCGCGCGCACTTCGAGTTCTCCGCTGTCGATGCGGTCGAGTGTGGCACCGATGCGCGACGGGAGGACTGTGAAGGCGCGCGCCGCGTCGATCGCGCGTCGCGTCGCATCGGCGAGCACGTTGCCGCGTTCCTCGCGGATGAGCCGCTGAGCGTAGGGCTCGATCGCATCCCAGAGATTGAATTTCGGATCGAGGGTGCTGCACACTCCCGAGGTGAGCGAGATCGCGCGGATGATGAGCAGGAAGTTCTCGGGGAGCTGGAACGGAAGCGTGCGGATCACGTCGCTGAACTCGTGGCCGAAGTCGCTGAGTTCGCGCGGGTCGACGTTCCGGAGCTCGGCGAACCCCATGCCCCCGAACCGGGCGAAGAGCTGAATCATCGCGCGCTCGAGTTCCGCGACGTCGGCCGTCGGCAGGAGAACGCCGACGTCGCGCATGGCGGCGACGAGCCCGCGCCCGTCGCGGGTGGCCGCTGCGATCAGCAGAGATCGCAAGGCTCCCCGAGTGCCCGCCGGCACCTCGCCCATCATCCCGAAGTCGATGAAGGTGAGTCGCCACTCCCCCGGATCAGCGGCCTGTGACGGAGTGACGAAGACGTTGCCGGGATGGGGATCGGCGTGGAAGAAGGAGTGCGTGAACAACTGATCGAACATGACGGCGGCGAAGCGCAGCGCTACATCATGAGGATCGATTCCCGCCGCACGCAGTGCCTCCGTGTCCGACACCTTGATCGCCGAGACATCCTCGAGCGTCAGCACACGGCGACTCGTGCGCTCCCAGACCACCTCGGGTATCGATACCCCGGCCTGCTCGGCGAAGTTCTCGCGGAAGCGCTCCGCGTTCGCCGCCTCCTGCAGGTAGTCGATCTCCTCGAGACTCGTCGCCGCGAACTCCTCCACGAGCGCCGGCATGTCGACGCGGCGCGACACGAGACGCACATGACTCAGCCAGCGGCCGACCTTGCGCAGGGCAGCGAGGTCGACCGCGACGATGCCGTCGATGCCGGGGCGCTGCACCTTGAGCACTGCCCTGGAGAACCCTACATCTTCCGCCAGAGCCGGGGCGAGGATCGCCGAGTGCGCCTGCCCGAGCGACGCCGCCGCGAGCGGTGACTCGTTCACCTCCGAGAACACCGTTCCGAGCGGCACGCCGAGCTCGGCTTCGGCGAGACGTCGGATATCGGCGAAGGACTCCGGCGGCACCTCGTCCTGCAGACCTTCGAGCTCCGCGGTGATCTCCGGCGGCAAGACGTCCAGCCGGGAAGACATGAACTGGCCGACCTTGATCATCAGGCCGCCGAGCTCGACCGCGAGTCCGTGGAATGCGCGCGCGAACCTGCGCATCCGTCGCGGTCGCGTCCGCTCGGTGATTCGGTGCAGCCCGAGCCGCGGGAGCACCAGCTCGAACCACCAGGCGTGCGCGAGGTGCCGAGATGCGAACCGGAGTATGCGGCGATACCGAACCCGGTCGATGTCGATCGGGAGGTCGCCGCTCGAAGTGATCTCGAACGACACCCCGTTCAGCCCTGGGCGAGAATGCTGTACAGGCGACGACGCGCGTCTTCGAGCACCTCGACCGCTTCGGCCACCTGCCCGGAGTCGCCCGAACGCCCGACCTGCGCAGCTGCCTGCGCGAGCTCGAACCCGGCCTGCGCGAGCGCCCCGTGGCGCTTCGGCCCGCTCTTCGACGCAGTCTCCCAGGGCGCCGTCGCCTCCCCGGCCGCCACCGCTTCGCCTCCGGCATCGGTCAGGGCATATGTCTTGCGACCATTGGACTCCTCCGCGGAGATCAAGCCCTCGTCGGCGAGCATCTGCAGCGTCGGGTAGACCGACCCCGCGCTGGGCTTCCACGAACCTCCACTGCGCTGCTCGATCTCTCGAATGATCTGGTAACCGTGCATCGGCTCCTCGGCCAGCAGCGAGAGCACCGCCGCACGCACATCGCCGCGAGCCATGCGCGACCCCGCTCGTTTCTCGAAGCCCGTGCGAAGCTGATCCATCGCCTCCCAGAGCGACTCCCCCGCCGCTCCCGCTCCGAACCCGAATGAATTGAACGACTGATGCATGGCTGCCTCCGTGTCTCTCATGACCGTGGTGAACGATACTGGGCAATATACGCCGACACCCTGAGCGATACGTGGGTATCGCGTTGCCCTGCTCCGGTCTGCACTACCCCTTCTTCCGGGCAGCGGTCTTCTTCGCAGCAGCTTTCTTCTCCGTTGCCTTCCTGGCTGCAGGCTTCTTCGCAGCAGATCTCTTCTTCGTCGTCGACGGCTTCGGCGACGACCGCTTCGCAGTAGTTTTCTTCGCGGGCGCTCGTCTCCGCGCCGACTGCTTCGCCGATCGCGACCGCTGCACGCTCTCCTTCAGCGCTGCCATGAGATCGATGACCTCGGCATCGCCGTCATCGTCGTCGCCGGACGACCCGAAGGTCGCCTCGGTGTCGAGCGCGTCGCCCTCGGCAAGCTTCGCCTGAACGAGCTTCCGCAGTTCCTCCTGGTACTCGTCCCGGAAGTCGGCGGCGTCGAAGTCGCTCGAGAAGCTCTTCACGAGCGCCGCCGACAACTGCAGCTCCTTCGAGGTGATCCGCACGCGCTCGTCGAGCTCCGGGAACTCGGCCTCGCGCACCTCGTCCGGCCAGAGGAGGTTCTGCACGACGAGTACGTCGTCACGCACTCGCAGCGCCGCGATCCTCGTCTTCTGACGGAGCGCGAACTGCACGATGGCCGTCCGATCGGTCTGCTCGAGCGTTCGCCGCAGCAGAACGTACGCCTTCGACGATTTGCCGGCCGGGCGCAGAAAGTAGCTCTTCTCGAACATGATGGGGTCGAGCTGATCCGTGGGCACGAACTCGACCACGGATATCTCGCGATTGCGCTCCTGCGGAATCGATTCGAGTTCCTCCTTGGTGAGCACGACCGTCTCGTCGTCCTCGACGTAGGCGCGATCGATATCGGCGTAGTCCACGGCCTCCCCGCATACCTCGCAACGCCGCTGGTACCGGATCCTCCCGCCATCACGCGCGTGCACCTGATGCAGCTCCACATCGTGATCCTCGGTCGCGCTGAACAGCTTCACCGGCACATTGACGAGCCCGAAGGTGATCGCCCCGGTCCATATGGCTCTCATACGTACAGTAGAGCCGAATCGGATGTCAACGGGCTACGCCTTGTGCATCGGTGCGGGGATGCTGTAGCCCATGGCCGCTGCACAGCACTCGGTGCGCATCGACGGGCGGGCCATCCGTTTGTCGAACCTGGACAAGGTGCTGTACCCGGCGACCGGCACGACGAAGGGCGAAGTACTCGGCTACGTGAGCGCCATCGCGGAGACCATGATTCCGCACTGCAGGGATCGAGCGGCAACCCGCAAGCGCTGGCCCGACGGGGTCGGCGAGAACGGCGACGGGCCCAGTTTCTTTCAGAAGGACATCGGCGACGACGCCCCATCGTGGGTCGCGCGGGGCAGGATCGACCACCGCGATCATCGCAACGCGTACCCGATGGTGAACGACGAATCGACGCTGGTCTGGCTCACGCAGCTCGCCGCGCTCGAGATCCACGTGCCGCAGTGGAGGTTCGCCTCTGCGTCCGCCGGGTCGGGAGACGATTCCGACGATGCGCGCAGCGCCCCGGATCGGCTGGTGCTCGATCTCGATCCCGGTCCCGGTGTGGATCTGCGCCAGTGCGCTCGCGTCGCCTTCATCGTCCGCGACATCCTCGAGGGCATGGGGCTCGATTCCGTACCCGTCACGAGCGGCAGCAAGGGAATCCACATCTACGCGCCGCTGGATGGCGCGCAGACGTCGGAGGAGGTCTCCGCCGTCGCCAGGGAACTCGCCCGCGCTCTGGAGAAGGACCACCCCGACGAGATCGTCAGCAGCATGAAGCGCACTCTGCGAGCCGGAAAGGTGTTCATCGACTGGAGTCAGAACAACGGCAACAAGACGACGATCGCACCGTATTCGCTCCGCGGCCGCGCTCGACCCACCGTCGCCGCACCCCGCACCTGGAGAGAGCTCGCGTCGCCGCACCTGCGCCACCTCGAGTTCCGCGAAGTGCTCGAGCGCGTCGAGCGTCGCGGCGATCCTCTGGCGGAACTCACCCGCGCGAGCAGTGCGGCCCGCACCTCCGAGCGACTCGAGCTCTACCGCTCGAAGCGAGATGCGAATCGGACTCCCGAACCGGTGCCCGAGCCGCACCGACGAACCGCGTCGCGTCAGGGCAACGCAGGCGAGCCCGCACACGACCGCACTGCCGCGCCGGTCTTCGTGATCCAGCGCCACGAGGCCCGGCGCCTGCACTTCGATTTCCGGCTCGAGCACGACGGGGTGCTCGTGAGCTGGGCGCTTCCCAAAGGCGTGCCGACGGATGCGAAGCGCAACCATCTCGCGGTTCCGACCGAGGATCATCCCATGCAGTACCGCACCTTCGAGGGCACCATCCCGAAAGGAGAATACGGTGCAGGCACGGTGCGGATCTGGGACAGCGGAACCTTTGAGCTCGAGAAGTGGCGAGACGACGAGGTCATCGCCACGCTCACCGGCACACTCGAGGGAGGGATCGGCGGCACGCGCACGTACGTCCTCTTCCGCACCCAAGTGGATCCGCCGCAGTGGATGATCCATCTGAAGGGTGAGGCAGGCGATGGCGCGGGGTCGCCGTCGCGAGCCCGCGGGCGCCGAGCCTCGCAGGAGGCGCCGCTGCCCGATGCGACTCGGCCCATGCTCGCGACGCGATCCTCGGCCGCGTCTCTCGAGCATCTCGAAGCCGGAGCGTGGTCGTTCGAGATGAAGTGGGACGGGATGCGAGCCATCGTGCGCGTCGAGGATGGTCGCGTGACCGTGACCAGCAGATCGGGGCGCGATGTGACCGCGAGTTTTCCGGAGTTGCAGGAGGCGTCCGACGCGCTCGGAGTGGACTCCGCAGTGCTCGACGGCGAGATCGTCGCGCTCGGCTCGAACGGAGCACCGAGCTTCTCGCTGCTCCAGGAGCGCATGGGGCTCACGGGCGCGCGGGAGGTCGCGACCGCGCGACGCTCCGCGCCGACTCGCTTCTTCGCCTTCGACGTGCTCGCGGTCAACGGCACCGACTGCCATGCCCTCCCCTATGACGCGAGACGCGAGCTGCTGCACGAGATGCTCGAGATCGAAGCCGGGCGTAATGACGCGGCCGACACCGCGAGCGTGATCACGGTGCCGCCGGCCTTCGCAGACGATGCCGCCGCTGCCCTGCGAGCCAGCCACGACCTCGGTCTCGAGGGGGTCGTCGCCAAGCGACGCACGAGCCCGTATCGCGCGGGGAGGCGATCGCAGGATTGGCTCAAGGTGCCGCTCTTCGACACAGCCGAAGTCGTCGTGATCGGCTGGCGAACGAGCGACGCCGACCCTGCAGGATTCGCGTCGCTGCTCGTTGCGCTGCCGAGCAACCGCGGCCTGCAGTACGGAGGGCGCGTGGCGAGCGGCTTCACCGCTGCTGCTCGGCGAGGCGCGCGTCGTGAGTTGGAGGCTGCAGAGATCCCGGATCCGCCCCTCGACGTGCCGCGTGAGGCACGACGCGCCGCCCACTGGGTCGAGCCGAAGCTCGTCGGCGAGGTGACGTTCCGCGAGCGCACCCCCGAGGGACGGTTGCGTCACGCGGTGTGGCGAGGATGGAGGCCGGACCGGGATGCATCGGAGTTCCTCGACTCCCCGTAGAATCGTGCCTCGTGGCAATTGGATCAACGATGCACACCTTCGAGGTGGATCTCGCCGACGTCGACCGCGGAGTGTATGAGCAGTTCACACTGCGGGTCGCTCGGCACCCCTCCGAGACCGAGCCGTTCATGGTGACCCGGATTCTCGCGTATTGCCTCGAACACACCGAAGGCGTGGCGTTCGGTGGAGGCGTCTCCACGGTCGATGAACCCGCCGTGCTCGTGCGGGACCTCACCGGCGCGCTCTCCGCGTGGATCGAAGTCGGCGCACCCGATGCCCCGCGCGTCCATTCCGGTAGCAAGTCAGCCGATCGGGCCGTCGTCTACACTCACCGCGACGCCGAGAAGGTGCTCGCCAACTGGCGAGGGAAGACGATTCATCGAGCCTCCGAGATTCGGCTCTTCGCCATCGATCCGGCCCTCGTGAGCGGTGCCGTCGAAGCGCTCGAGCGACGGAATTCGCTCACCGTCTCGCGCACCGAGGGCCAGCTCTACGTAGACCTGAACGGCGTGAGCCTCATCGGTGCCGTGGCGGAGCACCGTCTCGAGGAGCCGCGCCGGTAGCCGTCACAGGATGATCGTCGTCGACCCCGGGTCGACGCGACGACGTCTCGCGGCGCCCCAGATGATCGCCACTCCGACGGCCGTGAGCACCAGTCCGCCGACGACCGCGGCGATCGACAGCGCCACTCCGGGCCAGAGCAGGGCGAGCACACCCCCTGCGAGCAGCACTACGCCGGGCACGATGCCGATGCTCGGGCGGCTTCGAGCGAACTTCATGCCGATGGCGAGCCAGAGTGCGCCGAACGCGATCATTCCGAACCCGGCGAAGCTGACAAGCGCACGCGCCGTGGCTCCGGTGAAGGCGAGCGCGATGACGCCGGCGACCACCAGCAGGATCCCGCCGATCGATCGCCCGCGCGCGAGCAGCACCGCGCCGTTCGCGATCAGCGCCGACGCGAAGAGCACGACGAGGATCCAGCTCGCCGAGAAGAACGGCCACACCACCAGCCCCAGGCCGATGAGCGCGACGATCGCACCGATCGCGATCACCGTGCCCTTCGGGAATGCGCGTGAGGCTCCTCCCGGTTCGTTCGAGCCGCCGCGCATGGGAATCGGCATGTGGGACTGGGACACGGAGACCTCCGAGCTCGAATGGGCGGGTGCGTGGCGTGCGCCGGCGGGCGGGTCGCTGCCATGCAGCCACTGTACGTCGCCCGGCTTCGGATTCTCCTCGAGCACCCCGGCTGATCGCCAGCGGCGCAACCCGTCGCGGCGGCGCTCGCTTCGGCGGCAGAATGGAAGCGATGATTCGCGAAGACTTCCTCCGGCCGGCTCTCGAGGTGGCACCGCAGCTGCTGGGTGCCCGGCTCACCGTGCACGCCCCTGAAGGGCCGGTCGCGATTCGCATCACCGAGGTCGAGGCGTACCACGGCGTCGGGGTGTCCGGTGTGCACGACGCGGGTTCTCATGCCCGCAACGGACGCACCGAGCGCAACGCCTCCATGTTCGGCCCGCCGGCGCACGCCTACGTCTACTTCAGCTACGGCATCCACTTCGCGTTGAATCTCGTGTGCTCGCCGGAGGGCACGGCGTCCGGCGTGCTCGTGCGCGCGGGCGAGGTGGTCGCCGGGGCGGCCCTCGCCGCTGAGCGCCGCAGCGCACGCCGTTCGAGTGCCGAACTGGCGGCACCGCATCTCGCCCGCGGCCCCGGCAACGTCGCGCAAGCGCTCGGCATTCGTCGCGAAACGCATGACGGGCTCTCGCTGTTCGCGGAGCCGTTCGCGCTCGAACTCCCCACCGGCACGGCAGAGCGCATCGCCGCGGGCCCGCGCGTCGGTGTCGCCGGCACCGCAGGCGGCCCGGAGTTCCCGTGGAGATTCTGGATTCCCGGTGACCCCACCGTCTCGACGTTCCGACCGGGGCGAAACGCCCCACGACTTCCGCGAAGCGCTTAGCGCTCGTCCTCCGCATCGGCGCTCGTCACCGTCGTGAGCGCCGAGACGCCGGTCTGCGGATGGAACTTCGCGAGGCCCACGACCCCGATGATCGCAATGGCCCCCGAGACCACGAAGGCGAGGATCGCCCACCCCGGAGCTCCCGCCGCTTCGTCGAGCACGACGATGCCGATGAGCACTGCAACAATCGGGTCGATCACTGTGAGGCCGGCGACGACGAGGTCCGGCGGCCCCGAGGAGTAGGCGTTCTGCACGAAGACGAGCCCGAGGACCGCACCGGCGAGCAGGGCGGCGACGCAGGCCCACGTCAACCACTCGAACTCGCCCTGCTGCAGACGCCCGATCACCGACTTCGCGAACGTCGCGACGAACCCGTAGAGCACGCCTGCGCCCACGATGTAGATGAGCGCGACGCCTCGATGACGGAAGACGAGTGTGAGCACCGCGATGATCGCGAAAACCACGCCGAAGGTGATGAGGATCTCGATGAGCTTGCCGTCGGTGACCGTCTGATCGGAGGCCGTGAATGCCGCCACGCTGACGAACACCACGATGCCGAGCACGGCGAGCCCGATCGACGTCTGCACTCGCTTTCCGAGCTTCACACCGCTGACGCGCGAGTTCAAGATCGAGGTGATGACCAGACCGACCACGCCGATCGGCTGCACGATGATGAGCGGCGACAGCGACAGCGAACCGATCTGGAATACGACCGCGAGGCCGAGGAACAGGGTTCCCGCCACCCAGGAGGGTCGCCGCAGGAGGCTCGCGACATGCCGGAACGAGAGGCCGGCTCCGGCGCTCTGCCCGGTGATGCGCTCGACCTTGTTCAACCCTCGCGACTGGTACTGAGCGCCGAACGCGAGGAGTGCGGCTCCGACGAGCGCGAGCGGGATGCCGATGAATTGCTTCGGGTCGAGCGACGTCATCTCGGTCACCGCATCGGTGAGACCCAGATCTCCCATGTGCCGTGCGGCGTCAATCAGGCTCGAATGCACAGGACCACCCTAGCGCGTGCGCAGACCGGTGCCGTGTCGAACGGAGGCGGATCGCGCCGACGTGTGCGGGCTACGCGTCGTTGCCCCGCATGAGCTCGACCAGGCGAGCCGCAGCGCGGGGCACCTCGTCGTTGACGATCACCTCGTCGAACTCGTCAGCCGCGGCGAGCTCGACCTTCGCGGTCTCGAGTCTGCGCGTGCGCTCCTCTTCGTCCTCGGTGCCGCGCCCGACAAGACGGTCGACCAGCTCCTCCCAGCTGGGCGGCGCGAGAAACACCAGACGCGCCTCGGGCATGCTCGCACGCACCTGGCGCGCACCCTGCAGATCGATCTCGAGCAGCATGAGGGCGCCCTGCTCGGCGGCTTCGAGTACCGGCCGACGAGGAGTGCCGTACCGCGATTTGTTGTGCACCGTCGCCCACTCGAGCAGCTCATCCGCCGCGAGCATTCGGTCGAAGCCCTCGTCGTCGATGAAGAAGTAGTGCCGACCGTGCTCCTCGCCCGGGCGCGGCGCCCGGGTTGTGGCCGAGACGGAGAGCTGCACCTCGGGATAGTGCTCGCGAATGTAGGTGGCGACCGTTCCCTTGCCGACCGCCGTCGGTCCCGCGAGCACCGTCAGTGGAGGGCGCGGCCCGACGCGACCGCTCCCCGTTCGCTCGCGCACGAACGATTCGAGGCGGTCCCGCTGCAGCTTGCCGAGGCCGCCGAGCCGTTTGCGGTCCGAGATCCCGAGATCCTCGCGCACGCGCTCCGCCTTCACCGCGCCGATCGCGGGGAACGAGAGGAGAAAGTCGGTGATCCGCAGCGATGCCGCGGGCGTGTCGGGCAGCCGCGACTGCTCGAGCACCCGGAAGGGAGACACCTCGCCCGAGCGCAGACGCCGCTTGAGATCGGCTCGCGCCTGTCGTGCTGCGATTGCAGCGCGGTTCGCCGCCACACGATCCACCTCCGGCATCGTCCGAGCAGTCGTCACCGTGTCACTCCCTCATCGTCTCACCGCACGTTCTGTGCGCAATGCGTCATAGCCTAGGCCGGTTCACCGCTCAATGCGAAGCGAACCGCTGCTGCGCGCTCCCGCACGCGCTCCGGCAGTCCGATCGGGCCGCCGCTCAGTATGCTGCGGGATTCGTTTGCAAGCAGGGCGTGCCCGATGCCTCCGAATACGCGGCCCGCGTCTTCGATGCGCGCCCCTTGATGCCCGAAGCCCGGTGCGAGCACCGGGAGGGCGGGGCCGGCGGGCCGTTCGGCGACGTCGATCTCGAACGATGCGAGATCGAGGGTAGCGCCGAGCACGACGCCGACACTGCCCACCGACGCGCGTGCGTTCGCCGCGTTCCACTCCGACGCGTCCTGCACCATCGCGGCGGCGACGGTCCGACCGTCGGCTCGACGCGCCCGCTGCACCTCCGCAGCCTCGGGGTTCGACGTCGCCGCGAGCACGAACAATCCTTTGCCGTGGTGCTCCACGTGAGCGAGCGCACCCTCGAGCGTGCCGAAGCCCTGATACGCCACGACCGTCATCGCATCCGCCTCGAGCGGCGAGCCCGGAGCCAGCCAGGTGTCGGCGTACGCCGCGAAACTCGACCCGATGTCGCCCCGCTTCACATCCGCCACCACGAGCAGCCCGGCATCACGCGCGTCGGCGAGCACTCGTTCCAGCGCGGCGAAGCCCGCCGATCCGAAGCGCTCGAAGAATGCGATCTGCGGTTTGACGCACGCGGCGACGCCGGCGGCGGCCGCGACCACATCGCGGCCCATCCGCTCGGCTCCGTCGGCATCATCGGCCGCATCCCAGCCCGCGAGAAGCGGGCCGTGCGGGTCGATTCCGGCGCAGAGATGCCGGCCCGCGGCGAACTCCGCCGCGAGCCGGTCTCCGAATGACGGTCGGGTCATCGCCCGGCCAGCGCTGCGTCTCGGTCGGCCTGGTACTCCTGCAGCGACTTCACGTCGAAGCCGCTCCGCTGCGCCGAGATGGCGCCGACGGCTGCCGAGAGCTCGGACACCGTCGTGAAGATCGGCTTGCCCGCCGCCACGGCCGCTGCGCGGATCTCGTAGCCGTCGGCGCGCGCCGAGCTGCCCGACGGCGTGTTGATGATCATGTCGATATCGCCGCGGTTGATGAGATCGACGATCGTGTCGCCCTCGGCCCCGGCGCTGTGCTTGCGCACGACCTCGGAGGCGATGCCGTTGCGCCCCAGCACCACCTGGGTGCCCTGCGTCGCGAGAATGCGGTAACCCAGCTCCTGCAGGCGGAGCGCGGGCAGCACGATCGACCGCTTGTCGCGGTCGGCGACCGAGAGGAACACCGTTCCGCTCTCCGGGAGCTCGCTTCCGGCGGCCGACTGGCTCTTCGCGAACGCGGTCGGGAAGTCCCGGTCCATGCCCATGACCTCGCCGGTCGAGCGCATCTCCGGTCCGAGCAGCGAATCGACGACCAGACCCTCGTGCGTGCGGAAGCGCTTGAACGGAAGCACGGCCTCCTTGACGGCGATGGGCGCGTCGATGGGAGCGCGCGATCCGTCGCGCTCGGGCAGCAGCCGCTTCTCGATCAGCTCGGCGATGGTCTCCCCCGCCATGATGCGCGAGGCGGCCTTCGCGAGCGGGATCCCGAGCGCCTTCGACACGAACGGCACCGTGCGCGAGGCGCGCGGGTTCGCCTCGAGCACGTAGAGCACCCCCTGGCCGATCGCGAACTGCACGTTCAGCAGACCGCGCACGCCGATGCCCTCGGCGATGCCGAGCGTCGCCTCGCGCACGCGAGCGATCTGATCGTGCCCGAGGGTGACCGGCGGAAGGGTGCAGCTCGAGTCGCCCGAGTGCACACCGGCCTCCTCGATGTGCTCCATCACGCCGCCCACGTACAGCTGCTCGCCGTCGTAGAGCGCGTCGACATCGATCTCGATCGCGTCGTCGAGGAACCGGTCCACGAGCAGCGGGTGGCCGGGGCCGACGAGGGCGTGGCCCTCGATGCGGCCGAAGTAGCCGCGCAGCGACTCGGTATCATACACGATCTCCATGCCGCGCCCGCCGAGCACGAACGAGGGGCGCACGAGCACGGGGTACCCGATCTCCTCCGCGATGCGGACCGCTCCCTCCTCGTCGATCGCCGTGCCGTTGCGCGGCGCGAGCAGACCCGCACGGTCGAGGATGCGGGAGAACGCGCCGCGCTCCTCAGCGAGATCGATCGCCTCCGGGGTGGTGCCGAGGATCGGCACTCCCGCGTCCTTCAGCGGCTGCGCGAGGCCCAGCGCCGTCTGCCCGCCGAGCTGCACGACGACCCCGAGCAGTTCGCCCGACGCCTGCTCGGCGTGAATGACCTCGAGCACATCCTCGAGCGTCAGCGGCTCGAAGTACAGGCGGTCGGAGGTGTCGTAATCCGTCGAGACGGTCTCCGGGTTGCAGTTGATCATGATCGTCTCGTACCCCGCGTCGGAGAGCGCGAAGGAGGCGTGGACGCAGGAGTAGTCGAACTCGACGCCCTGGCCGATGCGGTTCGGGCCCGAGCCGAGAATGACGATCTTCTTCCGATCGCTCGATGCGACCTCGGTCTCGGAGTCGTACGAGGAGTAGTGGTACGGGGTCAGCGCGGGGAACTCGCCCGCGCAGGTGTCGACCGTCTTGTAGACCGGGCGCAGGCCGAGCCCGTGGCGCAGGCCGCGGATCTCGGATTCGGAGACGCCGCGAAGCGCCGCGATCTGCACGTCGGAGAAGCCGTGATCCTTCGCCTCGCGCAGCACGTCGAGTGTGAGCTGGCCGGCGCGCTGCACGGTCTCGGCCACCTCGTTGATCAACTGGATCTGGTCGAGGAACCACGGGTCGATCGAGGTCGAGTCGAACACCTGCTCGATGCTCGCTCCGAGGCGCAGCGCCTGCTGCACGTCGATGATGCGCCCGTCCGTCGGGCGCTTGATGGTCTCGAGGATCTCTTCGATCGACCGCGTCTCCTCGCCCCAGTGGAAGGAGGAGCCCTTCTTCTCCAGCGAACGCAGCGACTTCTGCAGCGCGGTCGTGAAGTTGCGCCCGATCGCCATCGACTCGCCGACCGACTTCATGGTGGTCGTCAACGTGTCGTCCGCCGCCGGGAACTTCTCGAACGCGAACCGCGGCGTCTTCACGACGATGTAGTCGATCGACGGCTCGAAGCTCGCCGGGGTCTTCTGCGTGATGTCGTTCGGGATCTCGTCGAGCCGGTACCCGAGCGCGAGCTTCGCGGCGATCTTCGCGATCGGGAAGCCGGTGGCCTTGGACGCGAGCGCCGAGGAACGAGAGACGCGGGGGTTCATCTCGATGACGATGATGCGCCCGGTCGCGGGGTCGACCGCGTACTGGATGTTGCACCCGCCCGTGTCCACGCCCACGCGGCGGATGATGTCGATGCCGATGTCGCGCAGCTTCTGGTACTCGCGGTCGGTCAGCGTCAGCGCGGGAGCCACCGTGATCGAGTCGCCGGTGTGCACGCCCACCGCGTCGACGTTCTCGATCGAGCACACGACCACGGTGTTGTCCGCTGTGTCGCGCATCAGCTCGAGCTCGTATTCCTTCCACCCGAGGATCGACTCCTCGAGGAGCACCTCGCTGGTGGGGCTGTAGTGCAGCCCGTCTCCGGCGATCCGGATCAGGTCCTCCTCGGTGTAGGCGAAGCCCGAGCCGAGGCCGCCCATCGTGAACGAGGGGCGCACGACCAGCGGGTAGCCGAGATCCTTTGCGAACTCCTTCGCCTCCTCGAGCGTGTGCGCGATGTGCGATCGCGCGACATCCGCCCCCGACTCGATGACGAGATCCTTGAAGATCTGCCGATCCTCACCGCGTTGAATCGCCTCGACCTTCGCGCCGATGAGTTCGACGCCGTGCTTCTCGAGGATGCCGAGGTCGTGGAGCTGGATCGCCGCGTTGAGCGCGGTCTGGCCGCCCAGGGTCGGAAGGATCGCGTCGGGGCGCTCCTTGATGATGATCGACTCGATCACTTCGGGAGTGATCGGCTCGACGTACGTGGCGTCGGCGAAGTCGGGGTCGGTCATGATCGTGGCGGGGTTCGAGTTCACCAGGATGACGCGCACGCCCTCCTCTCGGAGCACGCGGCAGGCCTGGGTTCCCGAGTAGTCGAACTCGACGGCCTGACCGATGACGATCGGGCCCGATCCGATGACGAGTACCGAATTGATGTCTGAACGCTTGGGCATCGGGTCAGGCCTCCTGGGCGTGTGCGCCGGTCGAACGGGTGGAGCGGCTCGAGACCAGCTCGCGGAAACGGTTGAAGAGATAGAACGCGTCGTGCGGCCCCGCGGCCGCCTCGGGGTGGTACTGCACCGAGAACGCCGGGATATCGAGGCACTCGAGACCCTCGACGACCTGATCGTTCAGGCTGAAGTGGCTCACCTGCACGCGCCCGAAGCCCTCGGGGGCGTCGATCTCCCCGTCGATGGGGGCGTCGACCGCGAAGCCGTGGTTCTGCGCGGTGATCTCGACGCGTCCGGTGCGCTTGTCGAGCACCGGCTGGTTGATGCCGCGATGCCCGAAGGGCAGCTTGTACGTGCCGAAGCCGAGCGCCCGGCCGAGCAGCTGGTTGCCGAAGCAGATGCCGAAGTAGGGCACCCCGTCGCGCAGCAGCTCGCGGAGCACCATGACCTGCTGCTCACTCGCAGCGGGGTCGCCGGGACCGTTCGAGTAGAAGAGCGCGTCGGGGGCGATGGCGCGGATCTCGTCGAGCGGCGTCGACGCGGGCAGCACCGTGACGTCGAACCCGTGCTCCGACAGGTAGTGCACGGTCGCGCGCTTGATGCCCAGATCGAGCACCGCGATCGAGCCGACGCGATCCACCCCCTCCGCAGCGGGCACATCGTAGCGCTCGGGGGTCGTGACGAGCTCCGACAGGTTCTTCCCCGCCATCGGCTCCTGCGAGCGCACGAGCGCGAGCTGCTCATCTTCCGAGAGCTCGAAGTCGGGGCCCGAGAAGACGCCGGCGCGCATCGCTCCGGCGGAACGGATGTGACGGGTGATGGCGCGCGTGTCCACACCCGAGATGCCGACCACGCCGTCCTCGACGAGGTTCTCGTCGAGCGAGCGCTCGGCCCGGAAGTTCGAGACGCGTCGCGCAGGATCGCGCACGACGAATCCGGCCACCCAGATCTTGCGCGACTCCATGTCGTCGTCGTTCGCGCCCGTGTTGCCGATGTGCGGCGCCGTCATGAGCACGATCTGACCGGCGTACGAGGGATCGGTGAGCGTCTCCTGATACCCGGTCATCCCCGTCGAGAAGACGACCTCGCCGAGCGTTCGGCCGGTGGCCCCGTATGCGCGCCCCACGTATCGTCGCCCGTCTTCGAGCACCAGCACTGCCTTGCCCGTGGGCACAGCAGCAGCCGGGGGCGCGGTGACGCCATGCGGCGCCACGGCGTCGTTCGCCGTCTCTTCGGTCGTGTTCGTAGTCACGCATCCTCCTGGGTCGTGTGGGAAGTGGAATGGGTCTGCGAGCCGGGGGCGGGCGCCGCTCCGGCAGGAATGATCTGGGCGACGGCGTCGGCGAAGCGCCGGTGCTCTGCGGGCTGCGAGAACCTGAAGCTCGATTCGACCTCCGAGCCGTCGGCGGCGCGCCACTGCAGCACGGAGAGCCCGTCGCGCTCGACGGCCTTTCCGACTCGCCGGCTCGCGACGTCGCTGCCGAGCAGCCGCTCGACCGGCAGGTGGACCTCCGGCTCGCCGGTCACGGCGATCGTCGCGCCGTCCGCGCGCAGGATGAGGTCGGCGAATCCCTTGAACTGCAGCCCGGGGATAGACAGGCGGTCGAGCGGGGCACCGATGCGGGTCGTCGAGACGTAGCTGACCCGGGGAAAGGCGGCGATCACCGCGCCGACGAGCGCATCGCCGTTCTCGGCGAACGCGCGGTGCCGACGGGCGCGGCCGCGCCAGCCGAGCCACATCGCCAGCAGCACGACCGCGGCGATGGCGATCATTACGAGCGCGAAGGCGGTGCGGGTCATTGCGATGCTCCGACACGCCGAGCAGCGGCGGCGACGGACTCGGGTGCGACCAGCTTGCCCGCATCGAGGGTGAGGAACCCGCGACGCACCGTGTACGCGATACGGCCCGGAAGCTCCATGCCGAGGAACGGCGAGTTGACGCTCTGGCCACGAAGATGGTCCGTCGAGAACGTGCTCGTGCCCGACGGGTCGACGAGCACCAGATCCGCGGGCTGCCCGACCTCGATCGCGGTCGGATGCCCCTCGAGGCGCCCGATCTCGGCCGGCCGCTGCGAGAGCAGCGTTTCGAGTTCCGCCCAGCTGGCGTGGGCCTCCTGCACGAGTGTGAGCAGCGCGATCGGGAGCGCCGACTCGAGGCCGACCATGCCGAACGCCGCAGCGTCCCACTCGCAATCCTTGGCCTCGACCGGATGCGGCGCGTGGTCGGTCGCGATGATGTCGATGATGCCGTCGGCGACGGCGGTTCGGAGGGCGCGCACGTCCTCCTCGCGGCGGAGCGGCGGGTTCACCTTGTACCGCGCGTCGTAGCTGCGCGCGAGCTCCTCGGTGAGGATCAGGTGGTGCGGCGTGACCTCCGCGGTCACCTGCACCCCGCGGGCCTTCGCCCAACGGATGACCTCGACCGATCCGGCCGTCGAGAGGTGGCAGATGTGGAGGCGCGCCCCGATGTGCTCGGCGAGCAGCACGTCGCGGGCGATGATCGACTCCTCGGCGACCGCCGGCCATCCTTTGAGGCCCAGCTCGCTCGACAGTGCGCCCTCGTTCATCTGGGCGCCCTCGGTGAGACGAGGATCCTGCGCATGCTGGGCGATGACGCCGTCGAAGGTCTTCACGTACTCGAGCGCACGTCGCATGAGCAGCGGATCGTGCACGCACTTGCCGTCGTCGGAGAAGACGCGCACCGCGGCGCGCGACTCGGCCATCGCGCCGATCTCGCTGAGGCGCTCGCCCGCGAGGTCTTCCGTGACCGCGCCGATGGGACGCACGGTCGCGTAGCCCGCCGCGTCACCCAGCGCCTGCACCTGCTCGACCACGCCCGCCGTATCCTGCACCGGCAGCGTGTTCGCCATCGCGAACACACTTGTGAACCCGCCCGCGGCTGCCGCGCGGGTTCCGGTGAGCACCGTCTCGGACTGCTCGAAGCCCGGCTCGCGCAGATGGGTGTGCAGGTCGACGAGCCCGGTGAGCGCGACGAGCCCATCGGCCTCGATGATCCGCTCCCCATCGCGAGGCTCCAACCCGCCGGCGGCCTGCGTCGCGCGCTCGACGATGAAGCCGTCGGCGATGCGCAGATCCACCGCCGCGGCATCGGCGAATTGCTGCCCGCGCTCGGTAAGTGCAGCCGCGAGCCGTGCGCCGCGGATGAGCATCCCGTTCGTGGTCGTCGTGTTCGTCATACCTGCTCCGTTCGCTCGCCGGAAAGTAGAAGATAGAGTGCCGCCATCCGCACCGAGACGCCGTTCGCGACCTGCTCGAGCACGGTCGAGCGATCCGAGTCGGCGGCCTCCGAGGAGATCTCCAACCCGCGGTTCATCGGACCGGGATGCATCACGATCGCGCGATCCTGCAGGCCGGCGAGACGCGTCCCGTCGAGGCCCCAGACTCGCGCGTACTCGCGCTCGTTGGGGAAGAAGGCCGCGTGCATGCGCTCGCTCTGGATGCGCAGCATCATGACGACGTCCGGCCGATCCTCGCAGAGTGCGGTGTCGAATGAATGATGCACCTTCACGGGCCAGTCGCGCGCTCCGTAGGGCAGCAGCGTCTCGGGCGCGACGAAGCTCACGTGCGCACCCAGCGCGTTCAGCAGCCAGAGGTTCGACCGGGCCACCCGCGAGTGCGCGATGTCGCCGACGATGACGACCGATACGCCGTCGAGATCGCGGCCCCGGCTCGACTCGCCGAAGAGCCGGCGCCGCATGGTGAAGGCATCGAGCAGGGCTTGAGTCGGGTGCTCGTGCGTGCCGTCTCCCGCGTTCAGCACTCCGGCGTCGATCCAGTTGCTCGCGGCGAGCTTGGCCGGAGCGCCCGACGCGGGATGCCGGATCACCACACCATCCGCCCCGATCGCCTGCAGGGTCTGCGCCGTGTCTTTCAGCGACTCGCCTTTCGACACGGAGGAGCCTTTGGCGCTGAAGTTGATGACATCGGCGCTGAGACGCTTCGCCGCAGCTTCGAAGGAGATGCGGGTGCGCGTCGAATCCTCGAAGAAGAGGTTGACGACCGTCTTGCCGCGCAGCGTCGGCAGCTTCTTGATCTCGCGCTGCTGAGTCGCCGCCATCTCCTCGGCGGTATCCAGAATCAGGATCGCCTGCTCGCGCGAGAGGCTGCGCGTGTCGAGCAGGTGCCTCATGCGATGGGCTCCGTGCTCGCTCCCGGCTCGGCGCTCGCATGGGCGTCGGCGTGAGCGGCGGTGCTCGAGCGGTGGCCGGGCGCGTCCTGGTTCTCCGAGGTGATCGTGACCTCGTCGGCCCCATCATGCTCTTCGAGCCGGACTGCGATGCGCTCATGCTTCGCGCTCGGCAGGTTCTTGCCGATGAAGTCGGCCCGGATCGGAAGCTCGCGGTGACCCCGGTCGATGAGCGCCGCGAGGCGCACGACCTGCGGGCGTCCGTGATCATTCAGCGCGTCGAGGGCGGCGCGCACCGTACGGCCGGAGTAGAGCACGTCATCGACGAGCACGACCGTGGCTCCGTCGACGCCGGCTGCAGGCATCTCGGTGGGCCGCGGAGCGCGCGTGGGATTCTGCGCGAGGTCGTCGCGGTACATGGTGACGTCGAGGCTGCCCACGGGCACCTCGTGACCCTCGATACGCGAGATGATGTCGCCGATGCGGCGAGCCAGCAGGCTTCCGCGGGTCGGAATGCCCACGAGAACGAGCCCGTCGACGCCCTTGTTCGCTTCGATAATTTCGTGCGAGATTCGGGTCAGCGCGCGCGAGATCTCAGCACGTTCGAGTACTGTTCGCGTTCCCATAACCGAGCCCCCCTTCCCCGCCTCACGGGACGGAACTTAAAGAAAAGCTTGCAACCGCTCCAGTCTATCGCATGGCGGGCGGTGCCGCCGTTCGGCCCGGCGTCTCGGCGACTCGGCACTCCGTGTTTCGGCGTCTCGGACTCTGAGTGTTTCGGCATCTCGGCCTCTGCGTCTCAGCACTCTGCGTTGCGCTCGCTTTCCGCATTCGGCAACACGCACCACGCCCAGGCGGGGTTGCGCTGTGCAGATCACTGCGCCGGCCGCTGCGTCGATCGAGAATCGAGATTGCCGACCACAGGGCCGCTGAGCGGGCGAGAACGAGCACCTCTTCCCCGGTCGCGTCTTCTCCGCGCTCCCGCGCACCGGCCGCTGCAGACTGATCGCATGGCCCGTTCATCACATGCACCGCGTTTCCCCGCGGAAGGCGTCGCGCGCACCGCGGAGCTCCTCCGTTCCGGCTGGTCGCGCCACCACTTGGATCGCGCCGTGCGCGACGGCCGCCTCACGCGACCGAGAAGAGGGTGGGTCGCTCGACCCGACGCCGACCCCGCCCTGATCGAAGCCGCGCGTCGCGGCGTCGTGATCAGTTGCGTGTCGCAGGCTGCGCGACGCGGCTTATGGGTTCCCCGACACGAGCGGCCGCACGCCGCCGTGCGCGTGCCGGGAAGAACCGACGGAGGTCACACCGTGCTGCACTGGCGATCGCCCCTGCTCGAACGACAGCCGCACGCGCTCGAAGATCACCTCGAGAACGCCCTCGACCTCGTCGCACACTGTCTCCCGTTAGAAGACGCGGTCGCCGTGTGGGATTCCGCTGCACAACACGGACTCATCTCTCGGCAGCGGTGGGAACGGCTCCCCTTGCGCGGACGTGCGCGCGAGGTGCTCGCAGCGATGAGCCCCTTCGCCGATTCCGGCCTCGAGACCTATGTGCGCCTTCGCACCCGGTGGATGAACGTGCGATGCGTGCCGCAAGCGTGGATCGCCGGCCACCGGGTCGACTTCCTCTTCGGTGAGCGCCTGGTGCTCCAGATCGACGGGGGCACGCACGTCGGGCCGCAGCGCACCCGCGACAATGAGCACGATGCGCTGCTGCGCTTGCTCGGCTACACCGTGATCCGCGTCGGGTACACGCAGATGATGCACGACTGGCCCGCGGTGCAGCTCCTGCTGATGGAGGCGATCGCGCAGGGGCTTCATCGCGCCGATGGCATCGGGTGATGCCCGATGTGAGCGGATCACGCCGCCGAGCGCTGTCGAACGTTGTCGAGCACTGTTGGCCGCTGTCGACCGTTGCGGGGCCGTCACCGAGGTGGCGCGCAACGCAAGCGATCCGCCTTCCGCAAGCTCTCGACGATGCGAGTGGTCTTGCAGCAGGCGGATCGCTTGCGGAACGCGGATGCAGGTGCAGATGCAGATGCAGGTGCAGGTGCAGCGATGCCGGACTCAGGCGAATCAGGCTCCCGCGTGATCCGCGATCTTTCCGAGCACCCCGTTGACGAAACGGCCGGAGTCGTCGGTCGAGTACTCCTTGGCGAGTTCGACCGCCTCATCGATCGCGACCGCCGCGGGTACCTCGTCGTTGAAGAGGATCTCCCAAGACGCGAGGCGCAGCAGCGCACGATCGACGTGGGGCATGCGCTCGAGGGTCCACCCCTGCGCATAACTCATGATGAGCTCGTCGATGCGGTCGCGGTGATCGGTGACGCCGTCGACGATCTCCCGCGCGTACAACCAGGATGCGGCACGGTCGGGTTCTCCCGACGCGCGCTGCGCTTCCGCATTGACGATCGCCGCAATCGACTCCTCGCGCAGATCGGCCTGATAGAGCATGTCGAGCGCGCGTTTGCGCGCCTTGGTTCGAGCTGACACCGAGGACTAGTCGTTGACGCGACCGAGGTAGTCACCCGTGCGGGTGTCGACCTTGACCTTGGTGCCGGTCTCGAGGAACAGCGGCACCTGGATCTCAGCGCCCGTCTCCACGGTGGCCGGCTTCGTGCCGCCGGTCGAGCGGTCGCCCTGCAGACCGGGCTCCGTGTAGGTCACCTCGAGCACGACGGAAGCGGGAAGCTCGAGGTACAGCGGCTCGCCCTCGTGGAGCGCGATCTGCACCTGCAGGTTCTCGAGCATGAACTTCGCGGCGTCGCCCACAACCGCACCGGAGACGGTCAGCTGGTCGTAGTCCGACTGATCCATGAAGACGAAATCGGCACCGTCCTGGTACAGGTACTGGTAGTCGCGGCGATCGACGTTCGCGGTTTCGATCTTGGCGCCCGCGTTGTAGGTCTTGTCGATGATCTTGCCCGAGACCACGTTCTTCTGCTTCGTGCGAACGAAGGCCCCGCCCTTGCCCGGCTTCACGTGCTGAAACTCCACCACGCTCCAGAGCTGGCCGTTCTCCTTGATGACGGTGCCGTTCTTGATGTCGTTCGTGCTGGCCATGCAGTGATTCTCCGGATTCTGTAACGTTCGAGCGCCTGAATACGCGCCGCACCAGCATACACGGCGCAGGTTTTGCAGGTTCGGCACAATGGCAGGGCTCCGCCCTTGACGATCCCTCTAGGCTCTCCCCCATGCACATGTTCTTCCGCACGCTCTGGCACCAGTGGTTCATCGGGCGGCGCGGCCCGAAGCTCGGCTTCGAGGGCGTCTCCCGCTCGCGCTTCCGCGTCTGGCCGACCGACCTCGACATTCTGCGCCACATGAACAACGGCAAGTACCTCTCGATCATGGACGTCGCCAGGTTCGACCTCATTCAGCGCAACGGCGTCTGGGAGCTGTTCGCGCGCGAGCGCTGGTACCCGGTGGTCGTGGGGCAGACGATCTCGTACCGCAAATCTCTGAACCCCTGGCAACGGTTCTGGATCGAATCGCGCATTCTCGGATTCGACGAGCAAGCCGTGTACATGGAGCAGCGCTTCGTGCGGCCCGATCCGCAGCGCCGTCCGGAGATCTATGCCCGCGCCGTGGTTCGTGCGCGAATCCTGCGCCGCTCCGGGGGCGTCGTGCCGGTGGCGGAGATCATCGAGAAGAGCGGCGCCGATCCGAGCGCGCTCGTGGTGCCCGATGAGGTGCTCGAATGGGGCCGAACCACCCGGCTGCCGTCGACGCGAATCGATGCCGTCAGCGTCTGGGAGTAGGCGCGATCCGGATACGAGTAAACCGCACCCTCACCCGACCGGGGTGCGCGCCCCGAGGTGCGGGCCCTGGTTGCCGATCTCACGGCAGGTGATCCGGATCGCCCGTTCGCTCTCGTCGTACACGTGGCGCGCTGCGAGTCGGCCACCGGCGAGAGCCCCCTCGAGCCAGGTGAAGCTCGCGGAATCGATGGGCGGAGCGTCATCCGCGATCAGCATCAGTTGCAGCATGAGCATCTCGGGCAGAGTGACGTGGGGTCCGTGCGCGAAACCGAGACCCAGCACTGGAGGCCGCTCGCCCGCCGGGATCAATCGGAGCGTCCAGGTCACTCTCGCCGTAGTGACAGAGGGAGTATTCGCCGGCGCCGCGTCGAGCAGCTCGAATTCTCTCTCCGCCTCCGCGGCGAGCACGAGCGTCGAGCTCCCGGCGGCACCCGGCGCGAAGGCTCCCCGCCATGCGTCGGCTCCGCACCCGAACGGTGCTGGCACCGCGACCAACGCGGGCTCCGACGCCAGTGCCTCTCCGAGTCGTGCGAAATCGACGCCAGCCTCGGCGAAGGCTTCGGCCTCCGGCATCTCGACTCCGACCCATGCGCTCGCGACGCGGGCCGCGGCGAAACTGCGCTCGATCCTGCGCGCGGACTCGGGCTCTGCAACGTCGGCGAACGCCGCCTGCGGCAATAGGCGAGCCGCTGCCCCGTCGAGTCGTGCGTCGAGGGCCTCTGCAGCTCCCGGCACAACGTGTCGCGCAGCCGCCGCGTCGAGCTCACTCGCGAGGTCGGGGAACAGCGCGCGGATGAGTTCGAGGCGCTCGCCGGCACGGCTATGAGCGCGCACCCACGAACCCGCATCATTCCCACTC
This sequence comes from Leucobacter sp. USCH14, assembly GCF_037619215.1. Lineage (NCBI taxonomy): Bacteria > Bacillati > Actinomycetota > Actinomycetes > Micrococcales > Microbacteriaceae > Leucobacter > Leucobacter sp. USCH14. Next base: position 37,037 of record NZ_JAQPZP010000008.1, read on the forward strand.
GTCATCGCCGCTCCTCACCCCTGGCCTGCCGCACCGCGTCGTCCGCACGGCGCTCCTCACGCTAGCGGATCCGGTCCCTCACGTCGTCGAGCACGAGCGCCTGCAGTACGTCGGGCAGCGTGCGCACATCGAGCACCGTCCGCCCCTGCGGCGCATACCGTGATTCCAGGTCTCCCGGCCCGATGCCGACGCCGTGCACCTCGACCCCGGCGTGTCGGAGGCGACGCAGCGCGTGCTCTGCAGCGACAGGGTCGTCCGATCCGCCGTCGCTCACGAGGATCACGATGCGCCGTCGCTCCACTCCGACGTCGGCCCCCGCCGGCCCGTGCTGCCCTGCCGTCGATTCGACCCCGCTCACACCGAGCTGTGCTGCGGCCGCGCGCAGTGCGGCGCCGTCGTTCGTCGAACCTCGCGGAGCTCGAATCGCGCCGTGGACGGCGCGACGCACGGAATCGTCGAGACCGCTGGAGAGAGGCTTGACGAGTTCCACTGCCGAGTCGAAGACGATGAGGGCAGTGCGAATGTCGAGGTCGAGTGACGACCCGGTCGCCCGCTCGGCCGCGTCGATATCGCGGGCGACCCCGGCGAGCGCCTCGGTCATGATGAGCATCGTGTCCGCCGCTGCTTCCGCTGCTGCACCCTGCATCGACGCCGAGCGGTCGACGAGCAGCACGTAGTCGGTGCTCCCGGAGCGGCGCGTGCGGCGCATCTTCAGGGCGCGCTCGCGGAAGGCCCGAGGGCGCGGCACGCCGGCGAGCGACTCCGCGACCGCTTCGGCGAGGGACTCGGCCGCGAGGTCGTCACCCTCGGAGCGGGGTCGTGCGCTCGCCACTCGACGGGGCGCTGTCCGGTCCGTGATCACACGCTCCCAGACCGCGCGCATCCGCTCAATCGCATCGGCCAGTTCGGCGGCGCGCCTGCGGTATTCAGCGAGTTCCGTGTCGGCGACTCCACCCGAAGCGCCTCCGCTCGAACCCTGGATCCTGCGCGGCGGGTCGGAGGAGTCGGGTTGGGGTGATTCATCGTTCGCCCGCTCGGGCATGCGGCCGCGGAAGTCCGAGAGTCCACCGCCGGGCATGGGAGTCGCCAGCACTCGGTCCATGAACCCGGCTTGTTCCGCAGCGAAGAGGTCGGCGCCTTCGGCAGTCTCGCGCCCATCACCCGCTCGTACCCGGTCGTCGTCGGCTTCCCCGCTCGCCTCGGCCTCATCCGGCGCCTGGGGATCCTCGTCCGCGCCCTGATCGTTTCCATCACGTCCGTCAGCGTCCGCATCCGCGCCGTTCGGGTGCTCTGCGCGCGATGACATCTCCGTCTGCGGAGCTGCGTCATCGCTCGCCGATCCACCTCCGCCCAGACCTCCGTCGAGCCCGCGGTCGAGAGCATCACGCGCCGCGAGCCGGTCGTACACGTCGAGGAGCCAGGCGACCGCGCGCTCGAAACGGTGCACTGCACTCCGGTTCGCATCGGGTGCCATCACCCGACGGAATAGGCCGAGGCCCACGTCCGAAGCGCTCGGGCCGAGCAACTCCCGCCATGCCGACTGCACATCGGGAACGGCCCCGATCGCGATGCCGTCTGCGTCAGAGGCTCCCGCGATACCGGCGCGCAGCACGACCGCGACCCACTGGAGTCGGCGGGGCCACGCGGTGACGTCATCCGGAACACTGCGGCGCATCGCTGCCGCCAGCGGCGTCCGCAGACCCGGCATCGCGGCGAGCAGTTCGAATACCGACTGCACACGATGGACCGCCTCGAACAGCGGTGCCGCATCGGGCCGCACCCGCTCGAACGAGTTGCGCCGCCGTGTGCGAGCCGGCTCGACCGCTGCGTTACGCGGCCCCTCCCAGAGGTGCAGCAGCGCGAGTGCAACGGCCTCCGCATCCGAGTGACCGCGAGCGCCGTACCAGCCGAGCCCCACCCGCAGCTCGGCATCGGTGAGCTCCCAAGTATCGTCATCGGTCACCCGGACCGATATGCCGATGATCGCTCCGGCAGCTTCGAGACGCGCACGCAGCTGCGCCCGACTCGAGTCCCGGTTCTCCGCCATTCCCTCACCCTATCCGGGCCCGCTCAGCCACACGCCCTGCGTGATAGCGTGACGCCATGCTCCCCGTCGATTCAGTACCCGTACTCGGAGAGGCCGTCTCGCTGCGCGCGGAACTGCGTCGGATTCGGCGGGCGATCGCCCTCGACGGTGATGCCTCGAGGGCTGAGCACGAACGCGACCTCGTCGACGTCTCGCGACGTCTCGATGCCCTCGCCGAAGATCCTGCGAACCGGGGTGTGCTCGAGGCGGCGCTCGACGCACGCGCCGCCTCGCTGCGCGTAGCGGTCTCTGCGCGACGCGCAGCGAAAGTCTCGGAATCGGAGCGCTCCGCCGCCGGGACGATCGTGTCGCGGGCGGTGCAGAGCGGCCGGCCGCTGACCGCGTCGGAATCAGATCGCGTGCGCGAACTGCGGGCGCGTCGACCCGATGAGACATGGATGTCGTCCATCGACACGGTCGAGCGCCGAGATGCCGTGCTCGAAGCGCTCGGTACTCTGCGCATCCGCGAAGCGCGTCAGCAGCTGCGCGACGGCCTGTTGCAGACCGCGCAGATGCGCGGCATCATCCGCGAAGCCGTGCCCGCACTTCGCCAGGGGGATCCCGTGCTGCTCGTCGGCGAGACGGGCGGGGCCAAGACCGCGCTCGCCGAGCACCTGGCTCGCGCCGGCCTCGGGCGAGAACCGGAGCTCGTCTCGGGCTACGGCGATATCATGAGCGCACAAGTCATCGGCACCCACGAGCTGCGGGCGGAGGCGGGAGCGACGGTGAGCGTATTCACCCCCGGTCCGCTGCTGCGCGCGATGCACGAAGGACGACCGGTGATCCTCGACGAGGTGAATGCGATGCCTCCGGAGTTCTTGAAGCGCCTCAACCGCATCCTGCAGTTGCGCCCGGGCGACTCGCTGAACGTGCAGGAGAACGCAGGGCGTCCCGTGACCATCGCACCGGGCTTCGCGATTCTGGCCACCGCGAACGAGCAGACGCCGCACCGCTACCGCGGGCTCGACCGATTGAGCGCCGAGCTGGTGAACCGCTTCGGGGCGAACGCGTACCGAGTGCACTACCCCGACACCGGGTGCGACTACGCGGCGTTCCCCGCTGAGAACGGGCTCCTGGCGGTCGCAGCGGTGACCGACCGACACGGTGCGCTCCCCGATCACCTCCCGCCGGACGCGCTGATCCGGGCCGCGCGAGCAGCGTTCATCAGTCAGCAGGTGTTCGCCGGTGAGCACGGTGCCGGCTTCGCCGACTACGTCAGCTCGGAACGCGAGATCGACGGGCGCCCGGGGCTCGAAGAGTCGGTCATCGCACCGCGCACGCTCGTCGCGATTCTGCGCAAGGTCGCTGGGAGTGCCGGTGAGATCGACCTCGATCGCGCATTCACCCGCTTCGTCGAAGGCATCATGCACCGCGAGGATCGGCGCGTGCTCGCGCTCATTCTCGAGGGCCAGGGCTTCCGGATCGCCTGAGTCTCGTCCACGCCGAAGGCCTCCGGGGAGCACCGCGCACGATTGCGCGCCTGCTCGCCCGGAGGCCGCTCAACCGGTCGACCTGGTCAGGTCGTTCGCAGCCTTACCGCGATCCCGCGCCTTTCAGGCGCCGCACGTGCCAACGAGCGGCGAAGACCAGCGCGCCGAGCACGGCCAGCGCCGCACCCATGCCGAGGAACGGGGCGATCTCGGACCCCGTCGTCGCCAGGCCGCCCGGTGTCTTCCCCGACGGCTCGGACGGCTTGGGGGTTGCCGAAGCCGGTGCAGGCTTCGCGGTGTCCGTATTCGGATCCGACGGCAGTGCGACCGGTGTGGTGGTCGTCGCCGAGCACTCGGACTCCACGACGCAGAACTCCCCGGGAACCGCGGCCGCGTTCACCAGGCTCAGGTCCCCCGCACCCGTGACCTCGACCGAATAGGTGAACGAAGCGGACGCTCCGACGGCGAGCGGGCCGCTCCACGTCAGCTTCGGCTCCGCGTACGCGATCTCACCTGTCTCCGATGCAGCATCGTTGTTGTAGGTCGCGTCATCGAGAACCGCGGTGAGATCGTCATGAGCGACCGCGGGCTCCGCTTCGGTGAACGCCACGCCTCCGGTGTTCTTCACCGTCACCGTGTACTCGACGCGGTCTCCGGGCACTGCAACGCCGGAGAACGAGGAGGTCTTCTCGATGCCGAGCGCGGGGATGCCGTGCACCGTGCAGTCCGCGCGTTCGCCTGAGGCGGGAGCGCAGGTCGAGGTCTCATCGCCCGGGTCTCCGAGGAAGTTCGCCAACGCCATGTCTCCGAGCTTCCCGGCCGGCTTCACCTTGACGGAATAGGCGACTTCGGCCTTCTGACCCGGCGCGAGCGAGCCCTCGATTGTGAAGCGCCCGTCCGTGATCGGCGATACCGTCAGACTCTCAGTGCTCGAGACCGGTGCCGAGACCACCTCGGCGTCGTCGAGTACGGCGCTCAAGTTGTCCTCTCGAAGCACTTCCACGGGTGCCGTACCCGTGCCCTCGAAGTGGAGCACGTAGTCGATCGTGTCTCCCGGGCGCACGGCCGACCCGCTGGCGGGTGTGCTCTCCTTCCAGTCCTCGAACGCGCCCAATCCCCGAATGCTCGCGCTCGCGCACGGCGAAGCCGGATCGGCGGCGAAATCGTCGAGGCAGACGGTGTTCACGAGGTGATAGTCGCCGGTCGCGTTCGGTGCCGCGGTCACGGAGTAGGTCACCGTCGCGGTCTCCCCCGCAGCGAGCGGACCCGACCAGGTCAGCTCGTGTCCTTCAAACGCGACTGAACCGGCGCTCGCCGATGCATCCTCGTTGTACGTCGCGTCGTCGAGCACGCCGGACATGTCGTCCGTGAACGAGCAGGGCCGCTCATCGGTGCAGTCGCCGGGGCCGTTGTTGGTCACGTCGATCGTGTACTCAACGGCTCCCCCGGCAGCGGGGAGTTCGGTCATGTTCGCCGACTTCTCGATCACGAGTTCAGGATCGAGTGGGGTCGCCGTGTTCGTCACGGTGCAATCGACCACGCTGCCGGGAAGCAGCGTTCCGGATTCGAGCACGAGCGAGGTCGCTCCATCGGCGGGTGCCAGCTCAGCGTCCGTCTCGCCGTCGACCGAGCACTGCCACGTCGGCCGGTAGCCGCTGAGGTCTGTCGCACCGTCGCCGGATTCCGCGAGCTCGACGCGAGTGTTGGCGAGCACGACGACGTCGCCCGTGGTCGCCGAGTCTTCACTGCCTGTAGAGGCCGACGCAAGCGCATTCCCGTTGCTCTGCGCCGCCACCGTGAACGAGTCCTCGGGAGCGACGCGGGAATCGACCTGCTTCGTGAGGCGCACCTTCGACGTCATGAGTCCGAATGCCACGGCCTGACGCGAGACGACCGATTCACCGAGCCGCTGCGTGAAGAAGGACGGGTCCGTGGCAGCCACCACCGTCGCGAGCGTCGCGCCGTTGGCGCCCCACGTCCCATCGCAGAGCACCTGAGTCGTTCCCTCGCCGACCATGGGATCGGGGCAACCGCCGGGGTTGCCCGCGCTCGTCTTCGGGCCTCGATCGATCACGTCGATCGGAGCATCGGAGCTCCAGGTGATCGTTTCGCCTCCGCTGAGTTGCGGGCCGTCCGTGACCTCGGCATCGGCGCCGACCACGGCGTAGCCGGTCACGACGTTGCCCGCCGGATCCTTGACCTCGATGTCTCGCAGGCTGAGGTAATTCACACCACGTACTCCGTCGCCGTCCGTCATCAGCGCGGGCTTGCCGGGAATGTCGTTGTACGTGCCCCCGCCGAGGGCTCCGCCGGTCGGCCCGCCGAGCGTCGGCACTTCGGCCGCGACGATGTCGCGATGCGTGTACACGACGTCCTCGGTGGGTTCCTCCGCGGTGTCCTTGATGTTGAAGGAGGCGGTGTACCCGCCATCAAGGGTGACGCTCATGTCCTGCCCGGCGGGTGACTTCGCAAGCGCGTCGTCGTAGCCGCTCATGTCGAGCCAGAAGATGGTGTCGGCGTGCTTCCCGCTCGACGCGTACCCTCCCCCGGCGGCTTCTCCGGCCGCGCTGGCCCCGTCCGGGGCGAACCCCACGAGCGACGTCCCGGCGATCGCAGCGCCGACGAGGAGTGCTCCCGCGGCTCTGCCCGGCCGACGAAGCCAGTGTTCCCTATTCGTGTGCATCATCTATCCTCTGAACCGCTATCTGACTCGTCGCAGGGCAGAACGATCTGCACGCTGCGCAACGACCAACTTCTCATCGGAATCGAGAGGGAAGCGATCGATTCGAGTGAAAGCAGTAGTGCAGGATCAGTTTTTACGCACATCGCCGCACCCGGCCGCATGCGGGAGGACGTTCGAACGCGAACGGGTGCGCTCAGTGCGCCGCTGTTAGTTGGCGATCTCCTGATAGGCGAACTGCAGCATGGACTCGTCGACGCCCGCGAGCACGCGCGGCTTGCCGATCTCGTCGAGCACGATGAACCGCAGCATGCCCGCACGCGCCTTCTTGTCGCGCTGCATCGTCGCGAGCAGTCCGGGCCAGCGCCCCGCCGGGTATGCGAGCGGGAGGGTGAGCGAGGCGAGGATCCGGCGGTGCCGCTCCACGGCTGCATCGGAGAGCGCGCCGGCGAGCCGGCCGAGCTCCGCCGCGTACATCATACCGATCGAGATCGCCACGCCGTGCCGCCACTGGTAGCGCTCGGCGTGCTCGATCGCGTGCCCGAGGGTGTGCCCGTAGTTCAGGATCTCGCGCAGGCCGCCCTCGCGGAAGTCCTCCGAGACGACCCGGGCTTTGACACCCACGGCGAGCTCCACCGCGCGCTGGAATTCCGGCGTGGTCGGGTCGGTCGCGCGATCCACATCGCGTTCGAGGATCTCGAGGATCTCGGGTTCGGCGATGAAGCCGCACTTCGCGACTTCGGCGAAGCCCGCGAGGATCTCGTTGCGCGGCAGCGTCTCCAGCAGGTCGAGGTCGCAGATCACCGCCGCCGGAGCGTAGAAGCTGCCGACGAGGTTCTTGCCCTCCGACGTGTTGATCCCGGTCTTTCCGCCGACCGAGGCGTCGACCATGCCGAGCACCGTCGTCGGGATCTGCACGAGTCGCACACCGCGGAGCCAGGTCGCCGCGACGAATCCGGCCAGGTCGGTGACCGCGCCGCCTCCGAGCCCGATCACGGCATCGGTGCGGGTGAAATCCGCCTGCCCGAGGATCTGCCAGCAGAACGCCGCGACCTCGACGCGCTTCGCAGACTCCGCGTCGGGAACCTCGGCGAGCAGCACCTGCGTGTAGCGCTCCTGCAGCTGTTCTCGCAGATCGTTCGCGAACTTGCCGACCGTCGGAGTGTGCACGATCAGCACTTTGGAGACGCGCTCTCCGAGCGCCTCGGGCACGCGATCGAGCACGCCGCGACCGATCGTGACGGTGTACGACGTCTCTCCGGTGATCGCGATCTCGGTCGCCGTCTCAGTCATGACTGCTCCTTCTCGCCACGGCGGGCGGTGCGCTGATGGCGTCCGCCGCCCCGGGCCCACTGGGCGACGCGACGGACGAGTTGTTCTTGGGTCGCTCGATCGGTGCGATAGGTCACGCTCGCGACGGCCTCGTAGAGCGGGCGGCGCTCCTGCAGGATGCGCCCCCACGCCTCCGGGTCGTCTCGCAGCAACGGCCGACGCGCGAGATTGGCGGTGCGCAGCACCGCTTCCTGGGTGGTCATGAGCAGCACGACCGGATGTTGTGCGAGCAGCTCCCGGGTGGATTCGGTCAGCACGGCGCCTCCGCCGAGTGCGACGATGCGGCACCCCTCGACCGCGAGCTCCTCCTTGATGACCTCAGCCTCGACCCGTCGGAACTCGGCCTCGCCGTGCGTGGCGAAGAACTCGGTGATCACCCCGTGGCGGCGTACGATCACGGCGTCGGTGTCGACGAATGGCACGCCGAGCTCGCGCGCGACGCGCTTTCCGAGACTCGTCTTGCCTGCCGCCATCGGACCGACGAAGACGATCGCCCGATCGGGAAGGCTTCCGCCCGAGCGACGGCGCCGGCGTCTGCGCTTGGACCTTGCCGGTTTCACCGCCTTGGCGGGTTTCTCCGCGTCAGCACTCGCACCGGGCGGAATCACCTGCAGCGGGCTGGTCGGGGGCGACGGTTTCGGCTTCGGCATCGGCGGGCCCGCGTCGCGAGCCACTCTGCGTCCACCGGTCATCGTGCGAGCCGCCTCACGATTCGATGACGGTCGACAGTCGCTCCGGAATGGCGGCAACATATGCTTCGAGGTTGCGACGAGTCTCTGCGACACTGTCGCCGCCGAACTTCTCGGTCACGGCATCGGCCAGCACCAGCGCGGTCATCGCCTCGGCGACGACCCCCGCAGCGGGCACCGCTGAGACGTCGCTGCGCTGATGGTGCGCCTTCGACTCCTCGCCCGTCGACACGTCGATGGTCGGCAACGCGTGCGGAACCGTCGCAATGGGCTTCATTCCGGCGCGCACTCGGAGCACCTGGCCCGTCGTCATACCGCCCTCGATGCCGCCGGCGCGAGACGTCTCTCGGGCGATCCGTCCGTCTTCGAGGTGCAGCTCGTCATGAGCCGCGGATCCCCGTCGTCGTGTGGTCTCGAAGCCGTCGCCGACCTCGACGCCCTTGATCGCCTGAATTCCCATGAGCGCTCCGGCCAGACGCGAATCGAGCCTGCGATCCCAGTGCACGTAGGATCCGAGCCCCGGGGGCAGTCCGTAGGCGAGCACCTCGACGATGCCGCCGAGTGTGTCCCCCGACTTCTTCGTGTCGTCGACCTCCGCGACCATGCGCTCGCTCGTCGCGGCGTCGAAGCAGCGCAGCGGATCCGCGTCCAGCGCAGCGACGTCCTCCGGTCGAGGCAGCGCAGCACCCGGAGGCACCGCGACGTCACCCATCGAGATGGTGTGACTGACGAGACGGATTCCGAGTTCCGCGAGGAATGCACGAGCCACGGCGCCGAGTGCCACGCGGGCCGCCGTCTCGCGCGCGCTCGCCCGTTCGAGCACCGGGCGCGCCTCGTCGAAGCCGTACTTCTGCATGCCGGTGAGATCAGCGTGGCCCGGTCGGGGACGCGTCAGCGGGGCGCCGCGGCCGCGCGATTTCTCGGACAGCTCCGTCGCCTCGGGCGACATCACCTCGGTCCACTTCGGCCATTCCGTGTTGCCGATGCGAATGGCGACGGGACCGCCGATCGAGACGCCCTGCACCACGCCTCCGGAGAGGTTGAGCTCGTCCTGCTCGAACTTCATTCGCGAGCCGCGGCCGTAGCCGAGTTTGCGACGCGCGAGATCAGCGCGGATCTCATCGAGCGATACCGGGACGCCAGCAGGCAGCCCTTCGAGGACGGCGATCAGTTCGGGGCCGTGAGATTCTCCGGCGGTCAGCCAACGCAGCATACCCGCTATCCTCCCACACCCGGCCGCCCGAGTCAGACCGCGCCGCGCATCGCGAGGCGCACAGCCTCCTCATCATCGAGCGGGCACGTCGGATCGCCATGGGTGAAGATGCGCACCTGCACGATCGCCTGTTCGACCAGCATCTCCGTACCGGGGTGCACGTCCCTCCCGCCCGCACGCCACCGCGCCGAGAGCGGGGAGGGCCAGGGGTCGTAGGCGACGTCGAAGAGCGGAGCCTCGAAGACCACCTCGGGGAGCGCGACCTCGGCGGATGCCGGGCCGGGCAGCGCCGAGACCACCAGCGACGGCGCAATCGGCCCGACCTCAGCGCTGATCCCTGCGCCACCGTAGACGACCTCCATCGATCGCCCGTGCTGGGCATCACTCGTGTTCGCGAACCGGGCGGCGAGTGCTCGGCCGGCGTCGGCGTTGCGCGCGAGGATCGTCACTCGCTCGGCACCCAGCTGCCGCACGGCGAGGATCGCGGATACCGCAGTCGCGCCGGAGCCGAGCACGACGGTGCGCCGGGCGTCGAGGCCGACACCCGCGACCGCCGCTGCGAGGCCCGGCACATCGGTGTTGGCGCCGAACCACCCGTCGTCGCGACGCAGCAGCGTGTTCACCACCCCGCTCTCGGCGGCCACCGGGTCGAGCACGCGCGCGATCCGATGAGCCTCGTTCTTGAGCGGCATGGTCACCGAGAACCCGCGCCAGTCGTCATCTCTGCTCGCGAGGAAACTCGCGAGCCCCGCTTCGCCGCAGCGCACCGACGAGTATCGCCAGTCGAGCCCGAGCGCCCGGTACGCCGCCGCGTGAATGCGGGGCGACCGGGAATGCTCGATCGGAGAGCCGAGTACGGCGAGACGCTGGGGCACCTAGCAGCCCTGACCCGGATTCGCGGCGCACCACTCGCGCAACTGACCGGTCGCTGCGTCATGCTCCTCGGGCGTCGTGGAGAAGACCGACTCCCCCGTTTCCAGGTTCACCGCGACGAAATAGATCCAGTCACCGGCCTCGGGGCTCAGCACCGCCGAGATCGCGTCGCGACCGGGGTTCGCGATCGGTCCCTGGGGCAGACCCTTGTGCACGTAGGTATTCCACGGGTTGTCATCGGCGAGCGCCTCGTCGGTCGACCATACGCTCCCCTCCGCGTGCTGTCCGTAGCCGTACTGCGCCGTCGAGTCCATCTGCAGCAGCATGTCCTGCGCCAGCCGGTTCTCGATCACGCGCGCGACCTTTGCGAAGTCCTCGATGCGGCCGCCCTCCCGCTGCACGATGGACGCCTTGGTGAGCACCTCTTCGCGCGACTCCGCGGGAACTCCCATCTCGTCGAGCACCTGGATCTGCGTGTCCACGAGCTTGGCGATCGCCTGGGCGCCGGTCGTCTCCTCCTCGAACTCGTACGTCGCCGGGAACAGCCAGCCCTCCAGGCTGTCGACCCCCTCGGGAAGCCCGTACGCCCTCACATCTGCGGCGGCCGCCTGCAGTTCCTCGAGCGGGATGTCCGCGCCCGCGGAGACCAGCTCGAGCGTCTGCTCGACCGTGTTGCCCTCCGGAATGATCGCGGTGAACGCCATCCGGTTCTCCGGGTTCTGCAGCGCGTCGAGCGCCGCCTGGGCGCTCATCTGCGACTTGACTCGGTATGAGCCGGGCAGGAAGGCGACCTCTTCGGGCTGCTCGAGCAGGAGGCTGTAGAAGGCGTCGGAGGTCTTCACCACGTCCGCCTCCTCGAGCGAATCCGCGATGTCCTGGCCGATCTCGCCCTCGGTGATCACCACGACCACCTCGCCGGTGCCCTCTCCCTCGTAATCGTTCGAGGTCCATCCGAAGGCCTGCGAGAGGCCTTCGCCGTAGTGCGACCAGAGGTATGCTCCGGCACCGGCCAAGCCTCCGAGCAGCAGCACGGTCACGAGCAACGAGATGAGGATCCGTCGGCCCGTGCGTCGTCTGTCTTCACGCGTGCGTGCATTCATTCCGTGGCCTCCCCGGTCCCGGTCGGTGTCGCATCAGCTGCGTATCCCGGTGCTGCGCCGCTGGATCGTTCGATATCGAGGGCGTGCTGGAGGATCACCACCGCAGCCGCCTGGTCGATGATCGTTCTGCTCTGCTTCGTCCGTTTGCCGGCCGCCCGGAGCTGGCCCTGCGCCGAAACCGTGGACAGGCGCTCGTCGACGAGTCTCACCGATACGCCTGTCCGGGCGAGGTGCGCGGCAAGACGGTGCGCGAACTGCTCCGCGTTCTCGGTCGAGAGCGTGCGCTCCCCCCGGAGGTTGAGCGGCAGCCCGACCACCGCTTCGAACGCCTCGTGCTCAGCCGCGATCTCGGCGATCCGCATCATGTCGGCGCGCCCGTCCGCAGCACGCGGAACCGTCTCGACGGGCGTCGCCAGCATCCCGTGCGGATCACTGCGAGCGACGCCGATGCGGGCCTTCCCCACATCGACGCCGAGCCGAATGCCGCTTCGCACGGTCAGCCGCCGAGCGTGCGACGGATCTCTGCGAGCGCCGCATCGATCTGCGCCGCATCGGTTCCGCCGCCCTGCGCCAGGTCGTCCTTGCCGCCCCCGCCGCCGCCGAGAACGCGGGCTCCGGTGCGCACTAGCGCGCCGGCTCGAGCCCCGGCCTCGCGACCCGCAGCAGTCGTCGCCGCGATGACGACCGGCTTGCCTCCGGCTTCGCCCGCCAGCACCACCACGCCCGGCTGCGAGCCGAGCTGCTCGCGGAGCGTCAGCGCGAGCGCGCGAATGTCGTCGGCGGACCCGACGGCTCCGAGCGAGGCGAGCACGGCCCGCACCCCACCGAGCTGCTCCGCGCTCTCAAGCAGCTGCGGCACGCGCTCGCGCAGCTTCTCGGCCTCCAATGCGGCGATCTTCTTCTCGGCCGCGCGCAACTGCGCGCCGAGATCCTGCACCTTGGTCACCAGCTCGGCGCGCGGCACCTTGAGTCCGCCCGTGAGCTGCTGCACGATCGCGCGCTCGGCGGCGAAGTTGCGGAACGCCTCGATCCCGACCAGTGATTCCACGCGGCGATTGGTCGAACCCACCGAGCTCTCGGAGATCAGGTTGATCATCCCGATCTCCGCCGAGCTCGTGACGTGCGTGCCCGCGCAGAGCTCACGCGACCACGGGCCGCCGATGTCGACGACGCGCACGCGATCGCCGTACTTCTCGCCGAAGAGCGCCATGGCGCCCAGCGCTTTCGCCTCGTCGAGCGGCATCTCGCGCGTTACCACCTCGTAGTCCGAGCGGATTGCGAGGTTCGAGATCTCCTCGATCTCGCTCTTCGTCTCGCTCGAAAGCGCGTCGGTGTGCGAGAAGTCGAGTCGCAAGTACCCGGCCTTGTTGTAGGAGCCCGTCTGATGGGCGGTCTGACCGAGCACGTCGCGCAGGGCCGCGTGCACGATGTGGGTGCCCGAGTGCGCCTGAGTGGCGCCTCGACGGTAGTCCGCATCCACGCGCGTCTCGGCCCGCATATCCAGCCCGATCGTTCCGATCACCACGCGCACCGTGTGCACGATCAGACCGGCGACGGGCTTCTGCACGTCGAGCACCTCGGCTTCGAAGCCGTCGCCGATGATCACCCCCTGATCCGCGTCCTGCCCTCCGGATTCCGCGAACAGCGATGTCTCCGAGAGCACGAGTTCGGCGATGTCGCCCTCGTGCGCCTCCCGCACCGGCGCACCGTCGACCACGATGCCGAGCACGCGCCCCTCGTGGACGAGCTCGTCATAGCCCGTGAAGAGCGTCTCGCCCAGACCGCGCAGCTCCTTGTAGATGGAGAGGTCTGCGCGCTGGCCCTTCTTGGCCTTCGCGTCGGCCTTCGCCCGGTCGCGCTGCTCCTGCATCAGGGAGGTGAACACTTCGGCGTCGACGGGCACCCCGGCCTCTTCGGCGATCTCCAGCGTGAGTTCGATCGGGAAGCCGTGGGTGTCGTGCAGCAGGAACGCGGTATCGCCGGGCACCGCGGCGCCCGCCGACTTCGCGGAGCCGACCGCGGCGTCGAGAATCTGAATACCGGAGGCGAGCGTGCGCAGGAACGTCTTCTCCTCCGCGTACGCGGCGCGCGCGATGAACTCGAAGTCTTCGGCGACTGCGGGGTACGCGGCACTCATCGCGTCGCGGGAGACCGGGAAGAGCTCTGCGAAACTCGGCCCCTCCACTCCCAGCAGACGCATCGACAGCGTTACGCGACGCAGCAGACGGCGCAGGATGTACCCGCGTCCTTCGTTCGAAGGTGTGACCCCATCGGCGATGAGCATGAGCCCGCTGCGCACGTGATCCGCGATGACGCGCAGGCGCACGTCATCAGCGTGATCCTCGCCGTACGTCTTGCCCGCGATCTCCGCTGCGCGATCGAGCACCGGCCGCACCTGGTCGATCTCGTACATGTTCTGCACACCCTGCTTGATGAAGGCGACGCGCTCGAGGCCGAGACCCGTGTCGATGTTCTTCCGGGGCAGCTCGCCCAGAATCGTGAAGTCGGTCTTCGAGCGCACGTCGGCGACCTCGTACTGCATGAAGACCAGATTCCAGATCTCCACGTACCGGTCGTCGTCCGTCGCCGGCCCGCCGTCGACTCCGTGCTCCGGCCCCAGGTCGTAGAAGATCTCGGAGCACGGGCCCGCGGGGCCCGGCTGCCCGGTCGACCAGTAGTTCGTATCCTTGCCGAGTCGCTGAATCCGCTCGTCGGGGAGTGTCGAGTGCTCGCGCCAGAGCGCGATCGCCTCCTCGTCCTCCTCGTAGACGGTGACCCAGAGATCCTCCGGCTCGAACCCGAGACCGCCGTCGGCCTCGCTCGTCGTCAGCAGCTCCCAGGCGAAGCGGATGGCTCCCTCTTTGAAGTAGTCGCCGAAGGAGAAGTTTCCGCACATCTGGAAGAAGGTGCCGTGGCGGGGCGTCTTGCCGACCTCTTCGATGTCGTTGGTGCGGATGCACTTCTGCACGCTCGTCGCCCGGTCGAAGGGCGCCGGCACGAGACCGCTCAGGTAGGGCACGAAGGGCACCATGCCGGCGACCGTGAACATCAGGCTCGGGTCATCGCTGACGAGCGAGGCGGAAGGAACTACGGTGTGCCCCTTCTTCTCGAAGAAGTCGAGCCAACGGCGATGGATTTCGGCGGTCTTCATCCGGGGTCTTTCTCTGGGAATCGGTCGATTGCGTGCGGGCGGGCGAGGGTCAGCCGCGCTCGCGGATGGCGGCACTCAGCGCTGCAGCATCGGCCTCGGCTTCGTCATCGGCGTCGGCCTCCCGATAGCCCGACGCGAAGGCGCGCCCGAGCTCATCCATGCCGCGGTTCACGCGCGTGAAGAATCGCCGCCCCTCGGTCGTCTGGTTCACGAAGTGCGCTCCCACGAATCCCACCGCGACTCCGGTGATCAGCCAGAACAGCTTGCCCATATTTCGGTCCTCCCGTCGGCGTCGGAGCGCGACCGCACGGCCGCGCGTGCTCGAGCACTCGACAAGCTTAGCGGGTGACCCCTGTCGGGAAGCGCGGTCCGGGAACGGCGAACGGGGCGCCGGATTCGATCCGACGCCCCGTTCCATTCGCGAGTGCGAGTGCTCAGCGGCCCGAGTAGTACTCGACGACGAGCTGCACTTCGCAGGTCACGGGAACCTCGGCGCGCTTGGGGCGGCGCACCAGGCGAGCCTGGAGCTTGTCGAGCTCGACCTCGAGGTAGCCCGGAACGTTCGGGAGCACCTCGGCGTGACCGCCGGCCGCTGCGACCTGGAACGGCTCCATCGCCTCGGAGCGGGCCTTGACGTGGATGAGCTGACCCGGCTTCACGCGGAAGGAGGGGCGGTCGACGATCTTGCCGTCGACGAGGATGTGACGGTGCACGACCATCTGACGAGCCTGAGCCGTCGTGCGCGCGAAGCCCGCACGGAGCACGAGCGCGTCGAGGCGCATCTCGAGCAGCTCGACGAGGTTCTCACCAGTCAGACCGTCCTGGCGACGGGCTTCCTTGAACGCGATGGTGAGCTGCTTCTCGCGGATGCCGTACTGGGCGCGGAGACGCTGCTTCTCGCGCAGACGGACGGCGTAGTCGCTGTCGCTCTTGCGCTTGGTGCGGCCGTGCTGGCCGGGTCCGTAGGGGCGCTTCTCGAGGTAGCGCGCCGCCTTCGGCGTCAGTGCGATGCCGAGCGAGCGCGACAGGCGGGTCTGGGAACGGGTACGCGACGTAGTCGACACGTGGGTCCTTTCGAGTTTCTGAATGATGACAGCGCGATCAGGTGTTCGGATCGCGCAGGTTCTCTCGGCCAGGCTGCGCCCGCATCAACCAGTGATGCACGCGACGCAGCGAACCGTTGTTCGGTGAGGGAACGACCAGTGCAGAAACCCGGCTACAGGGCGACTGCCATCCGGCCCCCGCGTGCAGCCAGCGGCGGGGGTGGTGTTGGCCAGCGGCTAGCTTATCACTTTCCCGACCGGAACGCCTGCCGCGACGCTCCCGCGCCTCACGACGGTGCGTCGTTCGAGCCTCGGGTGATCCGCCGGATCTTCTCCAGCCGATCGGACACCTCGCGCTCATTGCCGTGCTGCGTCGGTTCGTAGTAGACGCGGTCGCGCAGTTCGTCTGGCAGGTACTGCTGCTGCGACACCCCTCGCGGGTCGCTGTGGGGATAGCGATAGCCCCTCCCGTGCCCCATCCGCTTCGCGCCCGGGTAATGCGCGTCGCGCAGATGCTTCGGCACCAGACCGAACCGTCCGGCTTTCACGTCGGCGATGGCCGCGTCGATGGCCGTGATCACCGCGTTCGATTTCGGAGCCGTCGCGATGTATATGGTCGCCTCCGCAAGCGGGATGCGCGCCTCCGGAAGTCCGATCAGTTGCGTCGCCTCGGCCGCGGCGACCGCGATCGGGAGCGCCTGCGGATCCGCCATGCCGACGTCCTCCGCCGCGTGCACCATGAGCCTGCGCGCGATGAATCGAGGATCCTCGCCCGCCTCGATCATGCGTGCAAGGTAGTGAATCGCCGCGTCGGGGTCCGATCCCCGCATCGACTTGATGAACGCGCTGATCACGTCGTAATGCTGGTCGCCGTTCTTGTCGTACCGCAGCAGCGCGCGGTCGATCGATACGGCGACCGTCTCCCCGGTCACCACCGGAGCCGCATCATCGGCGGCGCTCGCGACGGCCGAGGCAGCTGCGGCTTCGAGCCCGGTGAGCGCGCGTCGCGCATCACCCGAGGCGACCTGGACGAGCGCCTCGAAGGCCTCGTCGGTCACTTCGACCCCGCCGGCGAGCCCACGCGGGTCGTCGACCGCACGCTCGAGCAGACTCCTGAGGTCGGGATCGGCCAGCGGCTCGAGCGTCAGCAGGAGCGAGCGCGAGAGCAGGGGGCTGATCACCGAGAACGAAGGATTCTCGGTGGTCGCCGCCACGAGGGTGACCCATCCGTTCTCGACGCCCGGCAGCAGCGCGTCCTGCTGCGCCTTCGTGAATCGATGGATCTCGTCGAGGAAGAGCACCGTCGCGATGTCGTAGAGGTCGCGATCGTTCAGCGCCCGCTCCATCACGGTGCGCACGTCTTTGATGCCTGCCGTCACTGCGGAGAGCTCGACGAAGCGTCGCCCGCTCGAATGCGCGATCGCCTGAGCGAGGGTCGTCTTCCCCGTTCCCGGCGGCCCCCAGAGGATCACGGAGACCGCTCCCCCGCCACCCGCCGCGTCTGAGGCGAGGGTGCGCAACGGCGAGCCCGGTTTCAGCAAGTGCTGCTGCCCGACGACCTCGTCGAGCGATCGCGGGCGCATGCGCACCGCGAGCGGTGCCGTCTGCGCGGGCACTGGTCTCGAATCCACGCCTCCATCGTATCGACCGAGCACCCCGAGACCTCGGCCCTGCACTGTGGCATAGTGGTGGTGACTATTCCGTCCGGTCGGTGCGCCGACCCCACTACACGACAGGTGAGCACAATCGTGAGCGAAGCGAGCAACGAGACGTCCTGGGGGCGAGTCGACGAGGACCGCACCGTCTATGTGCGCGAGGGCGATGCAGAACGTGTCGTCGGGTCGTTCCCCGACGGAACTCCTGAAGAGGCGCTCGCCTACTTCACGCGCAAGTTCGCCGACCTCGAGGGTCAGGTCACCCTGCTCGAAGCACGCATCGCCCGCGGCACGGCCGATGCGTCGGCGGCCGATACCGTGGCGAAGCTTCGCGAGCAGCTCGTCGAACCCGCAGCCGTCGGCGATGTCGCATCGCTGCGCGAGCGCGTGGACAAGCTCGGCTCCAAGACGGCAGAGCTGAGCGAGAAGCAGAACGCGGAGCGCGAGGCCGCTCGTTCGGAAGCCGTCGCGAAGCGCGAGGCGATTGCCGCCGAGGCGGAGCGGCTCGCCGCGCAGCCGGCCGCCTCCATCCGCTGGAAGGACACGAGTCAGGCGTTCGAGCAGCTCTTCACCGACTGGCAGACCGCTCAGCGCACGGGCCCGCAGATTCCGAAGTCTCAGGCGGACGCGCTGTGGAAGCGATTCCGCTCGGCTCGGCAGTCGTTCGACTCCGCACGCCGCGCGCACTTCGCGCAGATGGACGCGACGAACAAGGACGTCAAGCAGCGCAAGGAGCGCATCATCGCGTCTGCCGAGGCCCTCGCGCCCCGCGGCGTCGAGGGCATCCCCGCGTATCGCGCCCTCCTCGACGACTGGAAGGCCGCCGGCCGCGCGAGCCGCAAGCTCGACGACCAGCTGTGGGCACGGTTCAAAGCCGCCGGCGACGTGCTCTACGAGGCGAAGGCCGCGGAAGCGGCTCAGACGAACGAGGAGTACGCGGAGAACCTGACCGCGAAGCAGGCACTGCTCGATGAAGCAGCTCCCATTCTCGAGGTGCAGGATCACGCGACAGCTCGCAAGCAGCTCACCGCGATCCAGTTGCGCTGGGACGAGCTCGGACGCGTGCCCCGCGAGGCTCTGCGTGAGATCGAGGGGCGTCTGCGCAAGATCGAGGACCACGTGAAGCAGCTGGAGGACGAGCACTGGAGCAAGACGAATCCCGAGACGAAGGCGCGCAGCGAGGGCCTTCGCGGGCAGCTCGAGGCATCGATCGCGGACCTCACCTCCGAACTCGAGGCAGCTCGAGCCGCGGGTGACGACCGCAAGGCGAAGGACGCCGAGGAGAAGCTCGCCACCCAGCAATCGTGGCTCGCCGCCATCGGCGACTGACGATCGCTCACCGCGCGGCGAGCGCGCGAACCACGCGAGTTCTCCACAGAGCGCTCGCGAAACGCAGCGGGCGGATCAGCATTCCTCCACGATGGGAGTATGCCCGGCCCGCAGTTCCACGTATTCGACGACTCCACTGACCTCGGTTCCAGCGAGTTCGCGCCCACTGACCTCGGTTCTCCCGTCCTCGGTTCTCGCGATCTCGCTTCACCCGTGCACGACTGGCTACCGCACGGGCCGCGGCGTCGCCCCCGCCTGGACGTTCCCCGCACCCATGAGTGGGCGCAAGCGGTCCGTTCCGTAGAACGGATGCGGGGCTCGCTCGTTCGATGCGGGCCAGGCCTTCGGCCCGTCGCCTGGCCCGAGACTCCGCGCGTGCGGCTCTCCGCGCTCGCCCCGTGGCTGGGCGAGCAGTACGTAGCGATCGGCATGACGGCCGCCTGGGTCTGGGGCGTGGGGCGCGAACCGGGTGACCCGCTGCAGTGCTCGACGATCGGACGGAAGCGCCCGCCGTTGCGCGCCTCGGCCGAAGTGTCCGTGCACGAGCGCTCCCTCGCCGAGGAGGACTTCGTTCGCGTGGGGCGAGGATGCGTGACGACCCAGACGCGAACCCTGTGCGATCTCCTCAGGTCTCCGAGTCCGCTGACCGTCGCGATGCGCGTCGCGTGCCGCCTGCTGCTGCTGCGGCACTCCGGCGGCAGATCCGAAGTGCAGTCGGCCCTCGACGCAGGCGCGCGCCGCTACCGGCGGATTGCGACGGCGCGCTTGAGTGCACTGTGACGTCCGGCCACGAGCGCGGCGTCGTGCGCACCGACTGTCCGGAGACCAAGTGCTCAGTTCGTGATGCGGTAGACGTCGTACACCCCGTCGATCCGTCTTACGGCGTTCAACACGTGCTCGAGGTGCGTCGCGTTCGCCATCTCGAAGACGAACTTGCTGATCGCCAGACGAGAGCTCGAGGTGTTTACCGACGCGGAGAGAATGTTGACGTGGTGCTCCGACAGGGTCCGCGTCACATCCGAGAGCAGACCCGCGCGGTCCAACGCCTCCACCTGAATCTGCACCAGGAAGACGCTCTTCGACGTAGGGGCCCACTGCACGCCGACGACGCGATCCTCCTGCGCACGCAGCGACATGAAGTTGTGGCAGTCGACGCGGTGCACGGAGACACCCTGCCCCTTAGTGACGTACCCGAGAATCTCATCACCCGGCACCGGCGTGCAGCATTTCGCGAGCTTCGCCAGCACGTCGGATGCGCCGGCGACCACCACTCCGCTCGAGTCCGTCGTCTTCGGTGTGCGCGGAGCCTCGATGATGGGCAGCGTGGCGAGCGCCGGTTCGGTCGAGGTCTGCTCGTCGAACACGAGCGCCGTCACCTTCTCGACGACCGACTGCGCGGAGACGTGCCCCTCGCCCACCGCCGCATAGAGCGCGGTGACGTCGAGATAGCGCAGTTGCAGCGCGATCTGCTGCAGCGCCGAGGAGTTCATCACCCGATGCAGCGGGAGCCCCTGCTTGCGCAGCGCCTTCGTGATCTCGACCTTGCCGGTCTCCGCGGCCTCCTCGCGCCGCTCCTTCGTGAACCACTGCCGGATCTTGTTCTGGGCCCGCTTGCTCTGCACGAAGGAGAGCCAGTCCTGATTCGGCCCCGCGTTCGGATCCTTCGACGTGAACACCTCGACGACGTCGCCGTTCTGGAGCGCGGTCTCCAGCGGCACCAGGCGGCCGTTCACGCGGGCGCCCATCGTGCGGTGCCCGACCTCCGTGTGCACGGCATAGGCGAAATCGACAGTGGTTCCGCCGTCGGGCAAGCCGATCACGCGACCCTTCGGCGTGAAGACGTACACCTCTTTGGCGCCGATCTCGTAGCGGAGCGCATCGAGGAACTCGCTCGGATCCTCCGTCTCCGCCTGCCAGTCGGAGATGTGGGCGAGCCAGGCCATGTCGTTGGACGACTGGCCCTGGTTCTGCTGCCGCTGCTTGTACTTCCAATGCGCCGCGACGCCGTACTCGGCCCGTTGGTGCATCTCAACCGTGCGGATCTGGATCTCGACCGCGCGGCCATCGGGTCCGATGACCGTCGTGTGGAGCGACTGGTACAGATTGAACTTCGGGGTGGCGATGTAGTCCTTGAAGCGACCCGGGATCGGCGTCCACCGCGCGTGCACCGCCCCGAGCACGGCATAGCAATCGCGTATGGAGTTCACCAGAACGCGGATTCCGACGAGGTCGTAGATGTCGTCGAACTCCCGACCGCGCACGATCATCTTCTGATAGATCGAGTAGAGCTCTTTGGGGCGCCCTGTGACCTCGCCGCGAATCTTCGACTCGCGAAGATCCCCCTCGATGGAGCCGATCACCCTGCCGACGAGCTCGTCGCGCTGCGGGTTCCGCTGCTCCACGAGGTTCTGAATCTCGGCGTAAAGCTTCGGCTTGAGCACCGCGAACGACAGATCCTCGAGCTCCGTCTTCATGGACTGGATACCGAGGCGGTGCGCGAGCGGCGCGTAGATCTCGATCGTCTCCTGCGCTTTGCGCTTCGCGGAGTCGCCCGATACGAAGCCCCACGTGCGCGCGTTGTGCAGACGGTCGGCGAGCTTGATCACCAGCACGCGAATATCCTTCGACATCGCGACGACCATCTTCCGCACGGTCTCGGCCTGCGCGGAATCGCCGTATTTCACCTTGTCGAGCTTGGTGACTCCGTCGACGAGCATGGCGATCTCATCGCCGAACTCCTGCGTCAGCTGTTCGAGGGTGTACTCCGTGTCTTCGACCGTGTCGTGCAGCAGGGCGGCCGCGATCACGTTCGGAGCGATTCCGAGATCGGCCAGGATCTGCGC
The DNA here is from genome assembly GCF_037619215.1 of Leucobacter sp. USCH14. Classification (NCBI taxonomy): domain Bacteria; kingdom Bacillati; phylum Actinomycetota; class Actinomycetes; order Micrococcales; family Microbacteriaceae; genus Leucobacter; species Leucobacter sp. USCH14. Next base: position 58,461 of record NZ_JAQPZP010000008.1, read on the forward strand.
CACCGCGATGGGGTGAGTGATGTAGGGCTCTCCACTGCGGCGCTTCTGCCCGCGGTGAGCCCGCTCCGCCACGGCATACGCACGCTCGATGACGGTCAGATCGGCACGCGGGTGATTGCCGCGCACGGTGCGGATCAGCTGATCGACTGCGCCCGGAGCGCTTCCGCGGGAGAAGATACGCGGCACCAGGCGCCGAAGCGCAGTCGTTCCGCCGGTCGTCGTCGTATCTTGACTTGCCACGGATCACCTCCTCGAATGATTGAACGCTACACCCGGCGCGAGGCCCGGAGCAAAGCGAGTGGCATCGGCCCGGGAGACGAAGCGGGCCGGGGCTCGTCGGAGCGAGCGCACTGCGCTTCTCCCGACGTCCCCGGCCCGTTCATCCGCTCCTTCGATTCCTATCGTGCCGAAGCGGGGTCCGTCTCGCCGATGATCTCGGCCTCATCCGCATCGGACGAGGCGCCGTCGCGTTCACGGGTTCGCAAGACCTTGGCATCGCGCTTCCGAATGCCGGGCTCCCCCTCACGCAGGTGCGCGTAGGCGGGCGACGCGATGAAGATCGTGGAGTACGCTCCGACGAAGATGCCGATGAACAGCGCCAGCGAGATGTCACGCAGGGTTCCCGCTCCGAGCACGAAGGCCCCGATGAAGAGAATCGATGCCACCGGCAGCAGTGCGACGACGGAGGTGTTGATCGATCGCACCAGAGTCTGATTCACGCCCAGGTTCACCGACTCGGCGAACGTGCGCCGGTCGTTCAGCTCGCCCGGCGCCGTGTTCTCGCGGATCTTGTCGAAGACCACCACCGTGTCGTAGAGGGAGTATCCGAGAATCGTGAGGAACCCGATCATCGCCGCGGGGGTGATCTCGAAGCCCGAGATGCCGTAGATGCCGGCGGTGATCACGAGGTCGTGCAGCAGTGCGATGATCGCCGCCAACGACATCTTCCAGGTTCTGAAGTAGATGGCCATGACCAGAGCGGCGAACAGGATGAACACGATCAGCGCGATGATCGCCTGGCGCGTGATGTCCTGCCCCCACGCCGGGCCGATGTACGAGGTCGTCACCTCCTCGACCGGAACCCCGTAGCTGTCGCCGATCGCCTGGGCGACCTCCCGGTTCTCCGAATCGGAGAGCGCCTCGGTCTGGACCCGGATATCGGTCGGACCGACCTGGGACACGCGCGGAACGCTCGCCGGAAGCACCTCTTGCACGGCGGCTTCGGCAATCGCAGGATCGCGATCCTGACCCTCGGAGAGGTGCACCTGGAACTGGCTGCCCCCCGTGAACTCGATGCCGAAGGTGAACCCTCCGCGCAGCAGCGGGCCGGCGATCGAGATCACGATCAGCACGATCGAGATGAGATACCACGTCTTGCGACGACCGATGAAGTCGATCGACTTCTCACCGGTGTAGAGCGCGTTGCCGAACTCGGCGAATGAGCGAGCCATGGTCAGCTCTCCTTTCCGGCTGAAGCATCGGCCATGAGAGCCTTGCGTTCGGCGATGGTCTGGCGGCGTGCGGCCTCTTTCTGACTCCGCGCGTTCTTCTTCCCGCCCCGGGAGGCGACGACCGGCTCACGGAACTGCATACGGCCGCGGTACACCGCGCCCAGCTTCTGCGGGTCCAGACCCGAGAACGGATGTCCGCCCTGGTAGAAGCGGGTGCGTGCGAGCAGCGTCATGATCGGGTGCGTGAAGAAGGCGATCACGAGGACGTCGACGAGGGTCGTGAGGCCGAGCGTGAACGCGAAGCCCTTCACGTTGCCGACGGCGAGGATGAACAGGATCACCGCCGCGAGGAAGTTCACGCCGTCCGACGCCAGGACGGTGCGGAACGCCCGCTTCCAGCCGTGCTCCACCGCGCTTTCGATGGAGAAGCCGTCGCGAAGCGCATCGCGGATGCGCTCGAAGTAGACGATGAAGGAGTCCGCGGTGAAGCCGACCGCGACGATGATGCCTGCGACGCCCGCCAGCGAGAGACGATATCCCTGGCGCCAGGAAAAGAACGTCAACAGCAGGTACGTCAGCACACCGGCGATCACGAGCGAGGCGATGGTGAGCGAACCGAGCGCGCGGTATTGGAAGGCGGAGTACACGACGACCAGGAGCAGGCCGATGAGTCCCGCGAGCAGGCCCGCCGAGAGCTGGCTGGTACCGAGTGTCGCCGAGATGTCCTCCTGGCTCTGCACCGAGAAATCGATCGGCAGCGCGCCGAACTTCAGCTGGTCGGCCAGAGCCGCCGCCGATTCCTGCGTGAACTGCCCGCTGATCGAGGGCCGTCCGTCGAGGATCTGCGCCTGCATCGTCGGCGCCGACAGCACCCGACCGTCGAGCACGAAGGCGAACTGGTTCTGCGGTTCGGCAGCGCCGAAGAGGCGCGTGCTGATCTTCCCGAAGGTGTCCGTTCCCTCCTGGTTCATGGTGATCTGCACGACCCACTCGCCGGTCGACGCGCCGGTGGACGTCGTGCCGACCTGCGCGACCGCGTCGGTGATCACGGATCCGTCGAGTTCGACCGGCCCCAGAATGTACTTGGCCGCACCCGTGTCGTCGCAGGTGATGAGCGGTCGATCCGCCCGGGCGTTGCCCGCGTCGAGCGCCGCGTCGGAGTCGCAGGTGAATGCGTCGAACTTCTCCTGCAGCGCGGGAGTGATCCACGCCAGATCACCGGCGCTCTCCGGGATCGTCTCCGGGTCGAGGCTCTCGTCGTACGCTTCGGCCTCCGCTCCTTCAGCGGCTTCGCCCTCTTCCCCTGCCGCTTGGTCGGCAGCGGCATCCTCCGTCGTCGCATCCTCGGGAGTCGCTCCTTCAGCGGCGGCGTCATCCGAGGCCGTACCCGCCTCCGCGCCGTCCTCCGCCGTCGCCTGATCGACGTTCGCACCGATGCCGTAGGTCAGTACGGGCCGGAAGTCGAGATTCGCAGAAGCCTCGATGCGCTGCATCGTCGCCTCATCGGCCTTGCCCGGAATCGACACGGAGATGTGCTGATTGCCCTGAGTCGTGATCTCGGCCTCGGAGACGCCTGCGGCGTCGACGCGCTGACGAATGATCGACACGGCCTGCTGCAGCTGATCACCGGCGACCGCTTCGCCGCCGGTCTGCTCGGCCGCGAGCAGTACCTGGGTGCCGCCCTGCAGGTCGAGGGCGAGTTTCGGGGTCCACGTCGCGTTGCTGTTGAACACGCCGTAGGTGATCAGACCTGCGAGGCCGACGATGAAGACCAGAAGGAGAACGAGGGACCGTCGGGCCCTCCGAACGGCGGGTGATGACGCCAAGACTGACTGCTTTCTCTAAACGTGGACAGGGGTGGCCGCGGCCGTGCCGCGGCCACCGGCTCAGGCCTTCGGCGCCGAACTGTTCCCCTGCTCATCGACGTCGGAATCGTTCTCGCCGGTGCGACGCGGGTCGGCCTCGGGCGCAGCCGGCGCATCGTCGGCCGCTGCTCCGGCGGGCGCCGCATCGGTGGCGCCGAAACGCTGCCCGAAGGCGGGATCGTCATCGGGAGCGAGCTCCGAGCTCTCCTCCTTTGGCGCGGCGTCGACCGGTGCGACGACCTGCGCGACCGCATTGCGGTGCACGACGAAGGAGGAGGTCCCGCTGCGCAGGGTCACCTTGTTCTCCTCGTCGTCGACGGCGTCGATGGTGCCGAAGATGCCCGACTGGAGCATGACCTCCGCGCCCGGACGAAGGTTGTTCTGCAGCTCGGCCTGCGCGGCCTGCCGCTTCTTCCCGTTCCGGAACATGAAGAAGATCAACAGCGCGATCAGCGCGAACATCACAAGAGTGATCGGATCCAGAGGCACAACGGTCCTTTCGGCAGACGAACACATGCCCCTCCTGAGGCACAGATTGCATCAGTTTAACGGGTTGCCGCTGGGAACGCTCCCCTACTCTTCGCCGGATGCACCCGGCGGAACCGCACCCACGTGCTCCCAACCCAATCGCGTCGCGACGCGACCGCGCGGAGTGCGGGAGAGCAGGCCGGTCCGCACGAGGAACGGTTCGACCACCGCTTCGATCGTCTCCGCTTCCTCGCCCACAGAGACCGCGAGCGTCGAGAGCCCGACGGGCCCACCGTTGAACCGCTCGACCACAGCGCGCAGCACCTCGCGGTCGAGCCGGTCCAGCCCATGATCGTCGACATCGTAGAGGGCGAGCGCGGCCTGCACGGTGGAGGCGTCGCCGGGCAGGTCGTGCACGAGGCCGTAATCGCGCACCCGCCGCAGTAGACGGTTCGCGATACGCGGGGTGCCGCGCGAGCGTCGCGCGATCTCGTCCACGCCGCTCTCCGAGAGCACGAACTCGATGAGCCGGGACGCGCGGCTCACCACCTTCGAGAGCTCGTCGTCCGAGTAGAACTCGAGGTGGGCGGTGAAGCCGAAGCGGTCGCGCAGCGGATTGGGCAGCAGACCGGCGCGCGTCGTCGCACCCACGAGCGTGAAGGGCGAGAGCTCGAGCGGCACCGAGGTGGCGCCGGCGCCCTTGCCCACCATGATGTCGACCTTGAAGTCCTCCATCGCGAGGTACAGCATCTCTTCGGCGCTGCGGGCCATGCGGTGGATCTCGTCGATGAAGAGCACCTCGCCCGGTGTGAGCGCCGAAAGAACGGCCGCGAGATCGCCGGCGTGCTGAATCGCCGGCCCCGAGGTCTGATGCAGCGGTTTGTCGAGCTCCGCGGCGACGATCATCGACAGCGTCGTCTTCCCGAGCCCCGGCGGCCCGGCGAGCAAGATGTGATCGGGCGTGTGGCGGCGCATCGTCGCCGCGTCCAGCAGCAGCCCGAGTTGCCGACGCACCTTCGACTGGCCGACGAACTCGGCGAGACTGCCAGGTCTGAGCGCACCCTCGTAGCCCCGTTCAGACGCGGTCGCCTGCGCCGAGAGCTCTCCGCTCATCGGGCGCCTCGCGATCCTCGTGCTCCGCGGCCCGCCTGCAACAGGGCGAGGGCAGCGCGCAGCAAGCCCGCGCTGTCATCGGGAGCACCGGCATCACGAGCGTCTTGCACGGCCTGGCCCGCCTCGGCGTCGGCCCAGCCCAGACCGACGAGTCCCTCGAGCACGCCCTCAGCGATCGCATCGGACGGGGCTTGAACAACCGCGGCCGTCGCATCCGACTCGAGCGCGAGGTGCGCGAGTTTGCCGGCGAGCGACAGCGTGATGAGCTTGGCCGTCTTCGGGCCGATCCCCGACACTTTGCGGAACGGCTTCTCGTCGTCGAGCGCCACCGCCGCCGCGATCTCGGAGGGCGTGAGCGCCGACAGCACGCCCAGGGCGCTGCGCGGCCCCACGCCGGAGACGGCGATCAGATGCCCGAAGACGTCCAACTCCGCCTCCGACGAGAACCCGAAGAGCGTCAGTGAGTCCTCGCGCACCACGAGGGACGTGTGCAGCCGCAGCTCATCCCCCGCATTCGCCGGTGAGACGCGCCCGCTCGGCACCTCGACGCGCATCCCGAGGCCGCCGACCTCGACGACGACCCATCCGGCACCCGCAGCGAGCACGGGCCCGCGAATCGAAGCAATCACAGGTTCACCCTAGAAGACCTCGCAGCGATTCGGCGTATCGCCACACCGCGTGCTCGAACATATCTACGAACGCGAACTCCTCCATGCGAGCGGGGTCACTCTCCGTGCGTGTCGCGAGTGGGACACGCACGAGAAGTGACCCCGCTCGGGTGAGAGACGAACGCGTCGCGGTCCGCGGCTTGCGACACGCGACGCCGCCTCAGGCGTTCGCAGGCTCCACGACGGCTTCGCGGTTGCGGTTGCGGACCGCGCGGTTGACGGAGCTCACGATCGCCTCGAGCGTGGCCCGGCTCGTGTCGGCGTCGATGCCCACGCCCCAGAGGCGCTGCCCGTCGACCTCGAGATCGACGTAGGCGGCCGCCACCGCGTCGCCACCGGAGCTCATCGCGTGCTCGACGTAGTCGAACAGCGTGACCGAGTGGCCGGTCGCGTTGAGCGCGTTGAGGAATGCATCGACGGGGCCGTTGCCGCGGCCCGTGAGCCGCTGATCCTCCGATCCGACGCGGTAGTCCACGACCAGTTCGGTGATGCCGTCCCCCGCGCTCGTCGCCGCGGTGCGGAGGAGCTTGTACCGCCCCCAGGTCTCGGCGTCGTCGGCCTGCGCGGGCAGGTACTCGTCCTGGAAGATGCGCCAGATCTCATCGCTGGACATCTCACCGCCCTCGGAGTCCGTCACGCCCTGCACCACGGAGCTGAACTCGATCTGCAAGCGGCGCGGCAGGTCGAGGTGGTGGTCAGTCTTGAGCAGGTAGGCGACGCCTCCCTTGCCCGACTGCGAGTTCACACGGATCACGGCCTCATAGGAGCGGCCCAGGTCCTTCGGGTCGACGGGCAGGTACGGTACGGCCCACTCGATCTCGTCGACGCTGGTGCCCGCCGCTTCGGCGTCCTGCGCCATCCGCTCGAAGCCCTTCTTGATCGCGTCCTGGTGCGACCCCGAGAACGCCGTGTAGACGAGGTCCCCGGCCCACGGGCTGCGCTCGGGCACCCGCAGCTGGTTGCAGTACTCGGCGGTGCGGCGCACCTCGTCGAGACGAGAGAAGTCGATCTGCGGGTCGATGCCCTGCGTGAACAGGTTGATGCCGAGTGCGACGAGATCGACGTTGCCGGTGCGCTCCCCGTTCCCGAAGAGGCAGCCCTCGATGCGGTCGGCGCCCGCCTGGTATCCGAGTTCGGCGGCAGCCACGGCCGTACCGCGGTCGTTGTGCGGGTGCAGTGAGAGGATCACGTTCTCGCGGTGGTCGAGATGGCGGCTCATCCACTCGATCGAATCGGCGTACACGTTGGGCGTCGCCATCTCGACCGTGGCGGGAAGATTGATGATCACCTTGCGGTCGGCGGTCGGCTCGAGCACCTCCAGCACGTCATTGCACACCTCGACGGCGTACTCGAGCTCGGTTCCCGTGTACGACTCGGGCGAGTACTCGTAGTAGATCTCGGTGTCGGGGCAGATGTGCTCGCTCGCCCTGCAGAGCTTGGCCCCCTCGATGGCGATCTGCTTGATGCCCGCACGATCCGACCGGAATACGACGTCTCGCTGCAGGATGCTCGTGGAGTTGTAGAGGTGCACGATGGCGCGCTTGGCGCCGATGAGCGACTCGTAGGTGCGGGTGATCAGGTGCTCGCGCGCCTGGGTCAGCACTTGGATGGTGACGTCGTCGGGGATGGCGCCGTCTTCGATGAGATGCCTCACGAAGTCGAAGTCGGTCTGGCTCGCCGATGGGAACCCGACCTCGATCTCCTTGTACCCCATCTTGACGAGCAGATCGAACATGATCCGCTTGCGTTCGGGGCTCATCGGATCGATGAGCGCCTGATTGCCGTCGCGCAGGTCGACCGCGCACCAGCGCGGCGCCTCGGTGATTCGCTTCGTCGGCCAGGTGCGATCGGGGAGATCGACATCGATGATCTCGTGGAACGGGCGGTACCGATGCGTCGGCATCCCGGAGGGCTGCTGCAGGTTCTGCATGAACTCGTCTTTCTCGTCGTGGTCTTGCTCAGCCAAACACGAACACCGCGACGAGGGAGGCCAGAGACTGATCAGTTCGAAGTCGAGGACTCGTCGCGGCAGCTAAGGAGAAGCGAGCCGAACAGCATGCCGATCACTCTAGCAGCTGACGCCGTGCCCGCGCGGATTCCGGGCGTGGTGCGCCCACGTGGCATAGCCTGATTGCCATGACCACAGGCATGCGCATACTTCGCGGCGGCGCCGTCGCTCTCGCGGTCGTCGCCGCGGCGGCGGCTTGGGCCCTCCCCCAGTCGCCCGCTCCCGCGGAAGCCGACGTCTCCGATTTCTCCTATCGGAGCTGGGATGTCGCGTACGAGATCGACACCGACGCGGAGGGGCGAGCCGTCGCTCAGGTGACGGAGACGCTCGTGGCGGAGTTTCCCGACTTCGATCAGAATCGCGGCATCGTCCGCGGTCTGCCGGAGGAGTACGAGGGCAGCTCGACCGATCCGGCGAACTTCTCGGTGACCGACGCCTCGGGCGCGGCCGTGCCGTTCGAGATCGAAGAGGAGGACGGCTTCGTGGCGGTGCTCACCGGCGACGATCGATTCGTCCGGGGCGTGCAGACGTACGTGATCTCCTACACGCTCCAGGACGTGGTGCTCGCTCGAGAAGACGGTGCGGCCGACGAGTTCTACTGGGACCTCGTGGACTTCGAGCACGAGCAGCCGATCGATCGCTTCGACGCGACGATCTCGTTCGGCCCGGGCCTGGCGGATCGCGTCACCGGCGACGCTCGATGCTACGCGGGCAGTGCGGGTTCGACCGACGCGTGCGATATGAGTGCGGCGGCGGGCGGAACCGGCTTCGCCATCAGCGGCGTCGCGCTCGGCCCGCAGGAGGGCGTTACCGCCGCCATCGGCCTCGAAGCGGACTCCGTCGTGCAGCCCGACAGCCGCCTCCCGAACTTCGCGCTCGACACGCTTCCCCTCATCATCGGGGGCGGCGCGCTGGGCACTGCGGGTGTCGCCGCCGGTTCGGCGTTCCGGCTCCGAAGCCGCAGGAAGGCGGGGCGCGGCACGATCGTCGCCCAGTACGACGTCCCCGATACGCTGCCCCCGCTGCTGGCGGGACCGGTCGCCGGCGCCGCCGGGAAGACGAGTGCGGCCCAGATCGTGCACCTCGCCGTGCGCGGGGCGATCCGCATCGAAGACGGCGAGCCGGAGCAGGGGATGTTCGGACCGAAGGTCGCGCAGCCGGTGCTGCGCCTCGTCGATCCGACCCGCACCGCAGACCCTCTCGACGACCAGGCCCTGCACGCGCTCTTCCCGAAGGCGACCCCGGGAGACGCGTTCGCTCTGCCCAAGAGCGACGAGGGCTTCGGACAGCGGATGCAGAAGCTCGAGGCGGCCGGAGTCGCAGCCGAGAAGGAGCGCGGCTACGTCGAGAAGGTGCACAGCAGGAACGCTCGTCTCTGGGGATGGATCTCCATCGGTCTCGTGGCGGTGCTCGGCGGCTTCACCGTCGCCTCGCTGGCGACGCGCGAGAACGCGCTCCCCGCGATCTTCATCATCATGGGCGTGGTGGCGTTGATCGCAGCGTTCGCCTCCGTCGTCAAGCAGCGCGTGTACACGCCCCTCGGAGCCGAGACGCGCGAGTACCTGCTCGGAGTGCGCGAGTTCATCACGGTCGCCGAAGCCGATCGGCTGCGCATGCTGCAGTCGCACAGCGGAGCGGAGCGTCGCTCGGAGGCCGGTGTCGACATCGTGCATCTGTACGAACGGCTGCTGCCCTACGCGATGATCTTCGGGCTCGAGAAGGAGTGGACCCGCGTGCTGCAGGTGACGTTCGAGCAGCACAACGGATACGTCCCGCTCTGGTACGCGGGGCTCGGAACGGCGGGCGCGTCGTCGTTCACGGACACGATCTCGCAGTTCACCGACTCCCTCAGCTCATCCGTGAGCTACACATCGAGCAGCTCGGGCGGGTCGACCGGCGGAGGCTTCGCCGGAGGCGGCGGAGGCGGCGGGTTCTCAGGCGGAAGGTGAGCTTACGCGGACGGAGGCGCGCACCGAGCTCAGTTGAAGCCGAGCTTGCCCAGCGCCTTCGGATCGCGCTGCCACTCCTTGAGCACCTTGACCCGCAGCGACAGGTAGACGCGTCGCCCGAGGAGCGCCTCGATCTCCCGTCGGGCCCGCTCCCCCACGTCGCGCAGGCGTGAGCCGCGGTGACCGATGATGATGCCCTTCTGGCTGTCTCGCTCGACGTACAGGTTCGCGTAGATCTCGAGCAGGCCGTCCTCCCGCTCCTCACGATCCTCGACCGTGGCCGCCAACGAATGCGGCAGCTCGTCGCGAACCCCGTCGAGCGCTGCTTCGCGAATGAGCTCGGCGATCCGGTCGTCCTCGCCCTCGTCGGTCGTCTGCTCGGATTCGTAGAGCGGTGGGGAGATCGGCATGAGCCCGAGCAGCACATCGGCGAGCACGTCGAGCTGCTCGCGGGTGACGGACGAGATGGGAACCACCGCGTCCCACTCCCGCAGCTCGCCGAGTCGCGTAAGCTGATCGATGATCTCGCTCTTCGACGCCTCGTCGACCTTCGTGAGCACCGCCACCTTCTTGGCGCGCGGGAAGTCGTTCAGCCGCTCGTTGATGAAGCGGTCGCCAGGCCCGAGCTTCTCGTTCGCAGGAATGCAGAAGCCGATTACGTCGACATCTCCGAGGGTCGCCTCCACGAGCGCATTGAGACGTTCTCCGAGCAGCGTGCGCGGACGGTGCAGCCCCGGAGTGTCGACGATGATCAGCTGGCCGTTCTCCCGGTGCGAGATTCCGCGGATCGCGCGACGCGTGGTCTGCGGCTTCGGGCTCGTGATGGCGATCTTCTCGCCGACGAGCGCGTTCGTCAGCGTCGACTTGCCCACGTTCGGTCGCCCGACGAACGAGACGAATCCCGCTCGATAGTCGCCCTTCGTCGATTCCTCAGCGCCCGTGCCGGGCTCGTGACGATCCTCCTGGCTCATGCGCCGTCCTCTCCTTCGTTCTCTCCGATCCAACGCGCCTCGACCGTGAGCAGACGCTGTCGGCGGCGCTCGGTGTCGATCGCGGTCAATTCGATGCCCGCGACGACGACCGTGTCGCCGGCCTCGGGAAGCCTGCCGAGCGTCTTCGCGACGAGGCCGGCCACGGTGTCGACATCCTCGTCCTCGAGCTCGAGGCCGAAGAGTTCGCCGAGCTCGGGCACCGACAGACGCGCCCCGACGATGAACGATCCGTCTTCCTGCATCGTCATCTCGGGCACGTCGCGGTCGTGCTCGTCGGAGATGTCGCCGAGCAGCTCCTCGATCAGATCTTCGAGCGTGACGAGGCCCGAGATGCCCCCGTATTCATCGACCGCCAGTGCGAGATGATTGGATTCCCGCTGCATCTGCCGGAGGAGATCGTCGGCGCGCTGCACTTCGGGTACGAAGATCGCGGGTTTCGTGATCCGGGTGACCGGGGCCTGTTCGGACTCCTCGGGACGTCGCAGGGCGAAACCGCTCGCGTCGCGCAGGTAGGCGATGCCGACCACGTCATCGACATCGCCGTCCACGACGGGTACGCGGGAGTGCCGAGAGGCTAGGAGCTGCTCGAGCGCCTCCCGCACGCTCTGATCGGCGTCCACAGTGATCATATCGATGCGCGGAACCATGATCTCGCGCACGAGCGTGTCGCCGAACTCGACGAGCGAGTGGATGTAATCGCGATCATCGCTCTCGAGCACGGCTTGCTCGGCGGCCTGGTCGACCATCGAGAGCAGCTGCTGCTCGTCCCGGATGCGGCGGCCGGCGCTGCGCCCCGGAGTCACGCGGTCTCCGAACCGCATGAGGCCCGAGGCCAGCGGCCCGAGCAGCAGCCGCAATCCCCGCAGCAGCGGGGCGGCGAAACGGATGACGGCGTCGGCGTGATGCGAACCCACCGTTCGCGGGCTCGAGCCGACCAGCACGAAGGTGACCGCCGTCATCACGAGCGTCGCGAGCACCAGCTCGAGCCAGAGCATCTCGAGCGAGTACGCGAGCACCAGGGTGATGAGCACCGCGGAGAGCGTCTCAGCGAAGACGCGTGCGAATGCCAGCGCGTTCGCGTGTCGCCCCTCGTCCTCGGCAATGGCTCGGATCGCCCGGCCCGAGCGCGGGGACTCGTCGGCCAGCGCCATCAGTTCGGCCCGCGACCGTACGCCGAGGGCTGCGTCGGCCGCTGCGAGCAGCCCGCCCAGAGCGAGCAGAACCGCAGCCGCGGCGAGGAACAGCAGTGCCAGGGGCAGGCTCATCGAGAGCGCTCGCGCATGGCGAAGGAGAGCAGCAGGTCGCGCTGGAGGCCGAACATCTCGGCCTCCTCCTCGGGGGTGGCGTGATCGTAGCCGAGCACGTGCAGCATCCCGTGCGTCAGCAGGACGGAGATCTCCTGCTGGAGGTCGTGGCCCGCAGCCTCCGCCTGCACCTCCGCGACCTGCGGGCAGATCACGATGTCGCCGAGCAACCCTGCAGGGGTCTGCGCGTCGACGCGGCCCGGGCGCAGCTCGTCCATCGGAAAGCTCAGCACATCGGTCGGGCCCGGCTCGTCCATCCACTGCACGTGGAGCCGCTCGATGGAGGTCTCGTCCACGAACATCACACCCACTTCGGTGTCGGGGTGGACGTAGAGGGACTCCAGCACGAACGCCGCGAGACGCTGCACGCGGCCCACCTCGATCTCGATGCCCGACTCGTTGTTGATCTCGACGCTCACGAGGCGTCTCCCTTCTGCCGCTCCGCGGACTGGTCGAAGGCGCTGTATGCGTCGACGATCCGGCTCACCAGATTGTGGCGCACGATATCGTCCGACCCGAGTTCCGCGAAGTGGATGTCCTCGACGTCGCGCAGGATGCGGTTGACGACGCGCAAGCCGCTGGTCGCGATCGGCAGATCGACCTGGGTGATGTCTCCCGTCACCACCATCCTGGAGCCGTAGCCCAGTCGCGTCAGAAACATCTTCATCTGCTCGGGCGTCGTGTTCTGCGCCTCGTCGAGCACCACGAACGACTCGTTCAGCGTGCGTCCGCGCATGTAGGCGAGCGGCGCGACCTCGATCGTGCCGCTCGCGAGCAGCTTCGGCACGACGTCGGCGTCCATCATCGATCCGATCGCATCGAAGAGCGGTCGAAGATACGGATCGATCTTGTCCTCGAGCGTCCCCGGCAGATATCCGAGCCGTTCGCCGGCTTCGACGGCCGGCCGGGTGAGGATGATCTTCGCCACTTCGCGTCGCTGCAGGGCCTGCACGGCCTTCGCCATCGCGAGGTAGGTCTTCCCGGTACCCGCCGGCCCGACGCCGAACACGATCGTGTGCGTGTCGATGGCATCCACGTACGCGCGCTGGCCACGGGTCTGGGCGCGGACCGCGTGACCGCGCACCGTCACGATCGGCTCGCTCAGCATCTGCGCCGCCGTGGGCCCCTGTCCGTCGTGCACCATTCGCGTCACCTCCTGGACGTCGCGTCGCGATACGGCGCCGCTGCGCCTCGCGAGTTCGAGGATCTCATTGACCACTTCTTCCGCGGCGCGCACGCTTCCCGCGGGTCCGCGCAGCGTGAGCACCTGATCGCGCGCATGGAACGAGACCTCGGGGTGCTGCGCTTCGAGATCGGCGAGCAGCTGATCGCGGTGCCCGAGGAACGACGCGAGATCGACTCCCGCCAGCAGGATCGTGCGCTGCAGCGGAGGATCATTCTCCGGGAGTTCAGGAGGCACCGAGCGATCGCTCCTCGAGGTTGCCGGCGAGCAGGTGCGCATGCACGTGGAAGACGGTCTGGCCTGCCGTCGCTCCGCTGTTGAAGATGAGGCGGAATTCGCCGTTGGCGTGCTCCTCGGCAAGGCTCTGCGCGACGGAGACCATCTCGGCGAGCGTGTCGGGCTCAGCGGCGGCGAGCTCGGCGACGTTCTCGTACGCCGTCGACTTCGGGATCACGAGGATGTGGACCGGCGCCTGAGGGCTGATATCGGGGAACGCGAGCACCCGCTCGGTCTCCGCGAGGATCTCGACGGGAATCTCACCGGACACGATCTTCGCGAACACGGTCTCTGCTGCCATGGTTCCAGTGTAGACGCTGGCGGGTGAGCCGTTCAGCGCGCACCGATGTCCGCGCACCAGGCGTACTCGGTCTGCGGCCGGCCCCGCGCACCGTATCGAGCGCGCCGCTCCACTCGACGGGCGTCGGCGAGATGCTCCAGATACCGTCGACCGACTTCGCGCGACAGTCCGAGGCGCAGGCCGATCTCGTGCGCGGTACTCGGCCCGCGCTCGCGGACGGCTGCGGAGACGTGCTCCAGGGTCGTCGCCGAGAGCCCTTTCGGCAGTGCGGCGATCGGAGCCGCGCGCAACGAGGCGAGCATCTGGTCGACCTCGTGCTGCGTAGCGGCTCCGGCTGCTGCGAGAGACCGGTAGTGGTACTCCATGAATGCTTGGATGCGGTCCCTGAAGGACGCGAACGTGTACGGCTTGATCACATACTGCACAGCGCCGAGCGCCACCATCTCGCGCACGACCTCGACATCTCGCACTCCGCTGACTGCGATGACCTCGGTGCGCACCCCTCGCGCGCGCACGTGCCGCAGCACGTCGATACCGGTTCCGTCCGGCATCGTGACGTCGAGCAGCACGAGGTCCGCGCTGTGCGACGAACGTGTGAGTGCGGCGACGGCGGCGCGCGCCCCGGTGCACTCGGCCACCACCTGGAACCCGCCCACACGGTCCAGGTGCGCGCGATGCAATTCGAGTGCGAGTGCATCGTCGTCGACGATCACGACTCGGATCGGGTCGCGCGTGCCCCGCGCAACCCCGCTCACGGGAGCTCCGAGGTGGCCGGCGCAACCGGCACTGCGCGCTCCACGACCGACGACGCGGATGGAAGGGCGCTCTCGGAACCGTGCAGCGGGAGCCGCACCGAGAAGGTCGTCGGCGCTTCGCGAACCGCGATCGATCCGCCGCACTCGCGCACGATGCGCTCGACGAGCGCCAGGCCGACGCCCCGCCCCTCCGCTTCGCGCCCCGGAGGTACCCGCTTCGTCGAGACGCCCCAGTCGAACATGCTGCTCCGGTCCTCGACGCCGAAACCGTCGCCCGAGTCCGACACGTCGATGAGCACCTCTCCCTGCGCCCCAGCTCTCATCCGGAGCTCGACCGTGCGGGACCGCGAGTTGCTCGCCGCCGCTGCGTCGATCGCGTTGTCCAGGAGATTGCCGACGACGGAGACCAGTTCCATCGTGCCCAGCGGCAGATCCGGGAGCTCCGGAGCGATGTCGGCTGCGAGGGTGACGCCGCGTTCGGCGGCCTGCGCCGTCTTGCCGACGATCACTGCGCTCACTGCGTGGTCGAGCGCATCGGGAGCAGCCACGAGGTCGGCGAGCTCCTGGCTTCGGTGAGCCGTTGCAGCGAGCATGTCGATCGCCTCATCCCGCCTTCCGAGTTCGAGGAGCGCGATCGCGGCGTGCAGACGGTTGCCGTGCTCGTGGGTCTGCGCCCGCAGAGACTCGCTGAGCGTTCGCAGCGAGTCGTGGGAGATCAGGGCCTCGCGCACGGCCTCCGCTGAGAGGTCGCCCGTGATCCGCCGGGTGATGCGTCGGCCGGCGAGCGCAGCGAGCCCTCCGACGGCCGCGAACGCACCGCTCACGGCGAATACGAGCGGCATCTCGCGCAGGATCTCCTGGGCGATCGAGCTGACGGTGATTCCGACGGACACCCATCCGATCGTGGCGCCTGAGCGGTCGACGACGGGAGCGATCGTGCGAATGGAGGGACCGAGCGTGCCCGTCCATCGCTCCGTGAAGGACGCCGCTTCGACGGGGATCGTGCCGCGGTAGCGCTTTCCGATCTCCGCGGGGTCCGGGTGGGTGAACCGCGTTCCCGACGCGTCCATCACGGTGATGTAACTCACGCCGATATCGCGCCTGAGGTGGGAGACGTGCTCTTGCAACGCATCGACGCGCGACGATCCGATCGGATCCGCGAGTGCTTCCGCGGTTTCCGGTGCCGCGGCGACGGCGACGGCGAGGGCTCGCGTCGTGCGCTCGGTGTGCCGGTACTCGGCGCGCCGGCTGTCCCACATCAGCAGTGCGGTGACGATCACGCTCACCGCCAGCACCCCGCACATGAGAACGACGAACACGCGCGAGGTCGCACTGCGTGATCGGCCGTGACTCATGGGTCACATTCTCGCATGCCGAACGCCATTGCGCTGGCCCTTCAGTTCGAGCTCCGAGTCCGATAAGTCCGAAAAGCGCCTGGAGCGCGCGTGCGCCCTAGCGTGATCAGCGCACCGCGGTTCCGCTTCGAGACGCCCGCGGATCGATTCACATGGACGACGACGTTCTCAGGAGGAGCATCATGGTCGCGACAACACCCGTTGGATCCGGATCGTCAGTGCGAGAACCGCGCCGGAGAGCCTGGGACAAGCACACGTGGCTCTACGTCGCGGTCATCGCCGCGGTCGTGCTCGGCGCGATCATGGGGCTCGTACTGCCGGACTTCGCCGTCGGGCTCGAGCCGCTCGGCAAGGCGTTCGTGGCGCTCATCAAGATGATGATCGCCCCCATCATCTTCTGCACCATCGTGATCGGGGTCGGCTCGATCGCGAAGGCCGCGACCGTCGGCAAGATCGGTGGACTCGCCCTGGCGTACTTCATGATCATGTCGACGTTCGCCCTCGCGATCGGCCTGGTGGTGGGCAATCTGCTCCACCCCGGAACCGGGCTCGACATGCAGGGAGCGGAGTACGCGGTCGAGGGTGCGAGCAGCAGCACGCAGGAGTTCGTGCTCGGGATCATCCCGACGACGTTCTTCTCCGCGTTCACCGGCGAGAGCGTGCTCCAAGTGCTCTTCATCGCGCTGCTCACCGGATTCGCGCTGCAGGGTCTCGGCGATCGCGCAGCTCCCGTCATGGATGCGGTCAGGCACCTGCAGACGCTCGTCTTCCGGGTGCTCAGCATGATCCTCTGGCTCGCCCCGATCGGAGCATTCGGAGCGATCGCTGCGGTCGTCGGCAAGACGGGGGTCTCCGCCATCTGGAGTCTCGGGGTGCTCATGATCGGGTTCTACATCACGTGCATCGTCTTCATCGTCGGAGTTCTGGGGACGCTGCTCTACGCGGTCACCCGTGTGAACATCTTCGCGCTGATGAAGTACCTCGGGCGCGAGTACCTGCTGATCGTCGGCACCTCGTCCTCCGAATCGGCTCTGCCGCGGCTGATCGCCAAGATGGAGCACATCGGCGTTTCCAAGCCCGTGGTCGGCATCACCGTGCCCACGGGGTACTCGTTCAACCTCGACGGCACTGCGATCTACCTCACCATGGCATCGCTCTTCATCGCCGCAGGCATGGGCGACCCGATGAGCATCGGCGAGCAGATCGGGCTGCTCGTCTTCATGATCATCGCATCGAAGGGCGCCGCCGGCGTGACCGGCGCCGGGCTGGCGACGCTCGCGGGCGGATTGCAGGCCTACCGCCCCGAGCTGGTCGACGGAGTGGGCGTGATCGTCGGCATCGATCGCTTCATGTCGGAGGGCCGGGCGCTCACGAACTTCACCGGCAACGCCGTCGCAACGCTCCTGCTCGGTTCATGGACGAAGCAGATCGATGCCGATCGCGTGCGTCGAGTACTCGGCGGCGACGAACCCTTCGATGAATCGGCACTCAGCGGCGACGGACACGGAGGCACCACGAGGGCGAGCTCACCAGCGGGCGAAGGCGGCGTTGAGCACGGCGATCGCCGCGGGGCCCGCGGATGACGTACGGAGCACGGTGTCGCCGAGCAGCAGCACCGATGCTCCGGCAGCCTCCAGCGAGTCGATCTCCGCGTCGGTGAACCCGCCCTCGGGGCCGACGACGAGCAGCAGCTCAGCCGGCCGAGGATCTGCCGCCGCAGCCGATCGAGCCCACGTCGACACTCGCGTCGTGCTCCGCGGGTGCAGCAGGATGACCGCGCGATCACTGCGCGACGCGGTCTCCCGCAGCTCGCTGAGCGCCACGGGTTCACGCACCTCGGGAATGCTCGCCCGCATCGATTGCTTCGACGCCTCCCGAGCGATGCGCCGCCACTTGGCGAGCCCCTTCGCAGCCTTCTCGTGCGCCCCGGGACCGTCCCAGCGGGAGACGGAGCGCTCGGCCTGCCAGGGCACGATCGCATCGACGCCGAACTCGGTGGCCTGCTCGACGGCGCGCTCGTCGCGGTCCCCCTTCGCGAGCGCCTGCACGAGCACCAGGCGGGGCCCCGAGGGCGCGGCTCGCGGAGGGACGCGGTCGATGCGCACGGCGAAGCGATCCTTCGCGACCGCCTCGACCTCGCCCTCGCCGAGCGCGCCTGCTCCGTTCCCGATCAGCGTGCGCTCGCCCGCCCGCATGCGGCTGACGCGCACCGCATGGCGCCCCTCGTCACCACCGATTTCGATGAGCGACCCCGGAACGAGGTCGCTCTCGTCGAGATCCTCCCGGTAGTAGAGGTTCGCCACGTTCAGCCCTGGCGGAAGAAGCGGTCGCGAATCTTGCCGAAGAAGCCCTGATGGAACTCGCCGAGATGCGGGGCGTCATCCTTTCGCAGAGACGCGAGCTGCCGCACGAGATCCTTTTCGCGGTTGGAGAGCTTCGTCGGCGTCGATACCTGCACGGCGATCTTCAGGTCGCCGCGGGTCGTGCTCCGCAGTCCCTGAATGCCGCGGCCACGGATCGTCAGCATGTCGCCGGACTGCACGCCCGCCTCGACCGCGACCTCGACCTCGCCGTCGAGCCCGGCGAGCTTCGCCTGCGCGCCGAGGATCGCATCGGTCATCGAGAGCTGCATGGTGCAGAGCAGGTCGTTGCCGTCGCGGCTGAAGATGTCGTGGTGCATGACGCGGAATTCGATGAACAGGTCGCCGTTCGGCCCGCCGCCCGGGCCGACCTCTCCGCCCCCGCGCATCTGCAGTCGCGTTCCGGTGTCGATGCCCGAGGGCACCTCGATCGGGAAGGTACGGCGCTCGCGCACGCGACCCTTGCCGGCGCACTCCACGCACGGGTGCTCGATGATGGTGCCGTATCCCTGGCAGCTGCCGCACGGGTGCATCGTGACGACGTTGCCGAAGAGCGACCGCACCTGGCGCTGCACCTGCCCCTGACCGCCGCAGACGTCGCACGTGACGGGGTGGGTTCCCGGCTGCGTGCAGCTGCCCTGGCAGACCTCGCAGAGCACGGCCGTGTTCACCGAGATGTCGCGCTGCGTGCCGAAGATCACGTCCTCCAGCGACACATCGACGCGGATCATCGCGTCGTCGCCGCGCTCGGAGCGCGATCGCGGACCGCGCTGGCCCGCCCCGCCGAACCCGCCTCCGCCGAAGAACGTCTCGAAGATGTCGCCGAAACCGGCGGCCCCGCCCTGCGAACCGCCCATGTCGTAGCGCTGGCGCTGCTCCGGATCGCTGAGCACGTCGTACGCATGCGTGACGTTCTTGAACTGCTCGGCCGCCTCCTCGCTGGGATTCACGTCCGGATGCAGCTGGCGGGCGAGACGCCGGTAGGCCTTCTTGATCTCTTCGGCGCTCGCTTCGCGGGTAACACCGAGAGTCTCGTAATGATCGGCCACGCTGTATTGCTCCTCAAGGTCGGGGTGAAGTTGGCTGGTCGGGAGGGGCGGTCGCTACCGCTCCTCCCCCAGGAACCGGTTCAGGTAGCGCGCGATCGCGCGCACGGTGGCGATGTTGCCGGCGTAGTCCATACGCAGCGGCCCCAGGACGCCGAGTTTGGAGATCGCGACGCCGTCCTCGTACTTCGACGCGATGATCGACGTCTCCGAGAGCCCGTACGCCTCGTTCTCCCGGCCGATCGAGGCGGAGACCTCCCGATCGTCGTGCACCAGCTCGCCGAACAGACGGAGCAGGGTGACCTGCTCCTCGATGGCTTCGAGCACGACGGGCAGCGAGCCCGCGAACTCCCCGCCGGGGCGCGAGAGATTCGCCGCGCCGGCGACCGCGATCCGGTCGTTGCGATTGGCCTGGAGCTGGCTCAGCACCACCGCGAGTACGCGCCTCACGAGGTCGGTCTCGTCGGGCTGCGACCACATCGGGAGGTCCTCCTCCAGCCGGGCCACCGCGCTCGCGGCCGTTTCGACGTCACTGCCGATGGCCGCGTCGGCGATGCGCTGACGCAGGCCGTGCACCCATGCCTCGGTGACGCGAGAGGCCGGCAGCAGAGCCACCTGCTGCTCGACCACGCCGCTTCCGAGAATCAGCACGCTGAGCACCCGATCCTCGCCGATGGCCACAAGATCGATGTGACGCACGACGGTGCGCCGCAATGACGGGTACTGCGCCACGGCGACCTGATTGGTGAGCTGGGAGAGCATGCGCACCGTGCGCGCCATGACGTCATCGAGGTCGGAGGACTCGCCCAGGAAGCGCTCGATGGCGGATCGCTGCGCCGAGCTCAGCGGTCGGATGCGCGCGAGCGTGTCGACGTAGAGGCGGTACCCCTTGTCGGTCGGCACCCGACCCGATGAGGTGTGCGGCTGGGCGATGAGCTCGTCTTCCTCGAGCAGGGCCATGTCGTTGCGGATCGTCGCCGCCGAGACGCCGAAGCTGTGCCGCTCGACGATCGCCTTCGAACCCACGGGTTCGTTCGACGAGACGTAGTCGCCGACGATCGCGTGCAGCACCGCGAGGCTGCGCTCGGAAACCATCGTCCCTCCTGACCCTGGCACTCACTTGCTCCGAGTGCCAAGTCTAGCGCAGGTCGAGCGCTCCGCGGCCGGTCCCGCTCGCAGCGAACAGGCGGGGTCGGGCGGCTCTCCGCACCTCACCGCGGTCGCACGCTCTCTCACGCACCGAGCAGGCGATGCACCACGGTATCGGCGAGCAGTCGGCCCCGCAGCGTCGGCACGACGCGACCGGCGATCGCAGCGCGCCCATCGAGCAGGCCGTCGGCGATCAGCTGCGGGATCGCGCGGCGCTCATCCGCGGTCAGCACATCCGCGGGCAACCCGTCGGCGATCCTCGTCTCCAGCAGAATGCGCTCTTCGCGACGCGACTCGTCGGTCAGCGTCTCGCGCGAGTGCGCGGGAGACGCACCCTGCGCCATGCGCTGCGCGTAGGCGCCCGGATGCTTCACGTTCCACCACCGCACCCCGCCCACGTGGCTGTGAGCTCCCGGCCCCGCAGCCCACCAGTCCTCGCCCGTCCAGTACGCCAGGTTGTGCCGCGAGCGGGTTTCGGGCGTGCGCGACCAGTTGCTGATCTCGTACCAGGAGAAGCCCGCCTCTGCGAAGCGCGCGTCCGCGAGTTCGTACATCTCCGCGTGCAGGTCCTCATCGGGTGCGCTGACCTCTCCGCGACGGATCTGCGCGGCGAGCTTCGTGCCCCGCTCGACGATCAGCGCGTACGCCGAGAGGTGATCGGGCTCGCACGCGAGCGCTGCGTCGATCGAGCGCCCCCAGTCGTCGAGGCTCTCCCCGGGCGTTCCGTAGATGAGATCGACACTGACCTGCAGACCCGCGTCGCGCGCCCATCGAGTGACGAGCGGCACGCGCTCGGGGGTGTGCGTGCGATCGAGCGTCGCCAGCACGTGCGGCACCGCGGACTGCATGCCGAAACTCACACGCGTGAAGCCCGCCTCCGCGAGTGCCTGCAGGTACGCGGCGTCGACGGAGTCGGGGTTCGCCTCGGTGGTCACTTCGGCGCCGTCTGCGAGGCCCCACTCCGCTCGAATGCGGCCGAGCATTGCGGCGAGATCCGAGGCGGGCAGCAGTGTCGGGGTGCCCCCTCCGAAGAAGACCGTCGAGACCTCGCGTTCGGGAAGCCCGGCGCTTCGGAGCACACGACCGCCGAGGGCCAGCTCCTGCGCGACCTGGTCCGCGTAATCGGCGCGCGTGGTGCCGCCCAACTCGCTGGCCGTGTAGGTGTTGAAATCGCAGTAGCCGCATCGCACCCGGCAGTACGGAACGTGCACGTACACGCCGAACTTGCGCTCGTCCGCATCGATCGCCGCCTCGGGCGGGAGGGCGCCGTCCTCGGGTGCCGGGTCGCCCTCAGGCAGCGCGCTCGGCACGATGCTTCCGTTCCACTCGAGTTCGGCCGAATCCCAGCCGCTGCAACGTCACGAGCGCTTGCTCGGCCTGCGCTGGTGCGTCGATGCGGCGGCCTCCGGCTCGGGCTGAGTGTCCTGCGCGGCACCCGGTTCCGGCTCGGGAACCGCTTCGGGCGCGGGAACGACCTCGGGCTCGGGCGCGGAAACGACCTCGGGCTCGGGCGCGGAAACGACCTCGGGCTCGGGCTGAGGCTCCTGCGCTGGATCGGGATCCGGCTCCGAAACCGGCGCCTGCTCGGCGACCGGCTCCTGCTCGGCGACCGGCGCCTGCTCAACGGGAAGCGCCTCGTCCGTATTCGCGGGCCCGAGATCGGGAGCGGGCTGCGCACCGGGTGCGAGAGCGGCGATCCCGCGCTTCACCGCATCGAGCGCGGCCCGCACGTCCGCGCGACCGCGCAGCCCGAGCAGCCCGTTCTTCGGCGCCGCGACGAAACCGCGCGCAACAGCCCAGACCGTGTCGTCGGGGCGGAACTCGATGACGAAGAGCTGCTCCCCGATAGCGCCCGCTTCATCGCCCGTGCCCCACGCGAAACCGACGCGACGCTCCTCGTCGACGGTGTACACCACGAGCACGCTGCGGGGATCCTGCCCCTCGGCGTGGAGCACCGCCGTGGTACCCGCGACGATGTACGGCTCGCCGTCGGGCCCGAACTGCTCCTCGACCTCGCCCGCGGCCTCCGGCATTCCATCACTGGTGAAGCTCGGACCGACGTACTCCGAGCCGGTGCCGCGCACGATGCCGGTGACGCGCACGCCGGAACCGCGCTGCGCGCCCCAGGTCATCAGCAGGCTCGAGGCGATCAGGAATCGCTCCTGCCCGCTGCCGAGGCGCAACTCCTCCTCGTACGGGGTCATCCCCTCCGGCGGGTACTTCACGATGTCGGGATCCTTTGAGGCGCCGACCGCGGCGTACGCGACCGGCATCTCGACGTGGCTGCTGCGACGGGGAGGCTGATCCTGGCTCACCGCTTGCCCCCCTCTTTGCCCTCCACGTCACCCGAGAGCGCAGCGATGAAGGCCTCCTGGGGCACTTCGACGCGCCCGACCATCTTCATGCGCTTCTTGCCCTCCTTCTGCTTCTCGAGCAGCTTGCGCTTTCGGCTGATGTCGCCGCCGTAGCACTTCGCGAGCACGTCCTTGCGGATCGCCCGAATGTTCTCACGGGCGATCACCCGCGCGCCGATGGCCGCCTGGATCGGCACCTCGAACTGCTGGCGCGGAATGAGCTTGCGCAGGCGCTCCGCCATCATCGTGCCGTACGAGTAGGCGTTGTCGCGATGCACGATCGCGCTGAATGCGTCGACCGTCTCGCCCTGCAGCAGGATGTCGACCTTGACGAGGTCCGCCTCCTGGTCGCCCATCGGCTCGTAATCGAGGCTCGCGTATCCCTGGGTGCGGCTCTTCAGATGGTCGAAGAAGTCGAAGACGATCTCGCCGAGGGGGATGCTGTAGCGCAGTTCCACTCGCTCGCCGAGGTACTCCATGCCGAGGAGCCGGCCGCGGCGGCTCTGGCAGAGCTCCATGATGGCCCCGACGTAGTCCTTCGGCGCCAGAATTGCCGTCTTGACGACCGGCTCGCGAACCGTCGAGATCTTCCCGTCGGGGTACTCCGACGGGTTGGTGACGGTGATCTCGCGCCCGTCGTCCGTGGTCACCTGGTAGATCACGCTCGGGGCGGTGGCGATGAGGTCGAGGTCGAACTCGCGGCGCAGGCGCTCGGAGATGATCTCGAGGTGCAGCAGGCCGAGGAACCCGCACCGGAACCCGAAGCCCAGTGCGACCGACGTCTCGGGCTCGTACTGGAGCGCAGCGTCTTCGAGCTTCAGCTTGTCGAGCGCCTCGCGCAGCACCGGGTAGTCGCTCCCGTCGAGCGGGTACAGGCCCGAGAAGACCATCGGCTTCGGGTCGGTGTACCCGGGCAGCGCCTCGGTCGCGGGGGTGCGCTTCGACGTGACCGTGTCGCCGACCTTGGAGAGACGCACGTCTTTCACGCCGGTGATGAGGTAGCCCACCTCGCCCACGGCGAGGCCCTGCGTCGGCTTCGGCTCCGGCGCCGAGACGCCGACCTCGAGGGCCTCGTGGTCGGAACCGGTCGACATCATCTGGATCTTCTCGCGCGGCGAGAGCTTCCCGTCGACCATGCGCACGTAGGTCACCACGCCGCGGTAGGGGTCGTAGACCGAGTCGAAGATCATGGCGCGCGGCGGAGCGTCGGCGATGCCGACGGGCGCGGGGATGCGCTCGACCACGCGATCCAGCAGCTCCTCGACGCCCGCTCCGGTCTTGCCCGACACCTTGAGGATGTCTTCGGGTGCGCCGCCGATGAGATCCGCGATCTCGCGGGAGACGCGCTCCGGGTCAGCCGCGGGAAGATCGATCTTGTTGAGTACGGGAATGATCTCGAGATCGTTCTCCATGGCGAGGTACAGATTCGCGAGCGTCTGCGCCTCGATGCCCTGCGCCGCGTCCACGAGCAGGATCGCTCCCTCGCACGCCGCGAGCGAGCGCGAGACCTCGTAGCTGAAATCCACGTGCCCCGGGGTGTCGATCATGTTGAGCGCGAAGTCGCCCGCATCGGTCGCCCAGTGCATGCGCACCGCCTGCGACTTGATGGTGATGCCCCGCTCGCGCTCGATGTCCATCCGATCGAGGTACTGCGCTCGCATCTCGCGATCGGGAACGGTGCCCGTCACCTGAAGCATGCGGTCGGCGAGCGTCGACTTGCCGTGGTCGATGTGCGCGATGATGCAGAAGTTTCGGATCTTCGCGGGGTCGGTCGACGCCGGTACAGGAGGGTTCAGGCTGCGTGGAGACATTGTCCGCAATTATCGCACGCGCGAGCCCCGGTTCGAGCAGCGCATCGGAACGGTTCTCCTCCGCGTCGCTGCCGCGCTGCTGAGAGAATGAGAAGATGCCACGCGTCGTCGCTCTGTATCGCTACCCGGTCAAAGGATTCACCCCTGAACGCTGCGATCGGGTCACCGTGCAGCGGGACGGCCGCATCGTCGGCGATCGCGTCCTCGCGTTCCGCTTCGCTCAGGCGGCGCTGCCCGAACAGCGCGACGGCTTGGACTACTGGCCGAAGGCGCAGGGCCTCGCACTGCAGGACTTCCCGGCGCTCGCCTCGCTCCGGCTGACGTACGATTCGACCGAGCAACGGGTCACGGTCCGCCGCGACGACACGATCATGGTCTCGGCCGGACTCGACGACGCCGGTCGACAGCGCCTCGTCGACGTCGTCACCGAATTCCTGCTCGGCACGCGCGAGGCGAAGCGGCTCCAGCGCACGGGCAGACTCCCCCTCGAACTCGTCGGCGATGGCGTGCACGCGCGATTCCAGGATCGCGAACAGGGGTACGTGTCGCTGCACGGCCGCGCGAGCGTACTCGCGCTCAGCTCGGTCATCGACCGGCCCGCAGATGGCACCGGATCCGCAGGAGCCGCAGAACCCCAAGTCGATTCCGGATCGGGCCCGGCCGCCGACGTGGCACTCGACGACCGCCGCTTCCGCTCGAACATCGTCATCGAGGGCATCGCAGCCTGGGAGGAACTCGGCTGGCACGGCCGCGTGCGCATCGGCGGGCTCGAGTTCCGCGTCGCCGAGCCGATCGTGCGCTGCCTGGCAACGCACGCGAACCCCGACACGGGCGACCGCGATGCTCGGGTGCTCATCACGCTCACCCAGCGCATCGGGCAGGAGGAGCCGACGCTCGGCACGCTCCTGCTCCCGGCCGCTCTTCCGGCTCCGGTTCGCGCCGGAACCGAGCACGGAAGTGCACCGTGGGGCGATATCGAAGTCGGCGACCCCGTCGAACTGCTCGGCTCGGCGACGTGAGCAGTTCCCCCGCATCATGCCGGGGCGCCAGCGCGCTCAGCGCACTGGGATCCGCGGGCCGACTCTGCTAGACTCGGTTCTTGGCTTGCGTGTGGTTTTCACCACACCACCCGTAAGGTGCCCTCTCTCACCGTGCGGAACACACCGTCAATCCGGATTTAAAGGACACATCTCAACGTGGCAAATATCAAGTCGCAGATCAAGCGCATCAAGACCAACCGCAAGGCGACCGAACGCAACAAGGCGTACAAGAGCGAGCTCCGCACCGTCGTGCGCGCAGCACGCGAGGCGATCGTCGCCGGCGACAAATCGGTCGCAGAGGCGAAGCTGAAGACCGCCGGCCGCAAGCTGGACAAGGCCGCTTCGAAGGGCGTCATCCACAAGAACCAGGCTGCAAACCGCAAGTCAAAGCTCGCCGCTCAGGTGGCGGCGCTCTAACTCGCGCTCGCGATCGATTCAGGCCCCGCTTCGGCGGGGCCTGTTTCGTTTCCGACTGTTATACGCGCCCGCGCTTCGCGACGAACAAGAGGTACTTCTCGAGCGCGTACTCGGGGTCCCGGCTGCCGCCCTTGAGCTTCCACTCGGTCTCCGCCGCGAGGTCGATCGCGTGCGCGAGATCCTCCTCGCGCCATCCCCGCACCTCGCGCAGCGCGCGGTCGACCTGCCACGGCGCCATGCCGAGCTCCTTCGCGAGCTGCCCTCCGGATCCCCCGGCGCCGTAGACGCGGGCCATCGCCCGCACCTTCATGTTGAGCGCCGCGAGCATCGGGATCGGATCCGTGCCGGTCGCGAACGCCTGCCGCAGCAGCACGAGCGCGTCGGCGGCGCGTCCGGCCGTCGCGGCGTCGGCGACGCGGAAGGCGTTCGTCTCCACCCGCCCCTCGGTCGCGCGCGTCACCTGATCCTCGGAGATGCGAGTACCGGCATCGGAGACGAGTTGACCGATCGCCCCCGCGAGCTCGCCGATGCCGCCCGAGTACGCCGCTGCGAGCTGGCGGGCGGCGCCGGGGGTCGCCTGCGCGCCCAGGCGACGGAACTCGGCCTGCACGAACGCGAGGCGATCCTGGTCCTTCTTCACCTCCGCGCAGACGATCTCAATTCCCTCTCCCGCGCCTCCGCGCACGAGATCGAGCAGCGCCTTGCCGCGCTGACCGCCCGCGTGCCGCAGCACCAGTGTCGTGCCGTCGGCAGGCTCGGCGACGTAGCGCTTCGTGTCCTCGAGGAACGCGTCGGAGCACTTCTCGACGCCCTCGACGCGGATCAACCGCGGTTCGGCGAACAGTGACGGGCTCGCGATCGTGAAGAGTTCGCCGGCGGTGTATGAGGCGGCGTCGACGTCGTGCACTTCGAGATCGGCGTGCGCGTCGACCAGCGCGGCGCGGATCGCCTGACCCGCCCGGTCCGCGAGGAAGCCCTCGGGGCCGGAGACCAGCACGACGGCAGCCGGGCGCGCCTCGCTCCAGTCGATCTGGGGAATCCGGATCTTCGCGGACGCCCCTCGGGGAGCTGCCTTACGTGCCTGTGCCACTGGACCAGACTACCGTCCACGCTGCGAGCGTTCGACGGGGTGCTCGACGCGCCTCGCTCAGCCCACATCTCGAGCGCGCCCGGCACCCCGCTGATCGCGACCGATCCCATCCGGTCAGTGCGCAGCACCGTCGTGCCCAGTTCCGCGAGCGTCTCGGTCACCGACCGCGCCGGGTGGCCGTACGAGTTGTCGGCCCCGACCGAGATGAGGGCCACGTCGGCCGCAGCCTCCTCGAAGAGTTTCGGGTCGTGATCGGAGGATCCGTGGTGCGCAACCTTGAGCACGTCGACGGCGAGGTTCGCGCCCGTGCGCCGGAGCGCGCGCTGCTCGTCCTCGCCCGTGTCGGCGAGCATGAGCACCGACGTCTCGCCGGCCTGCACGCGCAGAACCAGGCTCGCGCTGTTGGTGTCGGGAGGCGTCGCCCCCGGTTCCGGTGCGAGCACGTTCCAGGCCAGGCCGCCGAGGGCGCCGGTCATTCCCCGTGCGCCGATCTGCGTTCGGACACCTGCGGTCTCCAGTTGAGCGAGCACCGGGCGACGATCGCCGTCTTCACGATTGTCGGGCGCCACGAGCGCGCGATCCACCCGGTCGACGACGACGCTCAGGGCGCCCACGTGGTCGCGATCATCGTGAGTGAGCACGAGGATCGCGATGCGATGCACTCCGAATCGGTCCAGGCACGAGACGAGCCGCTCGGGGTCGTCGCCGGTATCCACCAGCATGACGGTTTCGGGGGCGCGCGCATCCCGCAGCAGGAGGGCGTCGCCCTGGCCGATGTCGCACGCGACGACGTTCCAGTCGCTCGGCGTCGTGAGACGCGTCGTCGCGGGCACGACGAGTGTCGGCCCCAGAAAGACACCGAGCGATCCGCAGAGCAGCGCCGCTACCCACGTCGAGACCCGGTGGCGACGCGGACGCGGACGCTCCCAGGGCACTCTTCCGCTCAGCACGGGGGATGCGTCGTCGCGCCCTGCCGCACCCGGATGAGGTTCGCCCGTTCCCCTCACCCGGCGCGGGCGCCGCCGCCCGCCTCCTCTCTCGCCGAAGCGCCGATCGAGCAGCCACCACGCGACGAGCGCGGAGGCTTCGACCGCTGCGAGCAGCACTGCGCCTCCCCAGCCTCCGGGCCAAGCCCAGCGAGCGCCGGGGAGTGCTGACGTCACCTCGGCGGTGGCGGCGATCCATCGCGCAGGCAGGCTCGCGAACCGCACCAGCATCGGGGCGGCGGCGGGCAGCATCTGAGCCGCGATCATCGCCAGCAGCCCGAGCCCCGTGCCCCACGGCGCGGCAGGAGCGGCGAGAACATTGGCGATGAGTCCGGCGGCCGGGAACCCGGACTGCACGAGCAGCAGCAGCGGCCCGCAGGCGAACTGCGCCGCGATGGCGACCGCGACCGGCAGCCTCACCCAGGTCGGGCTCGGGACGACGCGGCCCAGGAGGGTCATGACGTCAGGAACCCAGAGCAGGATGCCCGCCGTAGCGGCGACGGAGAGGGCGAAGCCGGGTTGCAGCGCCTGCCACGGGTCGCTGATGAGGAGCGCGAAGACCGCGACGCCGAGGCCGGGAAGTGCGACCGAGCGCTTTCCGCCGAACGACGACAGGAGCACGACCGCCGCCATGACGGCTGCGCGCTGGAGGCTCGGGTCGGGACCCACCACGACGACGAAGCTCGCGAGAGCGATGCCCGCGAGCCCCAACCTAGTGCGACGGGGCATGCGGAGCCAGGCCGCGATCGTCGTGATCGCAGCGACGACCAGGGCGCAGTTCGCTCCGGAGACGGCCACGAGATGTGTGAGCGAGCTCTCCCGCATCCGCTGCTCGAGCTGCTCGGGCACGAGCGACGTATCGCCCACCGCGAAGCCCGGAACGAGTTCCGCACCCGATACCTCCGCGGCTGCATCGCGCAGATTCGCGCGCATATCCGCCGCAAGCGCTGTCGCTGCGGCCGGGAGAGCAGTCGGCCACCCCTGCGCAGCACGACCTTCTCCGGCACCGAGGGACGAGACCCTGACCCCGTATCGCGCTGATGAACCATTCTCGAGGGCGACCAGCGCTCCATCGAGACGCACCGAGGTGCCTGGCCCCCATGACGCCGGCTGCGCTGCGCCTTCGCCACGCTCGCCGCTGCGATCGAGTGCGTCCTCCTCGTCGAACCAGAGCACGACCGGGATGCTTCCGCTCGCCGAGCTCGCTGCAGCGGGCACCCACGCCGACGTTCGGCCGCTGGGGTCGGTCGAGCTCTTGGGAAAGCCCCGCACCTCGATCTCGAGGGGTACCGTGCGCCCGCTCGCCGCGATGTTCGCGAACTCCGGATCCGCTCGAACGTGTTCGAGTGCATCGATCCTGGCGCCGAGCATGACGAGCATCGCGCATCCGATCGCGGCGAACTGCAGCAGGTGCACTCCCCGGCGCGTGCCACTGACCGCGATCGCCACGATCCCGATGACGAGAGTCGCAAGGCCGAGCCAGCGACCGGAGCCGGGGTTCACGATCGCGCCCGCGACCAGGGCCCACGCCACCAGCGCGGGGGCGAGCAGTCGCCAGGTTCCCGGAGGTGATCTCGAGATCGCCGTCATAGCGTGACGAGGTCTCGGAGGCCGTCGAGCGTCTTCGCGCCGATGCCGGGCACCTCGAGCAGCTGATCCACCGACGCGAACCCGCCGTTCGCGTCGCGCCAGTCGACGATCCGCTGCGCGAGAGCCGGCCCGATGCGCGGCAGCGTATCGAGGTCGTCGACCGTCGCCGAGTTCAACGCCACCGCTCCCGCCGCCGACGACCCGCCTCCACCGCTGCCGCCCAACCCGCCCGAACCGGCTGCGCTGCTTCCGCCGCCTGCGCCGCCGGCGTTCGCTGCGCCGCCGGTGTTCGCTGCGCCGCCTGCGAGCGATGGATCAGCCCTCCACGCTTCGGCAAGCGCAGCGTCGGGCACGATCACCTGCTCTCCATCCGTCACGGAGCGGGCGAGGTTCACGACGTCCAGAACCGCCGCATCCGTCGCCCCGCCCGCGGCTTCGATGGCGTCGGCGACCCGTGACCCGGGCGGCAGCTCCACGACCCCGGCGTCGTCGACCTCGCCGACCACATGGACCATCACCGACGACGACGGCGGCGCACCCTCACTGTCGGCTCGCGCGTTATCGTCGCGCTCGGTGGCACCGCCCGCGCCGTCTCCCGCCGGCGTCTCGGTCGCACTGCCCTTCGTCGTCTGCGCTGCGGCAGCGCTCGCGGCTGCTTCCATATCGACACCGTGGCCGCGCGCCATCGTGATGCCGATCGCAATCGCGACGGCCGCGACGAACACCAGAGCTCCGACGACTGCCGGCACCGCGACACCGCGACGCAGGCGCTCCCCGATTCGTCTGCTCGGCTCCCACCTCAGCGCCGGGATTTCGCTCGCACCGGACGCGTCTTCAACCTGCCAGTGCCCCTCCGAGAGCACGGCCTCACTGCTGAACAGCGGCCGCGTCTCCGCAGACGCTCCGTCGTCCGATGGAGGGGTCTTGGTGTGTTCGGCGGTGCCGCCCGGAGCTTCGTGCTGACGCATGCGCCCACGCTAGAGCGCTGGCGCGGACGTGCTTCCGATCTCCCGCACGCAGTGGAGAAGTGGGATCCCGAGGCACGCTGCAGCGCCGTGTGAGCGACGCTCCCACCTCACCGTTCTCACCTCACCGTGCGGTTCCACCCGCTCGCATAAGAGGCGCGCGGGGGCACGGCGCGCAGAGGCGCGGCGCGCGGAGGCGCGGCGGCGTGCGATGCAGGAGGGTGTTACGCGGCGGGCTTCGTGGCGATGCTGACGATCTTCGGCACGCGCACGATGACGTTGACGATCTGCCGGTCCCCGATCGACCGTTGCACCGCGGCCGAGGCCCGGGCAGCCGCCTCGGCGTCCGCCTCCGACACCGACGCCGGCAGCGTCAGGCGATCCCGCACCTTGCCGTCTACCTGCACGACCATGGTGACCTCGTCCTCGACGAGCAGCGACTCGTCGGCGGCGGGCCACTCGACGAGCGCGACACTCGGTTCGTAGCCGAGCTTCGCCCACATGTCTTCAGCGGCGTACGGTGCGAACAGCGAGAGGATCACGGTGATCGCCTCTGCCGACTCGCGCACTGCCGGGTCTGCGACACCGGCGCCCGAGTCGATCGCCTTGCGGGTGACGTTCACCTGCTCCATGAGGCGCGCGACGACCACGTTGAACTTGTACGCCTCGATGAGGCCGGGAGCATCCGCGAGCAGGCGGTGGGTCGCCCGTCGCAGGCCGGCGTCTCCCCCCGCGAACGATACGCCGCGGGCGGCGCCCGAGGCCTGCACGTCGTCGGCGATCCGCCACGCGCGCGCCAGGAACTTCGCCGATCCCTGCACCGACACGTCGGCCCAGTCGATGTCGTCCTCGGGCGGGCCTGCGAACGCCAGGGTCACGCGCAGCGCATCGGCGCCATGCGCCTTGAGCTCGCTCGCGAACTCGACGAGGTTGCCCTTCGACTTCGACATCTTCGCGCCGTCCTGCAGCACCATGCCCTGGTTGAGCAGCGCGGTGAAGGGCTCATCGAACTCGAGGTATCCGAGGTCGTGCAGCACCTTTGTGATGAAGCGCGAGTAGAGCAGGTGCAGAATCGCGTGCTCGACGCCGCCCGCGTACTGATCGATCGGGCCCCACGCGTTGACGGCGGCCGGGTCGAACGCCTGCGTCGGGTCGTTCGACGACAGGAAGCGAAGGTAGTACCACGAGCTGTCGACGAAGGTGTCCATCGTGTCGGGGTCGCGGGTCCAGGTCGTGCCGGCCTCGGGATCGACCACCGTCGACCACTCGGTCGCGGCGCCGAGCGGCGAGGCGCCCTTCGGCTTGAGGTCGAGGCCCTCGGAGGCCGGCAGTTCGACGGGCAGGGCGTCGATCTCGACGGGGCGCATCTCCCCGTCCTCGCCATGCAGGATCGGGATCGGCGTGCCCCAGTAGCGCTGTCGCGAGATCAGCCAGTCGCGCAGTCGGTACGTGGTCGAGGCGCGACCGGTTCCCCGCTGCTCGAGCACCTCGATCGCGCGGGCGATCGCCTCGGTCTTCGGCAGCCCGTCGAGCTCACCGGAGTTGACGAGCACACCCTCGCCCGCCGTCGCGACGCCGCTCTCGGCGGGGTCGGGCAGACGTGCACCCTCGGTGTCGCGCACATCGACGACGACGCGCACCGGCAGCTCGAACTTCAGCGCGAAGTCGAGGTCGCGCTGATCGTGCGCGGGCACCGCCATGATCGCGCCGTGCCCGTAGTCGGCCAGCACGTAGTCCGAGGCCCACACCGGGATGCGCTCGCCGTTGACCGGGTTCACCGCGAAGTGGTCGAGGAACACGCCGGTCTTCTCGCGATCGGCGCTCTGGCGCTCGATCTCGGTCTGCTTCTGCGTCGCGGCCAGGTACTCCTGGAAGTCGGTGCGCACCTCCTCGGATGCGCCGGCTGCGAGCTCCGCCGCCAGATCGGAGTCGGGCGCGACGACCATGAAGGTCGCGCCGTGCAGCGTGTCGGGGCGCGTCGTGAAGACCGGCACCTTCTCCTCGCGGCCCTCGATCTCGAATTCGACCTCGGCGCCGCGCGAGCGCCCGATCCAGTTGCGCTGCATGTTGAGCACCTTGGCGGGCCACTGCCCCTCGAGCGCATCGAGGTCGTCGAGCAGGCGATCCGCGTAATCGGTGATGCGGAAGTACCACTGCGTGAGCTTCTTCTTGACGACCATGGCGCCCGAGCGCTCGGAGGTGCCGTCGGCGAGCACCTGCTCGTTCGCGAGCACCGTCTGATCCACCGGATCCCAGTTCACCCAGCTCGCCTTGCGGTATGCGAGGCCCTTCTCGTACATCTTGAGGAAGAGCCACTGGTTCCACTTGTAGTACTCGGGGTCGCTCGTGTGGAGCACGCGGCTCCAATCGAAGGAGGGCGCGTAGATGCGGAACGACGCCTTCTGCTGCGCGATGTTCGCGTAGGTCCACTCGCGAGGATCGACTCCGCGCTTGATCGCCGCGTTCTCGGCGGGCAACCCGAAGGAGTCCCAGCCGATCGGGTGCAGCACGTCGTAGCCCCGTCCGCGCCAGTAGCGCGCGAGCACGTCGCCGAAGCAGAACGCCTCGGCGTGCCCCATGTGCAGGTCTCCCGAGGGGTAGGGGAACATGTCGAGCACGTACTTCTTGGGGCGGTCGGCCGGTTGGGCGGAGGCGCCTTCCGTATCGACCTCGAACGGCTTCAGCTCATCCCAGACGGGAAGCCAGCGGTCCTGGATCGCCTGGAAGTCGTAGCCCTCGGCGTCGCGCCCCTGCTGCTCGGTCACACATACCTCGTTCTCGGTTCGAATCGCCCGCGTTCGCGAGCGCACACTTCCGACCAGGATACCGCTTCGGGCGTCGCCTCAGCGCAGCGCGGCGAGCAGCGCCGCCGCCTTCACGTGCTTCTCCGCAACTTCTCTCGATGCCAGGGAATCGACGGTGACGCCCCCGCCCGCGCCCACGAGCGCCGTTGGCCGCTCGCCGCGCCGCAGCTCGATCGTGCGGATGGTCATCGCGAGCTCGGCGTCGCCGCCGTGATCCACCCAGCCGAAGCAGCCGGAGTAGAACCCACGCGGCCCTGCCTCCAACCGCTGCAGCAGCTGCACGGCGCGTCGCTTCGGCGCACCGGTCATCGACCCCCCGGGGAACGTCGCAGCGATGACATCCCAGACATCCGCCCCATTCGCCAGTTCGCCCGACACCGTGCTGACGAGCTGGTGCACGTGCGCGTGGGTCTCGACGTCGAGGAACCGGTCCACCCGCACCGAACCCGGCGCGCAGACGCGGCTGAGGTCGTTGCGCATCAGGTCGACGATCATGAGGTTCTCCGCCCGTTCCTTCGGATCGGCGACGAGTTGCGCGGCGAGCGCGCGATCTGCGGGTTCCGAGCCGCCGCGTCGCCGAGTGCCCTTGATCGGGTGCGTCTCGACCCGGGGCCCGCGGATCGAGAGGAAACGCTCCGGGCTCGCGCTCACGAGTGCGTGCGTACCCGCGTCGATGATGCCGCCCCGCATCGGAGCGCCGGCTTCGCGCAAGCGCCGATAGACCTCGATGGCGTCGAAGGAGCCACGCGTCTCGGCTGTGTCGGTGAGGCACAGCACGTATGCCTCGCCCTCTCGAATCGCGTCGCGGCACTGCTCGACCGCTTCGGCGTAGTCCGAGTCGTCGCGGCGCCAGCGGGGTGCGCGGCGAGTCGCGCGAGAGGGAGCATCCGCGTCGGTCGCACCCGCGTCGTCTTTACCGGCCGTCGTCGCATCGGAGCGAGAGAGGAGGTGTGCTCCGTGCTCGGCGAGCCACGCGTCGACGGCCGCACTGCTCGGCCCGCGCAGTTCCACGTCTCCCGTCTCGTGGTCGACCGCCACGATCACGTCGCAGCGCAGCGCGACACCGGCGGGTGCCGCACCAGCGTCATGCGGGTTGGTGGCCAGTCCGAGGAGGGAGGCTCCGAACTCGTACGTGAGCGCGACGACCCACCCGCCGCGGAACCCGAGTCGTCGCCCGGATGCCGCCTCAGCTGCCGATGACGCACCGGTCCCAGAGGCTCCGCGCTGCATGCGCTCCATGAACCCTTGCTCGCCGCCGGCGGCCGCGACACGCACCTCGCTCGCGATGCCGAGCGTCGACACCCGCTCCTCCCCCGCCGCTGCACCGGCGCCATCGAACCAGAACCACGGGCGCCCCGTGTCGGCGACTCGTCGCGCGATCTCCGCTGCATCCGCACGCACTGAGAGGGCGCGGGTCACCATCCGGGGCGTCGGGTCGGGCATCGTCTCAGAGTACCGCCGGTGATACGCTCGCGGCATGCACGAGGCAGGAGCGGGACCGGCGAGGCCCGGGCTCGGGAGCCGCCGCGCGACCCGCACGCTCCTTGCGGCCGACTCCTTCCGCGTGCGCGCGACGCGTGGAGGAGCTGCGGTGAGGGGCTTCGCTCGTCACCTCGAACGGTTCACCGGCGCCGCGCAGGCGGCCTGGATCGAGACGAGCAAGGCCGCCGAGGCGGACGTCGCGGGGCGCATTGCGGCCTTCGTGGAGTCCGCATGCGACCGGATCGCGGCAGCCGGCGAGGGGTTCCCGCGCCTCGAGCTCTGGTCCGCAGCGGCCGACGGCGACCCCGCAGCCCCGCAGCTCGCCCTGGCGCTGCGCCCCTTGCCACCGCTGCGCCAATCGCTCGCGCTTCGATCGGCCCCGCCCGGAGCTCGGCCACTGGCGCATCGCAAGGGGCCGAACATCGACGCCTACCGGGCGCTGAGCGGCCGACTCGACTCGGAACCGCTCCTGATCGACGCCAATGGTCACGTGCTCGAGGGCGCGACGACCAGCGTGATCTGGTGGGACGATGCGACACAGCGAGGCGCGATATCAGCGCTCACCGAGCGGGTTCCGTCGGTCACGGAGGCGCTCATAGCCGAAGCGGCGCGCCTGGAGCCGCAGACGATACGGCCCGAAGATCTCGCGACCCGCGAGGTCTGGGCCGTGAATGCGCTGCACGGCATCCGGCTCGTCACGCACATCGACGGCGCTCCATGCGCACCGCACGACGCACAACGGCTCGCGCGATTTCGACGGATGCTCGATCGTCGCTGGGAGCCGGTCACAGCTCCACGAGCGTCGCGCTGATCCCCGCGGGCAGGTCCGTGTGGGTGATGAGGATCACCGCCCGGTCTTCCGGCACGGCGCCGAGCAGGTCGACGACAAGCCGATCCGCGAGTTCCCGGTCGACTCCCGCGGTCGGCTCGTCGAGGACCACGACCGGGAAGTCGGCGAGGATGGCCCGGGCGAGCGCGATGCGCTGAGCCTGCCCGCCCGAGATCCAGGATCCGTCCGCTCCGAGTCGCGCGTCGAGCCCGCCGCGCTCGAGCGCCCAGTCGGCGAGGCCGACGCGATCCAGCACCGCCCAGAGATCGTCGTCGCTCGCGGTACCGCGCTGCTCGCTGTCGCGCGCGAACTTGAGGTTCTGGCGCAGGTCGGAGTCGAACAGATAGGGGCGCTGCTCGCAGAGCCCCACGATCTCGCGCACCTCGTCCGCACGCATTGAACGCGCGTCGACGCCGCGCAGCCGGTATTCGCCGCGCGATTCGAGGAAGCGCACGAGGGCGAGTGCGAGTGTGCTCTTGCCGGCTCCGCTCGCTCCCCGCACGACGAGCGTCTCACCGGCCCTGACCACGAGATCGACGCCGCTGATCGCGTCCTGCGACGCGCCGGGGTATCGAGCGGAGAGTCCATGCACTTCGAGCAACGGCGCACCCGGGATCGCCGCAGATTCTCGCTGCTCCTCGGCGAGCTCCGCGGCGCGACCGTCGACTCGGTCGTCGACGACGAGTTCAGGCGGCAGCGCCCCCTCCGTGAGCTCCGCGACGCGGTCGGCGCTCGCCTGCACCGACCGCCGCGCCGCAAGGGCCGCAGGCACCTGGGCGAAGACCTCGAACACCGCTGCGGGTACCACCGCTGCTGCGGCGAAGAGCGGAGCGGTCAGCCCATCGCCGAGACCGGGGAGCATCACGGCGATCGCGAGCACCGAGGCGAGCCCCGCCGCACCGCCCAGCACCGCCGCCGTGAGCCCGGCGGAGCGTGCGCGGCGCAGTTGCAGGGTCGCGAGCCGTCGCTCCGCGGCGGCGATCCTCTCGCGCTGCGCGTCGATCGCGCCGAACGCCGCGAGCACCTCGCCGGCCGCGAATCGCTCGAGCAGCGCGTCGACGACCGCGGCCCGCGCCGCGCTCATCTCGCGATCCTCAGCGCCCGAGAGACGGCCCGCCAGCGCGATCGCGATCCCTCCCCCGACCACGAGCGCGCCGAGCAGCACGAGCGCCGCCGGCACCGAGATGAGTGCGACCACCACCACGCTCAGGCCGGTGACGATCGCGCTGACGACGAGGGGCTGACGCACCCGGAGCGGCTCATCCTGCAGCTGGTCGACGTCGTCGACGAACGCCGCGAGCACCTCTCCGCGTCGGTGCGCCTCGAGCGCACCCGGCACTCGAGGCACGAGCGCTGCGAAGGTGCTCGATCGAAGCACGGCGAGTTGCGTCAGCGCCGCATCATGGCTCATCAGCCGTTCGGCGTAGCGGAACGCGGCACGGCCGATCGCGAGCGCGCGAACGCCCACGATCGCGAATGTGAGGTGCAGGATCGGCGGCTGCTCCCCGGCCCGCACGATGAGCCACATGCTCAACCCCAGCAACCCGACGATACTGGCATCGGCGAGCACTCCGAGCACGATGCCCGGGGCGCGACGTGCACGGCTCGGCAGCGCGCGCTCCAGCACTGCGCGCCGATGCCGCACACGGATGTCCGACTCCGGAGATCCCCGCATCATGCGTCCACCGCCGCCCTCATCGGCTCGGGCAGGGCGGCCGCGATGCGCACCACGCGATCGGCAGCGCGATGCACCGCTTCACGGTGGCTCACCACGAGTACCGCACGGCCCGCGTCCGCCTCCCGACGCAGTGCCGCGCACACCACCGCCTCGCTCTCCGCATCGAGGGCGGAGCTCGGCTCGTCGAGCACCAGCGCCGCGCACTCGAGATCCCACGCACGATAGAGCGCCCGCGCGACGGCGATGCGCTGCGCCTGGCCGCCTGACACCCCCGCACCGGCGACGCCCAGTTCGACGTCGACATCGAGACGCTCGAGACCGACGGCGTCGAGGGCGCGCCGCACGAGCGCCGCGTCGGGTGCATGCGCTCCGAGTGCGACGTTCTCGATGATGCTCCCGTGCAGCAGGCCCGGCCGCTGACCGGCCCACGCGATGCGGTCGGGAGCGAGCACTCGGCCCCGGATGGGCTCGACGAATCCGAGCAATGTCGCGATGAGCGTCGATTTTCCCGCACCCGAAGGGCCCGACATCGCGACCATCTCACCAGGAGACACCGCGAACGAAATCGGTCCGACCACACGTCTGCCTCCGCGAGCGACGCTCACATCGTCGAACGCGAGACCGGATCGCGGCTCGCTCGCGGCCGCATCCGCCGCTCGTTCCTCCGCAATCGGCGCGCTCGCGCGGCTGCGCGACGCATCTGCCGACTCGATGACCTCGAACACCCGCGCGGCCGCCGCGAGTCCTTCCGTCGATGCGTGGAAGGCCGAGCCCACCTGACGGATCGGCACGAAGGTCTCGGGAAGCAGCAGCAGCACGAACAGGCCGAGACCGAGGGGGAACTCGCCGTTCACCAGCCGGGTGCCGACGGTGACCGCGACGAGCGCGATCGAGAAGGTGCCCGCGAGGTCGAGTACGAAACCCGACAGGAAGGTCACGCGCAGCACGCCCATCGTGCGCGAGCGGTACTCGTCGGTCTCGCGCGCGATGCGATCGACCTGACGACGCTGACGGCCGAAGATGCGGAGCGTCGCGAGCCCCGCCACGACGTCGAGGAACGAGGAGGAGAGGCGCTGCAGCTGATCCCACTGGCGATCCTGCACCGCCTGAGTCGCGAGGCCGATGAGGATCATGAACACCGGGATGATCGGGAACACGACGACGACGATGAGACCGCTCAACGGGTCGGAGAGCAGCACTGCCAGGATCAGGATCGGCGTGGCGACGCCCGTGAGCAGCAATTGCGGGATGTAGCCCGAGAAGTACCCGTCGAGCGCGTCCAGGCCGCGACCGAGCGAGGTCGCGAGTTCCGCGTCGCTCGGGCCCGACTCGCGCTGCGGCGAACGGGCGTCGAGCGCATCGAGCGCGGCGGATCGCAGCTGCGCCTTCACGCGGACCGCGCCGCGTGCGGCCACGACGTCCATTCCCCACCCGGCGAGCGATCGCACGAGCACGGCGCCGAGCGCGCCGAGCATGAGCCAGGTGAGCTGCGACGATCCGTACGCACCCTCGTCGATGCGCCCGCGTACGCCGGGAATACCTGCCATGGCGGGCAGGGCGACCGTCGTGATCGCATTCGCGAGGCACCACGACCAGGCGAGCACCGCGCACGTGCGCAGCAGCCCGAGGCCGGCGCCGATCATCAGCACGCCCCGCGCGGCGCGCGCATAGCGGAGCAGTCTCGGGTCGAAGGGTTTCACGAGGTTCCTGAAGGTCGAAGTGCGCGGGGGTCACCGCCGCTCGAGGCAGTCTACGGGAGCCCGGGGTTCCACATCAGATGAAACCCCGGACCGCAGGGATCGGACTCAGTGGGCGCCCACCGGAATCGCGGCCCGGCTCAGCCGCTTGCGGAAGACCCAGTAGGTCCACGCCTGGTAGGCGAGCACGAGGGGCAGCGTGAACAGGGCGACCCACGTCATGAGCTCGAGAGTCTTCTCCGAGCTCGCGGCACCGACGACCGACATCGAGTAACTCGGGTCGATGCTCGAGGCCATGAGGTTCGGGAACATCGACATGAAGATCGCGAGCAGCGCGAACGCGATCGCGATCGCATTGCCCGTGAACGCCCAGCCTTCCCGGCCGGCGAAGTTCGCGACCCACGCCGCGATCAGCGCGACGGCCGCGACCGCCGAGCAGAGCACGACGACCCACACAGTCGGGCTATCGATGTGCTGCATGATGGTCCATCCGAGGAAGACGGCGCCCGCGACGATCGCCGCCGCACCGACCTTCGCGGCGAGACCGCGAGCGCGTTCGCGCATCTCGCCCTCGGTCTTCAACGAGATGAACACGAGCCCGTGCGCGAAGGTGATGAGCAGCATGGTGAGCCCGCCCAGCAGCCCGTACGGGTTCAGCAGAGTGAGCAGGGTGCCCTGGTAGATCCACCCGCCGTTCTCCATCGGCACGATCGGAAGGCCCTGCGCGAGGTTCGCGAATGCGACGCCCCAGAGGAGCGGCGGGACGACCGAGCCCCAGAAGATGAACTGGTCGAACCAGCGGGTCCACTCGCGCCCCTTCCCCTGATGCCGGTACTCGAAGGAGACGCCGCGAAGAATGAGCGCCACCAGGATCACGAGGAGCGCGAGGTAGAACCCGGAGAACATCGTCGCGTACCACTCGGGGAAGGCGGCGAACAGCGATGCGCCCGCGACGATCAGCCAGGTCTCGTTCAAGTCCCAGACCGGCCCGATGGTGTTGATGATGAGCCGCCGGTCGGTGTTGTCGCGACCGAGGAACGGCAGCGACATGCCGACGCCGAAGTCGAAGCCGTCGAGCACGAAATAGCCGATGAGCATCGCCCCGACGATGAAGAACCAGAGTGTGGTGAGTTCCATGTTCGTCTCCTAGTAGACCGTGGCGAGCTGCTGGTGGTCGGCTTCGCCCGGCTTGCCGTCGGCGTCCGCACCGAGGGCGATCTCCGGCGGACCCTCCTTCGCCGCTTTCGTGATGAGCTTGAACTCGACGACCGCGAGAGCCCCGTAGACGATCGTGAAGACGAGCAGCGACACCAGCACCGCCCATCCGGGCACGCCCGGTGAGACGCCCTGCTCCGTCGTCATCACTCCGAACACGATCCACGGCTGACGGCCCATCTCGGTGAAGACCCAGCCGACGAGCGATGCGAGCATCGGGAGCGGTGCGGTCCAGATCGCGACCCTCCACGCCCAATCCGGGAGATCCATGTTCTTGCGGGTGATCCAGAGCCCGACGACCGAGACGAGCGCGGCGAGCGCTCCGAGACCGATCATCCAGCGGAACGCCCAGTAGGTGACCCAGATGATGGGCGCGAACTGCCCGTCCGCCGGGCATGTCAGCAGCGAATCGGCGCCGCAGTACTGCGCCGTGTACTCGGCCTGCAGATCCCGGATGCCCTCGACCGAACCGTCGAAGGTTCCATTGGACAGGAACGACAGCAGGTACGGAATGCGGATCGAGAAGATCTCGTGGGCGCCGTCGGGCGTGCCGAGGCTGAACACGGAGAACGATGCGTCGGCACCGGA
This sequence comes from Leucobacter sp. USCH14, assembly GCF_037619215.1. NCBI lineage: Bacteria > Bacillati > Actinomycetota > Actinomycetes > Micrococcales > Microbacteriaceae > Leucobacter > Leucobacter sp. USCH14. Next base: position 99,250 of record NZ_JAQPZP010000008.1, read on the forward strand.
GGCGTTCTCGTACAGCGCCTCCGCGGCCGCCATCTTCATCGGCTGCGTCTCGGTCATCACCATGCCGAGGGAGTGCCCGGTGAGGCCGACGCCCATGAATGCGATGATGTTGGTCCACGCTCCGAAGCGGAGCGCCGTGCGCATCTCGTCCAGGTACTGCCCGCGACGCAGATGCCAGGCGGCCGTCGATACGATCACGACTCCCGCGAACATGACCGCTGCGAAGATGGTGTGCGGGAACTGGGTCACGGCGACCGGGTTGGTGAGCACCGCGCCGATGCTCTCGAGTTCGGCGCGGCCGCGCTCCTCGTTGATGGTGAACCCATCGGGATTCTGCATGAACGCGTTCGCCGCGAGGATGAAGTAGGCGGATGCCACGGTGCCGAGCCAAACGAACCAGATGGTCATGAGATGGATCTTCTTCGGCAGCTTGTCCCAGCCGAAGATCCACAGTCCGATGAACGTCGCCTCGAAGAAGAAGGCGATCAGGCCCTCCATCGCCAGCGGGGCGCCGAAGATGTCGCCGACGAATCGCGAGTAGTTCGACCAGTTCATGCCGAACTGGAACTCCTGCACGATGCCGGTCACCACGCCCATCGCGAAGTTGATGAGGAAGATCTTCCCGAAGAGGCGGGTGAGGCGGAGGTACTTCATCTTCCCCGTCTTGACCCACGCGGTCTGCAGGATCGCGACGAGCAGGCACATTCCGATCGTCAGCGGAACGAAGATGAAGTGGTACAGCGTCGTGAGCCCGAACTGCCACCGAGATAACGTCAGAGGATCAAGAAACTCGTTCATGTAACGCTCCAGAACGAAGGTCGCGCGCCCCACTGAGGGTGCACTCCCTTAGTGAGATCCGCTACGAGATGTAATTCTCGCCGGAGCCATCGGCTGGATGCCGACTGACTCGATTTTACCGAGTCTGTGAATCTCCTGCGAATTCTCTTCGGGCTCGAAGTATATTTCACTCGACGTCGAACGGTATATGTCTCGACGTCGAACGGGCCGGGCCGTCGATTCCGAGGGGATGCTCGCCGAGCGCTCGTTACACTCGGGGGCGTGACCGACTTCCTGAGCACCATTATCGAGTGGCTCCGCGACCTGGATCCGGTCCTGCGAACGCTGCTCGCCGGCGTCGGAATGATGCTCGAGACGTCGATCTTCGTCGGTCTGATCGTGCCGGGAGACACGATCGCTCTGGTCTCCGCGGTTGGCGTGACGTCACCGACGCAGTTCGTCTGGCTCGTCATCGCACTCGTGCTCGGCGCGATCGCCGGCGAGAGCATCGGGTTCTTCCTGGGGCGCTGGGCGGGCCCTCGGATCCGCGCCAGTCGCGCCGGTCGCAGGCTCGGCGAGCGGAACTGGCGCATTGCCGAGCACTACCTCGGCGAACGCGGCGGCATGGCGGTCTTCCTCTCTCGATTCCTGCCGGTGCTGCACTCGCTCGTTCCGCTGACCGCGGGCATGGCGGGGATGCGGTACCTGCGGTTCCTGGGGTGGACCGCGTCGGCCAGCGTCGTCTGGTCGATCATCGTCGTCGCCCTCGGCGTGAGCGCGGCGGCGGGCTACGACCAGCTCGCGGCCCGTGTGAAGGGGGCGGGGTTCGTCTTCGCGGGTCTCGCCGCTCTCGTCGCCCTCGTCATCTGGGGAATCAAGAAGTGGTTCCTGCGCCGCGAGCAGCGGCATCTCGACCGCGCTTCCGCAGCGGCATCGCCTGAGGACCCTCGCACGCCGACGCCCTAGACTGGCGTGGTGACTTCGCCACCCCAGCCAGACCCCCGACCCCGCTTCGCGGCTCGCCTGGAGGATTGGCTGCACGGCCGTCGTGCTCGCCGTGCGATCGCGCGCGGGAAGAAGCCCTCGGTGATCCCCTACATCGGGTACGGCACGACCGAGTGGGTGCGCGTGCTCGGCCGCGTGCTCTACCTGCGCCCCGAGAGCCGGGAGCACACGAGATTCCGACCGGACGTGGCGGAGGTGTCGAGAGTTCGCGGGTGGCGCACGTTCACGAGTCTGTCGGTGCCGCATCAGGCGGTGCGCGTGCTCATCGACGGTGAACCGGTCACCGAAGTGATCGCGGATCGCGGTGGCGTGATCGATGCGATGGTGCCCGTGCAGCTCGAGCCGGGCTGGCACACGGTGACACTGCAGGCCGGCGATAGCGAAGCTGCGGACGCTCCGGTGAACGTGGTGAACCCCGAGGCGGAGTTCGGCGTCATCTCCGACATCGACGACACGATCCTGCTGACCGCGCTCCCCCGGCCGTTCGTCGCGGCGTGGAACAGCTTCGTGCTCGATGAGCACGCGCGTTCGGCGACCCCGGGCATGGCGGTCATGCTCGATCACCTCATCGCGGAGCATCCCGGTTCACCGGTCATCTACCTCTCGACGGGCGCCTGGAACGCGGCCCCGGCTCTCAGCCGCTTCCTCGCGCGGAATCTGTACCCGATGGGTCCGCTGCTCCTCACCGACTGGGGCCCGACGCACGACCGCTGGTTCCGCAGCGGACGCGAGCACAAGCGCCGCGAACTGCGTCGGATCGTGCGGGAGTTCCCGGGCGTGCGCTGGATCCTCATCGGCGACGACGGTCAGCACGACGAGGCTCTCTACCACGAGTTCGCGACGGTCCACCCGGAGAACGTCGCCGCGGTGCTCATCCGCCAGCTCTCCGTCGGCGAGGCGGTGCTGGCCGGCGGCCGGTCGAAGGCGCGTCTGCATCGGAGCACGAGCGGTGTGCCCTGGGTGTACGGCCCCGACGGCGCGACACTGCGCGAGGAGCTGCGCAAGCTGGGACTCCTGTGACGAGTCCGGTCACCCGGCCGTGGCGCCGGTTCGAGCGCGATCTCACCGGCCGGTTCATGGTGCCCGTGCGACCCGCCTGGTGGCAGCTCGCCAAGGGTGCGGCCGCGGCGATCCTGACGTGGTTCATCTGCCTCGCGATCTTCCCCGAGCAGCTGCCGATCTTCGGTGCGATCGCGGCGCTGATCGTCATGCAGGACAACGTCGACCAGTCGCTGACGCGCGGCATCGAACGCGTCGTCGGCGTGCTCGTAGGCGTGGGGGTGGCAATCGGGGCGGGGGCGCTCTTCGGCCCGCAGTCGTGGCTCTTCATCGCCGCCATCATCGTCGCCATGGGCGTGGGCTGGCTGCTGCGCATGACGCCCTCTGCGGCGAACCAGGTCGCGATCAGCGCTCTGCTGATGATCGCGCTCGGCGGCCTCCAGCTGCACTACGGCGCGGAGCGGCTCATCGAGACGGCGATCGGAGCCGCCGTCGGCGTTCTGCTCAACGCGCTCATCGTGGCGCCGGTGCGGACGTCGTCAGTGCACCTCGCGATCGTCGATCTGACGCAGCACTCGGCGGAGGTGCTGCGTCGCATCGCGGACGCACTCGACGAGCCCCGGGACCGGCCCTGGCTCGCCGAGATGCTGGCCGACGCCCGCGGGCTGCAGGACGAGCGCACCCGCGTGCACGCCCTGCTGCGGGAGGCTCGGGAGAGTCTGCGGTTCAACCCTCGAAGCAGACGGTACCGGGAGGGGCTCGCCGACGACGACGCCCAGTTCGAGCGACTGCAGCGCATCGTGACGCAGATCGTCGGCATGGCGCGCGCGCTCGCCGACCTCTACGACCCCGACCTGTCGGAGGACGCCTTCGTGATCGGCATGGCGGAGGAGATGCGCCGAGCGGCTCACGACCTCGAACTCCTCGTCCAGCCCGGGCACGATGCGCAGTCGAGTGCCGAGCCATTCGCACTGACGACGCCGCTCACCATCCCCCGGCCGAACGAGCGGCACTGGGTGCTCATCGGGTCCCTCATGGAGGATCTGCGCCGCGTTCGCGGGCGCATCACGGGAGAACTCGACTGATACGCCGAACCGCCGCCTCCGCAAGAGCGGTGACGGCGGTCGGCGCATTCCGATCGTCGACTACTTGACGAGCGCCGCCTGCACGTCGAGCGTGATCGTCACGTCGGAACCGAGCAGCAGGCCGCCCTTCTCGAGCGGGGCGTTCCAGGTCAGCCCGAAGTCCTCGCGCTTCACCTGCGTGGTCGCGGTGAACCCGGCCTTGTAGTTTCCGTAGGCGTCCTCGCCGAAGCCGCCGAACTCGAAATCGAAGGTGACGGGCTTCGTGACACCGCGAAGGGTGAGGTCCCCGTCGACGAAGAACGATCCGTTTTCCTCGCGAACACCGGTCGACACGAAGGTGAGCTTCGGGAACTCATCCGCAGCGAAGAAGTCGCCGGTAGCGAGGTGCCCGTCGCGGTTCTTCTCGTTCGTGTTCACCGAAGCGACATCCGCGCTGGCGGTCACGCTCGACTCAAGCGGATTCTCGGCGGTCGTGAACGTCGCCTCGAAGCTCTCGAACTTGCCCTTCACCTTGCTGATGGCGAGGTGACGAACGGAGAAGCCGACCTCGGAGTGCGTAGGATCGATCTCCCACGTTCCGACGCGGTACCCGGGGATCTGATCTGCAGTGATGGACATGCGACGCCTTTCGTTTGAATGTGCACGGTCTGCTGAGCACAACTATTACATGCAAACGAATATTCCCGGGTCTCAAAAGAAAGTTTCTCGAGACCCGTTCTACCGCGGGCGCCTCTTCGCGCTCTCGCGCGCGCGAAGCACCGTCTCCGGCGTCGTCGCGATCGGCGAGAACGAGCCGTACCGTCGGCGGGCGGCCTCCCCGATGAGGAAATCGCTCATCGCCGGGTTCTTCGGCAGCAGCGATCCGTGCAGGTAACTGCCGATGACGTTCGCCGTACGGGCTCCTTCGACGCCCGCGTCCGGAGCGTTGCCGGCACCCTGCACCACCCGCCCGAGCGGGGCGGATCCCGGCCCGAGTTGCGTGCTGCCGCTGTGATTCTCGTACCCGATGACCTCGCCGAACGCCTCGGTATCGAGCACGACGTTGCCGATCATTCGTTCCGTACCGCCGAGCGTTTCCACGTCGAGCACACCGATGCCGGTGAGCTCGTCCCCCGCGTGCGTGATGAAACGGTGGCCGAACAGTTGATACAGGCCGCAGATCATCAGCATCGGGACGCCGTCATCGGCAAGGGCGCGAATGCCCTCCGCGCGCTGGGCGAGGTCGAGCGCGACACGACCCTGGCCCGAGTCCTGCCCTCCCCCGCCGATGACGATATCGACGGTCTCGGGAAGCGGATCGCCCGGGTTGACGTCGACGACACGCGGCGAGAAGCCGTGAGCGGCTGTGCGCCGCGCCAGCGAGAGCACATTGCCGCGGTCTCCATAGATGTTCATGTCTCGCGGGTAGAGCGAGACGATGACGAGTTCGCGCTCGATGTCGTTCACCAGACATCCTCCACATCGGTCAGGTCGGCGAGAGCTCGCCGCAGCTCGAGCATCGCCGTGTACGTGCAGTAGATGCGGCGGGGGCGGCCGGGTGTGCGGCTTCGGAAGGCTGAGAGCGCGGCGCGCAGATCCTCCTCGACGCGACCGACGGCGACATCATCGTGCTCGAGCCGCAACGCCATGTCCCAGGCACGGGTACCGGCGACCGTGTCGACGCCCGCTTCCGCGAGCGACGTGAAGTCGACGTCCCAGAGCCAGGACATGTCGCGGCCGTCCGCGTACTGGTCGTTGATCGCGATCATCGCAGCGACGCCCTCCGCCTCGAACGAGGCGAGGCCGAGCCGGAAGCCGGCCGGGTTCTTCACGAGCACGAGTTCGAGCGGCTCGCCGTCGAGCACCAGCTGCTCGCCTCGCCCGAAGGCCGGGCGAACCTCGGAGAGCGCTGCGATGAGTTCGGCGTTCGTCGCCGCGGCACGGCCCTCCGTCGTGCTCGGGACGAACGGGCCCGCATCCAGAACCTGCCGCACGAGCGCGAGCGCCGACGCCGCGTTGAACGTGTTGTACAGACCCTCGAGCTTCAACGACGTGCGATACTCCTCGTCATCGATGCCGAACACGGCTTCGTGATCTCCGATCTCGAGCAGCATCACGTCCGCGGCGGGTCGGTGCTGTCGCTGCACCTCCTCGGGCTTCGCCGAGAGGTGGAAGTCGTCGTCACTCGGGAACGTCGCGAGCAGGGCGTCCGACAAACCGAACTCACGGACATCGACCGCGGTTCCTGAACGGGCGCGCGTGAGCTCGCCGATCGCCGCGATCAGCCGATCCTCGCGGTTGACCACCAGGCCCTCGGTGGTCGCATCGGCGATGCGCTGCAGCAGCTTCGCCGTCGTATCGATCTCGCCGAATCGGTCGAGCTGATCCCGCAGCACGTTCAGCAGCAGGGTGAACCGCGGCTTCACGCGGTCGATGAAGTACATCGCGTGCGCTTCGTCGAGTTCGAGCACGGCGATATCGGCGTCGAGGCGGCCCCGGAGATCGCTCTCCTGAATCGCCGCGGCGACGACGCCGCGGGAGAAGTTCGAGCCGGTGCGGTTGGTGAACACCCGCAGGCCGCGTGCTTCGAGCAGCTCGACGACCATCTTGGTCGTCGTCGTCTTGCCGTTCGTTCCGCTGATCGCTACGACGCCGTACGGCAACCTCTGCAGCACTCGCGCGAGAAACCCCGGGTCGAGCTTCTCGATCACGAGGCCGGGCAGAGCGGAACCGCCGCCGCGCAGTCGGGCGACCTGGCGCACCGTCTTTCCGACGACGGCTGAAAGCACATCACGCATGATCCCAGCCTAGGGGCAGCGTCCGACCTCGGAGCGCACGCGCGCCGAACTCCTGCGTCCGCTTATTCCGCTGCGTGCCGCCCCGGGGGCCGCCCCAGAATCTCCCGTGAGAGCAATTCCGGTCGAACCCGGCCGGTTCGCTCGATGCGCTGGGTTCGCCGCCACGCGTCGATCGCAGCATGGTTGCCGCTCAGCAGCACCTCGGGTACGGGGCGGTCGCGCCATACGGCCGGCTTCGTGTAGCTCGGGTACTCCAGAAGCCCGTCCTCTTCGTGCGATTCCTCGACGAGACTCTCGGGGTTCCCCACGACGCCGGGAACCAATCGGCCGATGGCCTCGATCATCGCGATGGCGGCGACCTCGCCCCCGTTCAGCACGTAATCGCCGATGCTGACCAGGCGAACACGACCACGGCCGCCGTACTCGTCGAAGACGCGCTGATCGATTCCCTCGTACCGCCCGCACCCGAACACCACGTGCGACTCAGCAGCCAGTTCGCGGGCCATGCGCTGAGTGAAGACCTCGCCGGCGGGCGACGGGAAGATCATGAGAGGATCGGCGTCGGCTTCCGCCTCCGCCAGGATGCCGTCCAGCGCCTCGCCCCAGGGCTCCGGTTTCATCACCATCCCGGCGCCGCCGCCGGCCGGCGTGTCGTCGACGGTGCGGTGCCTGTCGTGCGCCGAATCTCTCAGGTCGTGCACGCGCAGGTCGATGAGGCCGCTCTTCCGCGCCTTGCCGAGCAGCGAGAGTTCGAGCGCGTCGAAATACCCGGGAAAGATCGAGACGACGTCGATCCTCATTCCGGCGACTCCTCAGCGCCACCGCGCTGCGAACCGTCGGTGCGACCCGACTGCGAACCATCGGTGCCGTCCGATTCCGCCTCGGACGCGTCGAAGAGACCGACCGGCGGCGTGACGTACACACGCCCGCCCGCGATGTCGACGCTCGGCACGATCGCGGTGACGAACGGCACGAGTACCGGCCCGTCGTCAGTCGTGACTACCAGCAGGTCCTGAGCCGGAAGATGCTGCACCTCCGCCACGACGCCGAGCTTCACCGGCTCAGCGTCGCCCTCGGCGTCCCGCACCACATCGAGCCCGACCAGCTGATGATGGTACCAGGCGTCCTCTTCTTCACCCGCGGCGACCGCCTGCTCGTCGATCCAGAGAATCGCACGAACGATGCTCTCCGCGGCAGTGCGATCCGGCACCTCGGCGAAGAAGGCGACGGGCGACTCGTTGAACCACCGGAGTTCGCGCATCGTGATGGTGCGGCCGAACCAGGGAGAGCCCTCGGGCACCTGCAGGTGGAAGACGGCTCCGGGCACGAACCGGAGCTCCGGGTTGTCGGTGAAGAGCTCGACCTTGAGTCCGCCCTTCAGTCCGTGCGGCTTCGTCAGGCGCCCGACGCGCAAACTCCCCGCCCCGCTCGCGGGACGGGGAGCGTGCACTCGCCCATTCAGGTCTGCCATCAGGCTTCGGTCTCCGCTTCCTCGGCCTCGTCGGTGTCGACGACGTCGACGCGCACACGATCTCCGTCGGCGAGCGACTGGACCAGCGTGCGCAGCGAAGAGGCGGTGCGTCCACCTCGCCCGATGACGCGGCCGAGGTCGCTCGGGTGCACACGCACCTCGAGCACGTCGCCGCGCCCCCCTTCACGAGCATCCACCCGCACGCGATCAGGGTGATCGACGATGCCGCGTACGAGGTGCGCGAGCGCCTCGGCGAGAGCCTGCTGAGCCAAAGGGGTCAGGCCTCGGTCGACTCGTCAGCGGTCTCCTCGGCCGGAGCCTCCTCAGCCGCCGCAGCCGGCTTCTCAGCCTTGGGGCGCAGCACGGGCTTCTTGGCGGCATCGGCCTCGAAGGGCACCTTCGCCTCGGGTGCGAGAATCTTCGACTCGGTCTCGCCCGTCCCGGTGAACTTGCCCCAGTCGCCCGAGAGCTTCAGGATGGCAGCGACCTGCTCGGTCGGCTGAGCGCCGACGCTGAGCCAGTACTGCGCACGGTCGGAGTCCACCTCGATGAACGAGGGGTTCTCGGTCGGGTGGTACTTGCCGATCTCCTCGATGACGCGGCCATCGCGCTTGGTGCGCGAGTCGGCGACGACGATGCGGTAGTAGGGCGCGCGGATCTTGCCGAGGCGCTTGAGACGGATCTTGACAGCCATGGTGACTCCTTGAATCGATGAACGATGCCGCACCTCGTGCCGAACGGCCGGGTCGCGGAAGCGTGGGCGCGCGAGTTGCGCGAACTCGTCAATCCTGCCACACTCCGGTCAAGATTGCAATTTTTGCTGCGATCAGGACTTTCTACCGCATGCCCTTTCCGAGCATCTGCTGGAGCTTCGCGAGGTCCTCCTCGCTCGGCGGCGTGGATCCGCGCGCGCCGAGGCCGAAGCCGGAGCCGCCCTGGGCTCCGCCCGCGGGCTTCGCGGCGACGCCGGCCGCTTCCTGCGCACGCTTGGCCGGGTTGCCCGAGCGCCGCTTGCCCTTTCCCTTCGCGGGCTGCTGCTTCTTCCGACTGCCGCCGCCCATGCCCGGCACCGGGCCCATGCCCGGGATCTGCGGCACGCCGCCGCGGGCGACGGTCTTCATCATCTTCGCCGCCTGCTCGAAGCGCTGCACGAGCTGATTCACGTCCGTCACCGTCATGCCCGAACCCTTGGCGATGCGCAGTCGCCGCGAGCCGTTGAGCAGCTTCGGGTTCTCGCGCTCGGCCTTCGTCATCGACTGGATGATGGCCTCGGTGCGAACGATCTCGCGCTCATCGAAGTTGTCGAGCTGCGACTGCATCTTGCCCATGCCGGGCAGCATGCCCATCATCTTCTTCAGCGAGCCGGCCTTGCGCAGCTGCTGCATCTGCCCCAGGAAGTCGTCGAGTGTGAACGCATCCTTGGCGATCTTCTCGGCGACCTTCCGCGCTTCCTGCTCATCGAATGCGGACTGCGCCTGCTCGATCAGAGTGAGAATGTCACCGAGGTCGAGAATCCGGCTCGCCATCCGGTCGGGGTGGAACGGCTCGAAGTCCTTCAGCCCTTCGCCCGTGGACGCGAAGAGAATGGGTCGGCCCGTGACACTGCGGATGGAGAGCGCCGCGCCGCCGCGCGCATCTCCGTCGAGCTTGGTGAGGACGACGCCGGTGAAGTCGACGCCCTCCTGGAAGGCCTGCGCCGTCGCGACCGCGTCCTGGCCGATCATCGCGTCGATGACGAACAGCACCTCATCGGGATCGGTCGCCTTGCGAATGTCGGAGGCCTGCCGCATCAGCTCCGCGTCGACGCCGAGTCGGCCAGCCGTGTCGATGATGACGAAGTCGTAGTGCTTCGAGCGAGCCTCGGCAACGCCGCGCTTCGCGACCTGCACGGGGTCGCCGACGCCATTGCCGGGCTCCGGCGCGAAGATCTCCGCCCCCGCCTGCTCGGCGACCACGCCGAGCTGCGTCACGGCGTTCGGGCGCTGCAGGTCGCAGGCGACGAGCAGCGGGGTGTGCCCCTGGTCGCGCAGCCACTTCGCGAGTTTGCCGGCGAGCGTCGTCTTACCCGCGCCCTGGAGCCCCGCCAGCATGATGACGGTGGGCGGGTTCTTCGCGAACTGAAGTCGCCGCTGCTCACCGCCGAGGATCGCGACGAGCTCCTCGTTGACGATCTGCACGACCTGCTGCGCGGGGTTGAGCGCCTGGTTCACCTCGTCGCCGAGCGCCCGTTCACGCACCTTGGCCGTGAACTCCTTGACGACGTCGAGCGCGACGTCGGCCTCGAGCAGAGCGCGGCGGATCTCGCGTACCGTGCTGTCGACGTCGGACGCGGAGAGCTTGCCCTTCGAACGAAGATTCTTGAGGGTGTCGGTCAGTCGCGCCGAGAGGTTTCCGAAAGTAGCCATAGCGGGTTCATTCTAGCCCGCCCGGTGGGGAACTCGGCTTCGGTGAGACGCTCCCCTGCGCGAGGAGCTCACCGAAGCCGAACGCCGCACCGATGCCGGCATCACTCGTAGGTGTAGAAGCCGCGGCCGCTCCCCTTACCGAGATATCCCTTGTCGATGTACTCGCGCTTCAGGTACTCGGCGAACGCGCGCGAGACGGGCTTCTCGCTGTCCTTGTTGAGCATGTAGGGCGTCATCATCCCGATGACGTCGAAGATCTGGAACGGACCGAGCGGCGCGCCCGTGCCGATGCGCCAGGTGCGGTCGATATCCTCCGGCGTCGCGACGCCTTCCATGAGCAGCCCGCTCGCGGCGTCGAGGAACGGCACGAGCAGGGAGTTCAGCACGTATCCCGGCTGCTCCTTCAGCACGCGGATCGGCACCATCCCGATCTCCTCGGCGAACTGCGCGACGGCTTCGAATGCGGCCGGGTCGGTGCCGGCGTGCCCCATCACCTCTCCGGTATTGTTCTTCCAGACCTCATTGGCGAAGTGCAGCGCGAGGAATCGCTCGGGATGACCCGACGCCGGTGCGATATCGCTCGGCAGCAGCGTCGACGAGTTGGTCGCGAAGATTGTCGTCGCCGGCGCGAGTTCGCCTACGCGTCGCCACGTGTCGCGCTTGATCTCGAGGTTCTCGGGCACGGCCTCGATGACGAGCTCCGCCTGAGCGAGCGCTTCCCCCAGGTCGGTGGTCGCCCGGATGCGGCCGACCGCCGCTTCGAGCTTCTCCGGGGTCGCGTCGGGAAGATCACGCGTGTAGAGCGGCTGCAAGTACTCCCAGCGCGCGGGCAGCTTGTCGAGCGCCTCCTCGCTGATGTCGTAGGCGACGACCTCCTTGCCGAAGTACGCCGCCTGGAAGATGATCTGGGAACCGAGCACTCCGGTGCCGAGTACGGTGAGACGCTGCATGATGACCCTTTCTCGATGAGCGGGCCCGGGCGGGGCCCGCCTCCATCACCGGTCTACTCCTCATCCGACGGCAGCGCCAGGAATTACGCGCACGGCGATCAGGGTGTACGCACCGATCGCGGCAGGCTCACCCGATCAGCTGCTGCGCGAACACGTGCGGCGTGAAGCCGGTGAGATCGCCGATGCCCTCGCCCTGGCCGATGAGTTTCACGGGGAGACCGGTCTTCTCCTGCACGGAGAGCACGAATCCGCCCTTCGCGGAACCGTCGAGTTTGGTGAGCACGAGGCCCGTGACCCCGGCGTGCTGAATGAACGCCTCCGCCTGCGCGAGGCCGTTCTGGCCGGTCGTCGCATCGAGCACGAGCAGCACCTCGGCGACCGGCGCCTGCTTCTCGATGACGCGCCGCACCTTTCCGAGCTCGTCCATGAGGCCGCCCTTCGTCTGCAGACGGCCGGCGGTGTCGATGATGGCGATCTCGTACTCGGCGTCGATGGCGCGCTGCACCGTCTGGAACGCCACGGATGCCGGATCCTGACCCGCCTGCTGCGGCTTGACGATGTCAACGCCCGCACGATCCGCCCACGTCGCGAGCTGCTCGACCGCGGCCGCACGGAACGTGTCGGCCGCGCCCACGATCACGCGCTTGTCGAACGCGGTGAGGTACTTGGCGAACTTGCCGATCGTCGTCGTCTTGCCGACGCCGTTGACCCCCACCACCAGGATGACCGCGGGGCGCTCGGAGAGCCGGAGCGTGGGATCGTACGCGGCGAGTCGCTCTTCGATCGCGTCGCGGAGCATGCGACGCATCTCGGCCACCTCGGTCACCCGATGCCGTTCGACATCGGCGCGCAGCGCATCGAGGATCGACTCGGTGACGTCGGGCCCGAAGTCCGCCGTGATCAACGCGGTCTCGAGGTCGTCCCAGGTCTCCTCGGTGATGAGCTCGGGCCCGCTGAAGAGATTGCGGAATGCTTTCGAGAAAGACCAGGATCGCTCTGCCATGCCCCCAGACTACCGCCGCCCGCGGCGCCGTCTCAGTGCGCGCGCGGCGCAGCGAATTCGCATCTCGGCCACGGAAAGCGCACCAGTGGGCGAGATGTCGGTATATATTTGGGCGACACTGTTGTCCGGGCGCACCCGACGTCTCGACCGTTCAACGACCAATGGAGGTCCGGTGAACCCGACTCTGCACCGCAGACGAGTGCCCATCAGGGGAATCCTGATGCTGGTGATCGTCTCCCTGCTCGCAATCCTCGGTTCGGCGCTGGCCGCAGCCCCGGCGCACGCCGCCGACCCCTGCGAGCCCGGCCCCGCGACCGCATGCGTGCAGGGCGTGATCAAGCTGAGCAGCGGGGAGCCCGCGCCCGGTATCGATGTGACGCTCAGCGGTGCCGGCGCAGAATCGACCACGGCGACAGATGAGACCGGGCGCTGGGTGTTCAGCGCGACGGAGCCCGGCGCCTACACCGTGACCGTCGACGAGGAGACGCTCCCCGAGGGGCAGTTCTTCAAGTCCGCCGGCGAGCGCGAGGTCGACGTCGAACTGCACAGCACGGCGAGCGCGCTGTTCCCGCTCACCGATGATCCTGAGGCTGCGTCGACCACCCCCGAGACGGGCGACGACACCTCGGAGGCGAAGCCGGCATCGTCGTCCTCGTCGGCAGACGCATTCTCGTGGCCGCGGTTCTGGCAGCAGTTCGTCTCGGGCATCCGGATGGGTCTGCTCATCGCGCTCGCCTCGCTCGGTCTCTCCCTCGTCTTCGGCACGACCGGTCTCAGCAACTTCGCCCAGGGCGAGATGGTCACGATGGGCGGCCTGCTGGCGGCCGCGTTCATGGGCTTCACCGGCAACCTCTGGCTCGCCGGCCTGTTCGCGGTCATCGCCTGCGCCGGCTTCGGGTGGGTGCAGGACAAGGTGCTGTGGAAACCGCTGCGAAAGCGCCGATTGAGTCTCATGCAGCTCATGATCGTCTCGATCGGCCTGTCGATCACGCTGCAGTACACCTTCCAGTTCTTCTTCGGGTCGGGCGTCGTGCGCATCGACACGAGCACCGCCGCGACCGTCACGATCGCGGGCGTCACACTCACGGTGCAGTCGTACATCGCCATGGGCGTCTCGCTGCTCGCGATCATCGCGGTGGGGCTCGGCCTGATGTACACGAGGTTCGGCCGGGCGACCAGAGCGATCTCGGACAACCCCGCCCTCGCTCGGGCCTCGGGAATCGACGTGGATCGCGTGATCAACATCGTCTGGGTGGTCGGCGGCGGACTCGCCGGTCTCGCCGGGGTGTTCTTCGGGCTCGTCTTCAACGGCCTCAACTGGTTCACGGGCGGCACGATGCTGCTCATGTTCTTCGCCGCGGTCACACTCGGCGGGCTCGGCACCGCGTTCGGCGCGTTCGTCGGATCGATGATCATCGGAATGATCGTCGAGCTCACCAACATCTGGCTGCCCGGCGATCTCAAGTATGCGAGCGCACTGCTCCTTCTCATCGTGATCCTGCTGGTGCGGCCGCAGGGCATTTTCGGACGCAAAGAGCGGATCGGCTAGGGACATCATGGAATTCTGGACTGGACTCCTGCAGAGCATCCTGCAGACCGCGCTCTCCCCTACGACCGCCGCGTTCGTGCTCGCCGCGATCGGCTTGAACGTGCACTTCGGGTTCACCGGCCTCATGAACATGGGGCAGGCCGGCTTCATGCTCGTCGGCGCGTACGGCTTCGGCGTGTCCGTGGTGCTCGGAGCGGGATTCTGGACGGCGATGCTGATCGCCATCCTCGCGGCGGTGGGATTCGCGCTCATCCTCGGCATCCCCACGCTGAAACTGCGCGGCGACTATCTCGCGATCGTCACCATCAGTGCGGCGGAGATCATTCGCATGGTCGTGAAGCTCGCGGCGCTGCAGGACGTCACCGGCGGCCCGACGGGAATCCCCGGGCAGAAGTACCGGCACGTCTTCACCGAGCTCTCCCCGCTCCCCGAGGGGAAGACGACGATCCTCGGGTTGACCTACGCGAACACCGGCGTCGACGACTGGTGGACGCGCATCGTGGCGTGGGGCCTCGTCGCCGTCTTCATCCTCATCACGTGGGCGCTGGTGCGCAGTCCGTGGGGCCGCGTACTCAAGGGCATCCGCGAAGACGAGGACGCAGTGCGAAGCCTCGGCAAGAGCTCGTTCTCGTACAAGCTCCAGGCCCTGATCCTCGGAGGCGTCATGGGCGCGTTCGGCGGCATCGTCATGGCGCTCCCCGCGGCGATGCAACCCGATTCGATGGGTCGTCCCACCACCTTCAACCTCTGGATGATCATGCTCCTCGGCGGAGCTGCGACCATCTTCGGCCCGCTCCTCGGAAGCATCCTGTTCTTCGTCATCAGGCTCGTGCTCACGAGCGTCGCCGGCGAGTTCGTGCCGGCATCCGTGCTCAGCACGCAGCAAACGGAGCAACTCGCGTGGATCCTGATCGGCATCTCGCTCATCCTGCTGGTGGTCTTCAGACCGCAAGGCATACTCGGCAATAAGAAGGAGCTGTCGTTCAATGTCTGACGCGCAGAACTACCCCCGCGATCGCGCCGCGCTCCGAGCGACGCTCTCCACGCTCGACCAGATCCCCGGCGTGCCGAAGCCGGACCCGATCCTGTCGGTCGACCGCATCGTACGGCAGTTCGGCGGCCTGCAGGCGGTGAACGTCGAGCACCTCGAGGTCCAGCGAGGCGCGATCACCGCGTTGATCGGGCCGAACGGCGCCGGCAAGACGACATTCTTCAATCTCATCACCGGCTTCGACCGACCGTCGAACGGCGCACGGCTCATCGGCGGCGGCGACGCGCGGTGGACGTTCGACGGCAAGGCGCTGAATCGCACCGGCGCATCCCAGGTCGCGCGATCCGGCATGGTGCGCACGTTCCAACTCACCAAGGCGCTCTCCCGCATGACCGTGCTCGAGAACATGCTGATCGGCGCCAACAACCAACCGGGAGAGAACCTGTTCGTCGGGCTCATCGGGCCGCTGTGGGCGAGGCGGGAGCGCGAGAACATCGCTCGGGCCGACGAGCTGCTCGCGCGCTTCAAGCTCGACGCGAAACGCGATGACATGGCCGGAGACCTGAGCGGCGGGCAGAAGAAGCTGCTCGAGATGGCACGCGCGCTGATGTCGAACCCCGCGATGATCATGCTCGACGAGCCGATGGCGGGCGTCAACCCGGCGCTCACGCAGAGCCTCCTCGATCACATCCAGGCCCTGCGCGACGAGGGCACGACTGTGCTCTTCGTCGAGCACGACATGCACATGGTGCGGCACATCTCCGACTGGGTCGTGGTGATGGCGCAGGGCACGATCATCGCCGAGGGCGAGCCCGAACAGGTGATGGCGAGCGAGGCGGTCGTCGACGCGTATCTGGGCGCCCACCACGACCGCGATCTCGGCGACGACGACGTGCTCACCACCGGCGTGATCCGCGCAATCGCCACCGAGGTCGAGGAGGAGACCCGATGAACGCCCAGCCGCCGCTCGTGATCAAGGCCGACACCCTCACCGCCGGGTACCTGCCCGGCGTCAACATCCTGAACGGGTGCACGCTCGAGGCGTACGCGGGCGAGCTCATCGGCATCATCGGCCCGAACGGCGCCGGCAAGTCGACGCTGCTCAAAGCCCTGTTCGGCCTCGTCAACATCCGCGAGGGCACCGTCACCCTCGAGGGCGAGGACATCACGACGACGTCGACGAACCACCTCGTGCGCAAGGGCATCGGCTTCGTACCGCAGACGAACAACGTGTTCCCCTCGCTGAGCATCGAGGAGAACCTGCAGATGGGCCTGTTCCTCAAGCCGAAGGCGTTCGCCGCGCGCGCCGAGGAGATGTGGGAGCTCTTCCCGATGCTGGCGGATCGCCGCAAGCAGCGCGCCGGATCCCTCTCGGGCGGTGAACGCCAGTCGGTGGCGATGGCCCGAGCTCTGATGATGAACCCCAAGGTGCTGCTGCTCGATGAGCCGAGCGCAGGCCTCTCACCCGTGCGGCAGGACGAGACGTTCATCCGCACGCGGCAGATCAACAAGACGGGCGTCACCATCATCATGGTGGAGCAGAACGCGCGCCGGTGTCTGCAGATCTGCGACCGCGCATACGTGCTCGATCAGGGACGCAACTCGTACGAGGGGCCGGGCCGCGAACTCGCGAACGACCCGAAGGTGATCGAGCTCTATCTCGGGACGCTCGCCGCCGACGTGGAGCAGAAGTCGGCCCGCGGCGAGTAGCCGGTGACGCGACGAGCCCCCGGCTCCGACTGCAATCGGCGCCGGGGGCTCGTCTCTGTGCAGTGAGGTCTGCGGCTGACTACTCCGTCTGTCCCTCCACGGCCTTCTGGAAGACGGGGTTGTTGGCGTCGTCGTACTGGTAAATGCCGATGAACGCCGACGACGGGTCATTGTTGTCGTTCAGCGGGCCGGTGCCCGCCTTGCCGACGTACTGGATGTCGGAGCCGTCCTCGATGAGCTTCGCGCAGTCCTCGAAGGTCGAGCACTCCTCGCCGCCGTCGCTGCCGGACACGGCGGGCAGGTTCTCCTGGATCGCGGCGGAATCGGTGGCTCCGGCCTTCTCGGCGGCGAGCGCGACCAGCGTGACGAGATCGTAGGCCTCGGGGGCGTAGGTGAAGCTCTCCAGCTCGCCGTCGTACTCGGAGGCGTAGATCTCCTTGAGCTGCGTCTGGAAGTCCTCATTCGCCTGCGCACCGGGGATCGATGCCTGCGCGCCCTCGAGCGTTCCGGCCTCGAAGTCGCTCTCGTAGCCGTTGGCGTTGCCGTCGACGAGGTAGAACGTGGAGAGGTCGAGCCCCTGGTTCACGGCCTCCGGCACGATCTGCTTGAACTGGTCATACGTCACGACGACGATCGCCTCGGCGCCAGAGTCCTTCGCGGCCGTGATCTCGGAGGCGAAGGACGTCTGCTCGACCGGGAACTCGTTGCCGTCTCCCTTGCCGCCGTACACGACCTCGGCGCCCGCTGCTTCGACCGTCTCCTGGATCACGTCTCGCAGGCCGAGACCGTAGGGGTCGTTGAACGTGAGGAACGCGACGCTCGTGACGCCGTCCGAGACGATCTGGTTGCCGAGCGCATCGCCCTGCACCGTGTCCGGCGGAGCGGTGCGGAAGTAGTTCGGGCTGATGCCGCTGAGGTCGGCCGACGTGTTCGACGGAGAACCCATCAGAATGCCGGCCTCTGCGATCCGGTCGACAACGTGCTGGCTGCGGCCCGAGCCCATCGCACCGAGCACGAACGAGGCACCGCTCGCAATCACATCATCGGCGCCCGACTCGACCACCGTGAGATCGCTCGCGTCCCCCTCGTTCGCTTCCGCGACGATCTCGACGTCCTGACCGAGCACCCCGCCGGCGCCGTTGATGTCCGCCAGCGCCTGCGCGATGCCCGCTTGCACCGGCGGCATGAGAAAGCCGAGCGACCCGGTCTGCGGCAGCAGGGTGGCGATCTGCAGCGCTTCGCTGCTCCCGCCCCCGCCGTCGCCCCCGGTCTCCGTCGGCTCGGTCTCGCCGCTCGACGAGCAGCCCGAGAGCACGAGCGCTGCGCTGGCGACCAGCGCGAGCACGCCCACTGATGTCTTGGAGTGAACCTTCATTGGTACACCTTTCTGGAGCAGAAATGACGCCCCGACGCTGGGGCGTTGTACCGAGCATAGTCTGCGATGAGCTGCGCGAGAACGACCCCGACGAGGCGTCATCAAGTCGTGACCGTCAGGCGACTTCTTTCCCGACGCGCTGCCCGACGACCGCGGAGATGCCGTCCTGCCGCATCGACACGCCGTAGAGTGCGTCGGCGATCTCCATCGTGCGCTTCTGGTGCGTGATGATGATGAGTTGCGAGTTCTCGCGCAGACGTTCGAACACCTGCAGGAGCCGACCCAGATTGGCGTCGTCGAGGGCGGCCTCCACCTCGTCGACGATGTAGAACGGGCTCGGGCGGGCTTGGAAGATCGCCATCAGCCACGCGACCGCCGCGAGTGAGCGCTCGCCGCCGGAGAGGAGCGACATGCGCTCCACCTTCTTCCCGGCGGGGCGCACCGCGATGTCGATGCCGGTGTTCAGCAGGTCCTCGGGATCGCTCAAGGCGATCTCGCCCGAGCCGCCCGGGAAGAGGATCGGGAACACCTCGGCGAACGCGGCTCGGGTGTCTTCGAACGCCGCGGCGAAGATGCCCTGCATCTTCTGGTCGAGCTCCTCGATGATCGACAGGAGGTCGGTGCGGGTTTTCGTCAGGTCCTGCAGCTGCTCGGTGAGAAAGCTGTGCCGTTGCTCGAGCGCGGCGAACTCCTCGAGCGCCAGCGGATTGATGCGCCCCAGTTCTGCGAGACGCTGTTCGGCTGCAGCGAGCCGACGTTCCTGCTCGGCTCGCACGAACGGACGCGTTCGCACCGCGGAGCGCTTCGCATCGTCGGAGTCGTCAGGTGCTCCAGAGGTGGACGTGTTGTCCGCGCCGCGATGCGCCGAATCATCCAGGCCGAGCTCTGCGGCCAACTGGGCTTCGAGGTCGTTCGCATATTCACGGGGCTCGGGCGCGTTCGCAGCACCGGCTTCGAGCCCCGGCTCAGCGGGCGCCTCCTCGCCGGCCGACTCCGGAATCGGCACCTCCGGCCCGTACTCGGCGACCAGCACGTCCTCGACGAGCCCGAGTTCATTGCCGGAGCGCTCGAGCAGGGCCGAGAGCTGCAGCTTGCGCTCGTAGCTCTTGAGCTCGGCGCCGTGCACCCGCTCCGCGAGCGACTGCAGCTTCTGGCGCAGTACCGATTCCTCTGAACGCAGCAGCGTCAGCTCCTGACTGTGCTTCGCGCGTTCGGCTTCGGCGTGCTGCTGCGCGAGGCGAGCTTCGGCGAGCGAGCGATCGGAGGCGTCGAGGATCGCGGGGAGCATTCCGGCCACGCGCTCTGCCTGCGCCACCTGGCGCGCGCGCAGCACCGCGCGTCGTGCCGCTTCTTCGGCAGCGCGGCGCTCGGCTTCGAGTTGTTCGCCGAGCGTCTCCCGATGCGCTGCGGCGGCCCGTGCCCGTTCACGAGCGGTCTCGAGGGCGAGGCGCGCCTCCAACTCAGCGGCACGAGCGAGCTCGACTTCGCGCGCGAGTCCGTCCCGTTGGCCCGCGTCCAGGATCGGTCGCGGTCGGGACGCCGCCTCTTCGAGTGCCTGGTTGGCGCGCTCGGCCTCGGCTGCGGCACCCTCCGCAGACTCTGCGACCGCCGAGAGCGACTGCTTCGCGCGTTCGGCCTCGGCGCCGGCAGCTTCGGCGCGCGTCGACAACCGGTTGCGCTCCTGCGAGACCGCCGCGAGACGTGCGTCGGCAGCTCTGAGCTCGGCGACCGCGTGCTCAGCATCGGTTTTCGCAGCGGCCGATGCCGCGCGAAGATCCGCGAGTTCCGCTTCGTGCTCGGCGACGGACGCAGCGACCTCGGACCGACGCTGCGTGGCCTGCTCGAGCTCTGCGGTCAGCTCGATGCGCGACGGCGCGAGGCTCGATCCCCCGCTCAGCGTATTCGCGGTTGCGACGTCCCCGGCGCTTGTGACGACGGTGAAGCTCTCACTCGTCCAGGTCTTCCGCAGCACGACGACCGCGGCCATCGCAGCCTCCAGGTCCGCAGCGATGAAACTCCGCTCGAGCAGCGCCCGCACACCGGAGGGCGCGTCGAGCAGCACGTCATTCGCCCGGGAGAGTCCCGGAATCTCGAGCACTGGATCATTCGCCCGAGCGGCCGATTCCTCCGATAGTCGCTGCTCCGCCGCGTCGGCGATCACCGCTCGGAGTCTGCCGAGATCCTGCACGCGCGCACGCTCGACGGCAGCCCCCGCGGCGCCGGAATGCTCAGCCAGCAGCGCATCCGCGAACGTTCCGAGCGCCGCGGCCACCCCGGCTTCGAAGCCCTCGGCCACCCGCACGTGATCGGCGACCCGGCCGCGAATGCCCTCCGGCGACTCGACGAGCAGGGCGGCCGAAGCATCGCGCTGATCGAGTGATCGGGTCAGCGCGCTCACCCGAGCTTCGAGTCCCGCGAGTTCCTGCGCGAGCTGATGCAGCCGATCCCGCACCTCGTCGCGGCGCTGCTCAGCGGCCGCGTGCCGCTCCTGGGCTACGCGATACGCCTGATCCTGATCCTCGCCCGCTGCTTCTCCCCCGGCATCGCCTTCGAGATCCTCACGCTCTTCGAACGCCGCGAGCTCGTGACGAGCGGTTGCGGCGCGCGATTCGGCCTGGGCGACCGCCTGCTCGCGTCGAGCCACCTCCTGCGCGACGGTGACCCGCTTCTGCTCGGCGGCCTCTGCTCGCCCCCGAAGCTGCGACAGCTGCAGATCGTGCTTCGAGACGAGCTCGCTCTGCGCAGCGATGTGCTCGTCGATGGCGTCGAGTCCCTGCTGCGCTGCGCGCGTCGCATCACCGGCGCGTTTCCAGGCGAGCTCAGCCTCGGGAATGAGCGCCTCGAGCCGTGCCGCCTCCTCCGCCGCATCGTCGACCGAAGACCGCGTCACCCGATGCATCTGCTCGGGCGCTTCGGCCTGCGTGGCCAGGAAGGTGAGCCGCTGCTGGGTTTGGGCGTAGAGCCCGCGCAGCTTCGACTGCACCGACTCGAGACCGATCGTGACCCGCCGAGCGGCGTCGAGCTCGTCGCTCTGCTGGCTCTGCTCCAACCGCTGCATGCGCAGCTGCTTCTGCTCGACCTGCTCCTGCAGCACGATGCGTTCGGAGTGCTGCTCCGACTCGTCGCGCGCGAGCGCTTCGAGCTCGGTGCGCAGGCGGTGCACGTCGTCGGCGAGCAGACGCGCCTTCGCGTCGCGCACTTCCGCCGCTATGCCCTGGGCGGCGCGGGCCACCTCGGCCTGCCTGCCCAGCGGTTTCAACTGCCGCCGAATCTCTCCCGCGAGATCACTGAGACGCGTGAGGTTGGTCTCCATCGCTTCGAGCTTGCGGAGCGTGCGCTCTTTGCGGCGGCGGTGCTTGAGGATTCCGGCGGCCTCCTCGATGAACCCCCGGCGATCCTCCGCGGTTGCGCGCAGCACCGCATCGAGTTGGCCCTGTCCGACGATCACGTGCATCTCGCGGCCGAGCCCCGAGTCGCTCAGCAGCTCCTGCACGTCGAGCAGGCGGCACGACTCGCCGTTGATCGCGTACTCGCTCGATCCGTTGCGGAACAGCGTCCGGCTGATCGTCACCTCGGTGTACTCGATCGGCAGCGCCCCGTCGGCGTTGTCGATGGTGAGCCGAACCTCGGCTCGACCCAGCGGGCCGCGCGTCGACGTGCCGGCGAAGATCACGTCCTCCATCTTGCCGCCGCGGAGCGTCTTGGCCCCCTGCTCCCCCATGACCCACGCGAGCGCATCGACTACGTTCGACTTGCCCGAGCCGTTCGGCCCGACGATGGCGGTGACGCCCGGCTCGAACTGGAAGGTGGTCGGCTGCGCGAACGATTTGAAGCCTTTGAGGGTGAGGCTTTTCAGATGCACGCCGTCTCCCTCCCGTTCACCCGCGCGAATACTGCTGCCTACTGTATGGCACGGTGGAAGCGCGGCGAGCGTGGCACTCCCCGTGCCCGAAGATTCGCCTCGGGCGCGCTAGACGACGTAGCCGACGGGGATGATCGTGCCGTCGGCATCGCGGAAGCCGAACCCGAAGGCGCGATCCGCTGCGATGTGCACGAACCATGCGGCCCCGGCGAGGGCGATGTAGACGAACCCGCCGTCGACGCCGCCCGTGATGAAGAAGGTGACGAGGCCGATCACGAGCAGCGCGATCGGCAGCGTCATCGTATGCGCGGTGTTGTAGAGGCGCACTCTCGAGGGCTTCAGGCGACCGCGCTCCGCGAATGCGCCGACGAGCGTGAGATCCGGTCCGAGCCCGAAGACGAGGGCGACGATTACGGCAGCGGGGCCGAGTGCGATGCACACCAGCACGATGACCGCGAACCAGACCGCAGCGCCCATTCCCCAGCTCAGACGCATGAAGTTCATGCTGACCAGTGTAAGGCTGCACGGCTGCACGGACTCGGCTCGGCCGCTCTCGCGACGCACGGGGCGCAGCGCAGTACCCTGGACGCATGACCGCGCCCGATGCCCTCGCCGAGGTTCGCAGCCGTATCGATTCGATCGACCGACGTATCGTCGCGCTGATCGCAGAGCGGCAGGAGTGTGTGATTCGCGCGGGATCGCTGAAGGCCGATGCGGCGGCTGTGCGAGCGCCCGCCCGCGTCGCGCAGGTCATCGAGAAGGTTCGCGCGTTCGCAGCGGAGCAGGGAGCATCGCCCGACGTCGTCGAAGCCGCGTATCGCGCGCTGATCGCGGCGTTCATCTCGCTCGAGCTCGACGTTCAGCGCGGAGCGCACGACGGCGCGGACAACCCCGAGCTCCTGCTGCAGCGCGCCCTCTCATCGGCGGATCAGGGCGAGGCCGCCGTAGCGACCAGCGAGCTGATCCGCCTGCTCGACACAACGCCTGATCTCTCACTTCGATTGCGCGCGACGGTCGCCCTGGGCGAGTTGTTGATCGCGAGCGAGCGAGCGGCCGAGGCCGAGATCGTGCTCGCAGCTGCGTCGTCCGCGGCGGAGGGCGCGGAGGATCTCAACGACGTGGATGCCGCAGAACTCGAGCGCGTACGCGACCTTCTGGATCTCATTCGCTGACGCGCGAATGCTCCTCATGCGGGCACTTCATGTAGGTCGGCTTGCCCGGCCCGCCCCGGTCGATCCGATGGTCTCTGACGAGCTGCCCGCAGATCGGGCATTTCGGGTCGGCCGGAGGGACGTATGCGGGCTCGTTCGGATCACCGAGCTGCGCCGTGCCTTCGAACTGGTAGAAGAAGCGTCGCCACGCCGCCCAGAACCCGGGCTGCCCATCCCACGGGGTCGCATGCCAGAGTCGCCGCTTTCGTTCACGCACGCTTTCAGGGTAGCAGAATACTTAGGGCCCTAAGTAAATGCGGCCCGTGGCCCGCGGTCGGAACTTCACTGTCGGTGCGCAGATCGATCGCGTATAAGATCGACCACCATCACGATCAGGGCCGCCATCACCCCCGCACCGAGCAGCACGAGGGTCGGCGAAAGCATGACCCACTCGGGCAGAGGCAGATCTTCGAGTCCGTTCGCGGTTTTGAACGGCGCGAATGTGAGAACGAAGAAAACGACCGCCGCGGCGAAGAACGCCCCGAAGACCTTCACGCCGCGTCTGCAAGCGAGACCGAAGCGAGAGGTTGCTCCGCCGCCGGGCGAACCATCCTCACTACGCGGCATGCACGCTCGCCTCACCATGTCGTCAGCCTAGAGCAGCACGAGGGCTCGCAGCCCAGGAGACCCGCCGGTCTTCCAGACACCAGAAGCACCAGTAGCGAGCTCAGCGTCGTCGCTGGCAGCGCGGGCAGAAGTGCGACGAACGTCCACCGAACGGCAGCCGACGGATCAGTGTGCCGCACCGGGCGCACGGCTCCCCGGTTCGTCCATATGCGTTCAACGAGTGCGCGAAGTACCCGGCCTGCCCGTTCACGTTCACGTACTGCGCGTCGAAACTGGTGCCGCCCTCGCTGAGCGCCTGCGCGAAGACCGCGCGCAGCACCGCGAGCAGTTCGACGGCTTTGCGCGGGCCGACGGCCACTCCAGGAGTCTCGGGGTGCACCCTCGCCCGCCAGAGCGCCTCGTCCGCGTAGATGTTGCCGACGCCGCTGATCAGGGTCTGATCGAGGAGCAGCTTCTTCACCCCGGTCACGCGATTGCGCAGCGCGGCGACGAAGCCCGTGTCATCGAATGCCGGGTCGAGTGGATCGCGGGCGATGTGCGCCGCCTGCGCCGGAACGAGGCCCGGGCCATCCCCGATCGGCTTCAGTGCGTCGAGGGCCAGCGAGCCGAACAGCCGCTGATCCGCGAAGTCGACGCGGAGTTCGCCGTGCTGCGGGTGTTCGATCCACATGCGGATCCGCACGTGCCGATCATCGGCTGCACCGTGCGCGCGCAGCAGGAGCTGCCCGCTCATGCCGAGATGCGCGAGCAGCGCCAGCGGCGCGCCGTCAGCAGTGATCCCAGACGTCGGAATCCACATGAACTTCCCGCGACGCTCGGGTGCCCCGAGTCGAACGCCGGTGACCCGTCGTTCGAAGTCGGCGCTGCGCGCCGCACCTGCCGCAGCGCTCAACGTCACGCCGTGGCCGCCAAGCCCATCGTCCCCGCTCGTCGGCAGATGACGCTTGAGCGCGCGAGGGTCTCGCACCTCGACCGCCGCGACGCGCGCCCCCGTGACTGCCGGAGCCAGTCCGGCGCGAACGACTTCGACCTCGGGGAGCTCAGGCACGTCGACGCTTGGCCGGCACTCGCAGGCGCGTGACGGCGTCGCGAGCGGCGGCCAGCTCGGCCGCCTTCTTGCTCGTGCCCTCGCCGTTCCCGGTGACCCCGTCCAGGATCACGCGAGACGTGTACCGGCGGTCGTGGTCGGGGCCCGTGCCGGTCGTCTCGTAGGGCGGGTGCGGCAGACCGCGACGAGAAGCCTCCTGCTGCAGCGAGGTCTTCGGGTCGAGCGACTCGAGCGCCTCAAGCAAGCGGTCTGCGTCGTCGAGCAGCGGCGCCACGAGTTCGAGCACGAAGGCTGTCGTGGTCGCCGGGTCGGTCGACAGGTACACCGCGCCGATGATCGCCTCGACGGCGTCGGCGAGCAGCGAGTCCTTGTCCCGCCCGCCCGTGAGCTCCTCGCCCTTGCCGAGGCGCAGCATGGCGCCGAGGCCGTGCCGGCGCGCGACGGAGGCGAGCGCGACAGTGGAGACGAGTGCCGCACGGCGTTTCGCGAGCTCGCCCTCGCTGAGTTCGGGGAACGTCGTGTACAGCTCGACCGTGACCGCCTGGCCGAGCACGGAATCCCCGAGGAATTCGAGGCGCTCGTTGTGGGGAGCTCCCCCGTGTTCGTACGCCCACGACCGGTGCGTCAGCGCGAGCTGCACCAGTTCGGCATCGGCTTGCACGCCGAAGGCATGGAGAAAGCCGCCGGGGTCCCCAACCGGGGAGCCCGACGGCTCTGCAACGCTCTGGGTCAACTCAGGCGTCGGCGACCTTGCGGCCCTTGTACTCGAGGAAGAGGGCGTTGCCCTGCGAATCCTCGACGACACGAGCGCGGTGCGGGAGGCTGTAGACGGTACGACCGTTCTCCTCGGTCTTCACCAGGGTGGGTGCCGAAGCCTTCCATGCCGAACGACGGTGACGGGTGTTCGATCGCGACATCTTCCGCTTGGGAACAGCCATGATGCTCTCTTTCCTACTTGCTTGCGGACTCGGGAGTCTCACCCGAGCCGTGGTCTACTTCAGCCTCGACTGCATTGGTCCGTGCACCTTCAGGAGCAAAACCCGCCAGTGCCGCCCACCGCGGATCGATATCCGCACTGTTCACCACTGCAGCCTCGGTGTCGCGAAGCTCACCGGACTCGGGATCGAGACCCGGGCAGTCCGGACGACACACAGGCTGGAACGGCAGTGCAAGCACTACCGCGTCTCGGAGCGGAGGTTCAAGATCCACGTGATCACCGTGAACCTCATACTCGTCGGCCTCCGTAGGAGTATACGCGAAAAGTTCCTGGAACTCGACTTCGAACGGCGTGGTGAATTCTTTCAGACACCGGCCGCACTGGGCGTGCATCGTCGAGGCGACCTCTGCAGACACGAGGATGCCCTCGTGCACGGATTCGAGACGCACGTCGAGGTCGAGTTCGGCGCCCTCCGGAATCGCCGCGAGGCCCTCGCCGAGTTTCTCCGGCACCGCCAGGGTGCGCGACCGCTCGCGCATCTCCCCCGGACGATTGATGATGTCGCGGACGTTCTCCTCGAAGACTCGACTGTTGCTCACCGATCCATTCTACCGCGGCGGTGATGGCGTGCTCCGGTCTTCGCGGCGGGCGAACCCGGTCGCACGCGCGTCACGCCGGGCGACGTCGATCGAGGAACCGCGCGACGGACGCCGGCACATACGGGCTGACGTCGCCGCCCATCTCCGAGACCTGCCGCACGAGCGTGCTGGAGACATGAGCGTGGGCGGGATCCGGAAGCATGAAGACCGTCTCGACCTCGGCGAGGCTCCGGTTCATGATCGCCATCGGAGTCTCGTACGACACGTCGATCTGCGAGCGGATGCCCTTCACGAGCACCGAGGCGCCGACCTCGGTGCAGTAGTCGACGAGCAGCCCGACCGACCAGGAGGCGACCGTGATGTTCTCCGGCGCACCCGCTTCCTCGAGCGATTTCTGGATCAGCGTCATGCGTTCGGAGATCGGCAGCATCGCGTGCTTGTTCGGGTTGTGCACCACCAGTACATGGACTTCGTCGAAGATGCCGGCGGCCCTGAGAATGACATCGAGGTGCCCCATCGTCACCGGGTCGAAGGAGCCGGGAACCACAGCGATTTTCGTCATGCCTTCAGCCTAGAGTTCGGCGCCGGATGATTTCTTGAGAATGCACCGAAACCGTGCAGCCGGGCATGGTCAGTTCTCGGCACGACCGCGGCGCCAGTACCCCATGAAGGCGACGGCTTGTCGATCGATGCCGCGTTCACCGACGAGCTCACGACGGATGAGCTTGATCGCACCGGCCTCACCCGCGAGCCACGCATAGCCCTCCGAGCGCCTCGCGTCTTCCGGAAGCGGTGCCCCCGTCGCCGCGTCCATCCCCGGAACCTCCCACAGGATGTCGCGGTCCACGTCGATCTCCCGCAGGTCGGCGGGCGAGGATCCGCGAGACGCCCGCGCCGGTTCAACGGCTCGCGTCGGCGCCCCCGGGAAGACGTGGTCGAGCGCACGCACGGCTGCCACGAGCGCAGCACCGCGATCCGACTCGTCTCGCTCGAGCACCGTCACCTCGAGGCGCCCCTCGGCCTGCAGTTCGCTTGCGTCGAGGAGAGCGGCATCGGCGGCGTCGCCCACTTCGAGGATCACGTGCGCGCACGCGCCCCGATCGAGCGCGGCGAGGATGCCCGCGATCGCCGGGAGCGCCGTGTCGTCGCCGACGATGAGGAAGCGGCGCGCATCGCGCGGCGGAATCCACCCGACGGCGGTGTTCGGCCCGCCGTGCCCCGCATCCGGTCCGAGGATCGCGATCGCGTCGCCGACCGCGGCACGTTCGGCCCACGCCGAGGCGGGGCCGGGGTTGGCGGCGTGCCGGGCGAAGTCCACCGTGAGCCGCGGTCCGTCGACCTCCCGGGTGAAGGCCCGCGGGGTGTACGTGCGCATGGGTGGGCGCTCGTCGTCATCGAGCGCGCACCAGGACTGGTACCAGCCGTCACCGTCATCGAGCTCGGGAATGCGCCCCCGGCTATTCGGGAGCAGCAGTTTCACACGCTGGTCGATACCGACGAAGCCGAATCGGTCGAGCTCGGGACCCGTCAGCACGACTCTCACGAAACCCGGCGACGGTCGGCTCACCTCCGTGACGACGACGTCGAAGAGGCGGTAGGCGGACGTACTCACAACTGACTCCCTGGGGTGTGCGGCGGTTCAGAGGCCGTGCTGCTTGGCGAAGATCACCGCGTGCACGCGGTCGCGCAGCTCGAGCTTGGCGAGCACGCGCCCGACATGCGTCTTCACGGTCGACTCCGAGAGATACAGCTCGGCGCTGATCTCCGCATTGTTCTTGCCCTCGGCGATGAGCCGCAGCACGTCGCGCTCTCGCTCGGTGAGGGCCTCCAGCGCTGCATCGGTCTCGGGAGCGGCTTCCGCCTGCGTCGCACCGAGTTCCATTCCGACGCCGGTGCGCAGCTGTTCGAGCAGCCGGCGAGTCACGCTGGGCGCCATCGCGGCGTCACCGGCGGCGACTCTCCGGATCGCATCGATCAGCTCGGTGGGTCGCGCGTC
The DNA here is from genome assembly GCF_037619215.1 of Leucobacter sp. USCH14. NCBI lineage: Bacteria > Bacillati > Actinomycetota > Actinomycetes > Micrococcales > Microbacteriaceae > Leucobacter > Leucobacter sp. USCH14. Next base: position 127,567 of record NZ_JAQPZP010000008.1, read on the forward strand.
TTTCAGGAGAAAGCCGCTCGCACCAGCCTGGATGGCCCCGGTGGCGTACTCATCGAGGTCGAACGTGGTGAGCACGACGACCCTGACATCCGGGAAGCGTCGCACGATCTCGGCGGTTGCGTCGATGCCGTTCATTCCCGGCATGCGCACGTCCATGAGCACGAGATCGCAGCCTCCGGGCCCGAGGTCGTCGAGCCGCTGCAGCGCCGCTGCGCCATCTGCGGCTTCGGCGATCACGTCGATGCCGGGCTCGCCCAGCAGTACGAGCTTGAACCCGGTGCGGATCAGCTCCTGATCGTCGACCAGCATGACGCGGATCTCATCGGCGCTCATCGGCGCTCCTCTCGATGAAGTGGCGGTTCGGTTCGGTTGACGCTTCGCTGCCGCTCGCAGCCGCACTCACGGGAAGCACCGCCCACAAGCGCCACCCGCCGCCGGCCGAGGGCGGAACCGGGCCCGACTCGATCTTGCCCCCGAACACGCGGGCGCGCTCGGCGAGCCCGGTCAAGCCGCGGCCGGATCCGAGCCCGGCGACCGGTTGCGGGGCGCCGGGCGCCGGGCCGTAATCGCGCACCAACACCGTCGTGCGGTCGGTCTCCCGCTCGAGCTCCACACGGACCCGCGCTCCGGTTCCCGCGTAGCGCAGCACGTTGGTCAAGCCCTCCTGCACCACCCGGTAGACGGCGAGATCCTGCCCGCGATCGCCCGCCGCCTCTCCCGCGACGTCGAGCGTCACCAGGAGGCCGGCCTTCGAGAAGCCGTCGACGAGCTGCGGGAGATCCTCGACGCCCGGCTGCGGCAGCAGATCCGCCTCGTCGCCGCTCGAGTGGAGCGCGCCGAGCAGTCGTCGCATCTCCGCGAGCGCGGTGCGGCCCGTCTCGGCACTCCGGCGCATCGCGTCGGCCGCGGCCTCGGGCGCCCGCTCCGACGCGCGAGCCGCGCCTTCTGACAGCGCGATCATCACCGAGACGGAGTGCGCCACGATGTCGTGCATCTCGCGTGCAATGCGCGACCGCTCCTCCGCTACGGCGAGCTGCGCGAGCTGGTCGCGCTCCCGCGCCAGTTGATGCGCGCGGTCGATCACTGCCGCGATGTACCGTCGGCGATTGCCGAGGTTGATGCCCAGCAACAGGATCGCGAGCAGCCACATCGCGCTGATGATCGAGATCGTGATCAGTTCACCGATGCTCTGCACTGCGCTCGATTCGGCGGCGAGCAGATTCGCCGGGCTCGTCGACTCGAAGTCCGTCGTGCCGCGCCAGAACGACAGCGCGGACTGCAGCAGCCCTGCGGCCACCGCGATCCCGTACGCCACCCAGCCCGCCGCGACGCTGCGGAACACCGGCACGGCGTAGAGCAGGAACATGAGTGCCACACCATTGGCGAGCGCCTGGATACCCTGCTCGCCGAATGTGACCACCACGATGGTGATGAGGCCGGTGAGTGGAAAGCGACGGCGGAACAGCAGCGCAGCCGCGATGATGAGCATGCGCGCGATCGCGATGAGCACCCACGGCCAGGTGAGGTGTTCCGGCACCCCCGTCCACGAGCTCGCGCCCGTGGCTTCGTCCCAGGTCGTCGACGTCGCGATGTCCAGGGTGAAGCCCAGGGCGCTCCCGATGAAGTACCAGACGACGATCGTGATGTCGACGGCGCGGGGGTGCGCGGCGAACGCCCGCCGGATCACTCCGGGCGGGCGAGGGAGGCGCACCTCGGCATCCGGCGTCATACCGTTCACTGTATCGGTACGCCTCCCCTCGAAACCTGGCGTCAGCGCGCGTCCCGGCGCTTGAAGACGACTGCCGCCGGCAGCATGACGACCGCCGCCCAGACGACCATCGCGAGAGCCGCGACCGTGAAGTTCGGCCCGCTCGCAACTTCAATGGTGCCCTGGGCGAGAATCGTGCCCAGCTGCGCGGGAAGGTACTCGCTCACGGTCGTCACCCACTCCCAGCCCGTCATGGACAGCATCTGGAAGGCGATCGGCAGCACGAACGTCACGCCGGCCACGACCGCGATTCCGCCTGCGGTCGAGCGCAGGAGCACCGAGACGCCGAACGCGAAGAAGGAGATGAGCACCAGGTACGCCACCGTTCCGAGCGCCCCCGAGATCACCATCGACGTGCCGAGCTGCGCAGCGCTCTCGGGATAGCAGAGCACGGCGACGACGAGCCCGCCGGCGACGAGCACCAGCGCGGTCAGCGCTGAGACGATGCCGAGTACGACCGCTTTCCCCGCGAAGACCGGCGTGCGCTTCGGCACAGCGGCGAGCGTGGAGAGGATCATGCCGCTCGAGTACTCGCTCGAGATCGCGAACACCCCGAGCACGCCGAAGATGAGCGCGAGGAAGGGCGCCGCGAACGTCGACACGGTGAGCAGGTAGTACTGCAGCCCTTCGTCGCCACCGCCGAAGATCTGCCCACCCGATCCCTCTGCCGCCGCGCGCATGTCGTTGCTGAACAGCAGACCGATGGCGGCGCTCAGTCCGATGCCGACGATCACGGTGATCAGCAGCGTCAGCTTGATGCTCCTGAGCGACGTGAGCTTGATGCGCTCCGAGCGGAGGATGCCGCCGAAGGTGACTCCGCGTCGGGCGACACCTCCTGCTGCGCGCGACTGGGTCGGGGGCTGCGCCGGCGCGGAGCCGGCGTCGATCACGATGGTGGAAGTCATGAGAGTCTCTTTTCTACGTCGAAGTTCACGTCGATGGATGGCCGCTGCGGGAGGAATCGCGCGATCATGAGGTCGCGTACTCCACCTCGCCGCGCGTGAGCTCGAGGTACGCATCCTCGAGACTCGCCTGCTGCGGGCTCAGCTCGTGCAGCACGATGTCGTACGCCGCGGCGACCGCGCCGATGTCCGAGGCCGCAAGCCCACGCGCCGTGAACCCCTCGTCGCCGAGAGGCTCGAGCGTGACGCCGTCTCGCTCGGCGCTCATCAGAAGCGACGCGAGCTTCGTCGCCTGCGGGCTGCGCACGACCACGCTCGAAGTGCGCGCGCCGCCGATGAACTCGCCGATGGGCGCATCAGCGACGACGCGCCCTCTCCCGAGCACGATCACGTGGTCAGCGGTCTGCGCCATCTCGCTCATGAGGTGGCTCGAGAGCAGCACCGTGCGCCCCTCGGAGGCGAGATGGCGCAGCAGCTGCCGCACCCAGAGCACGCCATCGGGGTCGAGACCGTTGACGGGCTCATCGAGGATCAGGATCCGCGGGTCCCCGAGCAGCGCCGCCGCGATGCCGAGTCGCTGCCCCATGCCGAGGGAGAAGCCGCCGACGCGCCGGTTCGCGACCGCTGACAGCCCGGTCTGCTCGAGCACCTCCGACACCCGGCGATCCGGAATGCCGTGCGTCGCCGCGAGCGCCCTCAAGTGACTGCGGGCGCTGCGGCCCGGATGCACGCCCTTCGCGTCGAGCAGGGCTCCCACCTCTCCCAGCGGGGCCGCCGTATCGGCGTACCGCGCGCCGTTGACGGTGACGGTGCCGGAGGTCGGGCGATCCAGACCGAGCATCAATCGCATGCTCGTCGACTTGCCCGCGCCGTTCGGCCCCAGGAACCCGGTGACCTGACCGGGCTTGATGCTGAAGCTGACGTCGTCGACCGCCGTTTTACTGCCGTACTGCTTGGTGAGCCCGCGCGCCTCGATCATGTTGTCTCCGTTTCTGCCGCCGCTGTGTTTCCGGCGATGCTTCAACGGTAAGTTCGGGGGCCGCTCCGCACATCGGCCGCGAGTGCCGCACCGTGTAGTACCCGGGTACCGCGTCGATCACCCTGTGGGCGGATCATCGCAGGAGGGCCGAGAGCATCACGACTTCGCGAGATTGTCGAGCAGGCCCGCCTCGTGATCTCTCGCGACCATCTCGGCGAGACCCGGCGCGCTCGTGAGCTCGGGATCGCGGTCGAGGAGTTCACGCGCCACCTCCCTCGCGTGCGCGATGAGCGGACCGTGCTCGGCGACGCGCAGGAGCCTGAGCGTCGAACGGCCGCCGGATTGGGCCGTACCCAGAATGTCGCCCTCGCGCCGCAGCTCGAGGTCGATCTCCGCGAGCGCGAACCCGTCGGCAGTCGCCGCCACGGCTTCGATGCGTTCGCGCGCCACGGTTCCCGCGGCCGCGGTCGTCATCAGGAGGCAGAGGCCGGCGTGCTCGCCGCGACCGACTCGGCCCCGCAACTGGTGCAGCTGCGAGATGCCGAACCGGTCGGCATCGCGCACGATCATGATCGACGCGTTCGGCACGTTCACGCCGACCTCGATGACCGTGGTCGCCACGAGCATCCCGATAGCGCCCGATGCGAACCCCCGCATCACCCGGTCCTTCTCGTCGGACGGCATGCCTCCGTGCAGGCCCTCGATCACCACGCCGGAGAAAGCCGGGTGCCGGCGCAGTTCATCGACCGTCTCCGCGACGTTTGCGAGTCGCCGCGTCTCCGATGACGCGGCCGTACCGACCTGCGCACTCGAGGGCTCCGGCTCTTCCGGGCTCTCGAGGCCGTCTTCGACCTCGCCCGGTGCGATTGCCGGGCACACGACGTACACCTGCCTGCCGGCCGCGAGATCCTCCCCCGACCGCGCCCAGACGCGAGCGGCACGATTCGGCATCTCGATCTCGGGCACCGCGAACGTCGAGATGCCCTGCCGCCCGGGCGGCAGCTCCCTGATCGTCGACACTTCGAGGTCGCCGAACGCGGTGAGTGCGACGGTCCTCGGAATCGGCGTGGCCGTCATCGCCAGCACGTGGGGCTGGGCGCCCTTCTGCCGAAGCGCCTCGCGCTGTTCGACGCCGAAGCGGTGCTGCTCATCGACGACGATCAGCCCGAGATCGAGGAACGCAACACCTTCGCCGAGCAGTGCATGCGTGCCCACGGCGATGCGGGAAGCGCCCGATACGAGAGCGAGCAGCACGCGCTTGCGTTCAGCGACGGGCATGCGCCCGGTGAGGAGCACCGGGCGCAGCTCCTCGGTGAGCTTCGGCCCGAGCGCCTCGACGATCGAGCGGTAGTGCTGCGCAGCGAGCACCTCCGTCGGCGCGAGGAGCGCGCTCTGCCCCTCGCCATCGGCCACCTGCAGCATCGCGCGCAGCGCCACGAGCGTCTTGCCCGAGCCGACCTCGCCCTGCAGGAGCCGGTGCATCGGGTGCGGCTCGGAGAGCTCGGCCGAGATCGTCGCACCGGCGCGCCGCTGATCGCCGGTCAGCTCGAACGGCAGCGCGGCGTCGAATCGAGCGAGCGGCCCGTCGCTCGCCCCTCCGGGCCGCGGGGTGCTCGACTCGAGGCCGGCACGCCGGCGCCGATCGAGCAGTGCGAGCTGCAGTTCGAACGCCTCTCGGAAGCGGAAGCTGTCGCGCGCCGCTCGCCAGTCGGCGTCGTGCTGAGGCCGATGGATGTGCTCGAAGGCGCGCCCGAGCCGTTCGATCCCCTCCGCCGTTCTGATCTCGTCGGGCAGCGGATCCGGCACATCTCCCAGTGCGTCGAGGGCGAGCTCGACCGCGCGGTGCAGCGTCCAGGTCGGCACCTGCGCCGTGGCCGGGTAGATGGGCACCGGCGTCTCCGACCACGCCTTCGCCGCCGCCTCATCGAGGCGCTCCCCGCCTGGTGCATCATCTCGGTTCTCGAAGAGCTCGTACTCGGGATGCTGCAGCTGCAGCTGATTGCGGTACTCGCTGACCTTGCCGGCGAACAGACCCCGCTTTCCGGGCAGGAGTTCTCGGCCCCGCCACGGCTGATTGAAGAACGTGAGCGTGAGCGACCCCGCTCCGTCGGTGATGCGCACCTCGAGCAGCCTGCCCTTGCGCCGCTGCATCTGCCGCTCGCGAACATCCAGCACCTGCGCGACCACCGCGATCTGCTCCCCCACGGGCAGGTCGTTCAGCGGAGTCAGTTCGCCCCTTCGCGAATACCGGCGCGGAAAGTGGAAGAGCAGGTCGCCGACCGTGCGCATCTCGAAGGCGCGCTCGAGCGGTTTCGCGGTGCGGTCGCCCACCACTCCGGCGAGCGGGGTGTCGAGGGTCGCCCGGGTCATGACTCCAGCGTATCGCCGGCCTCCGACGCGCTACGCTCGAACGGTGACGAGAATCATCTCCGGAGCCGCCGGTTCCCTCCGACTCGAGGTTCCCAAGTCGGGCACGCGACCCACGAGCGATCGGGTGCGCGAGGCGATCTTCTCCACCCTCACCTCGTGGGACTTGATCGAGGGCGTGCGGGTGCTCGATCTGTACGCGGGATCTGGAGCCCTCGGGCTCGAAGCGGCGAGCCGGGGCGCCGCAACCGTGACACTCGTCGAGAAGCATCCGCAGGCCGCTGACACCGCGGGGCGCAATGCGCGTACCGTGCTCGGCGCCTTCTCCCGCACGGCCGCAGACGCACCCCGCGTGGACGTCGTGCGGAAGTCGGTGCTGACGTTCCTCACCGCGGAGGCGGAACGAACGGTGACGCCGAAGTGGGACGTGGTGGTGATCGATCCGCCGTACGATCACTCGGAGACCGAGATCGCCGACGTGCTCGCGGCGGTGGGGCCGATGCTCGCCGCAGGCGGCGCGGTGCTCGTCGAGCGCAGCACGCGCTCCCCCGAGCCCGCATGGCCCGCGAGCCTGCAGCCGGTCCGTGAGAAGCGCTACGGTGAAACCGCGCTGTGGTGGGCGGAGCCCGCGCAGTAACCCGATTCAGGGATCCATCACCGGACTCCGCGTGATGCTCGCGCAGGAGATCCGGCATCAGACGGATGACATCGCGCATCCGTCACTGTACAACGCCGAATCCACCGCATGATGCCGGGGCGTGAGAAATGCAAACGGGCCCGGGATCTTGCGATCCCGAGCCCGTTCAGCTCGCCGCGACGCTCAGGAGCGCGGCAGCAGGGTGTACTTCGACGAGAGGAACTCGTGGATGCCCTCGAAGCCGCCCTCGCGGCCGATGCCCGACTGCTTCACACCGCCGAACGGCGCCGCAGCATTCGAGACGAGACCGGTGTTCAGGCCCATCATGCCGGTTTCGAGCTTCTCGATCATGCGGTGACCGCGCCCGATGTTCTCGGTGAACACGTAGCTCACGAGACCGTACTCGGTGTTGTTCGCGATCTCCACCGCCTCCTCCTCGGTGGAGAAGCGGACGATGCCGAGCACGGGCCCGAAGATCTCCTCGCGCATGATCGCCGCCTGCGGGCTGATGTGATCGATGACGGTGGGCTGGAAGAAGTGCCCCGGGCCGTCGACGGCCTCGCCGCCCGTGACGATCTTCGCGCCGGTCTCCACCGCGTCGGCGACGAGACGAGCCGTGTTGGTCACGGCCTTCTCCTCGACGAGCGCTCCGATGTCGTTGCCCTCGTCGGCGCCACGGCCGATGGTCATGGCGCCGACCTTCTCGCCGACACGACGCGCGAACTCGTCGGCGACCGACTCGTGCACGATGATACGGTTCGCCGCCGTGCAGGCCTGGCCGATGTTGCGGAACTTCGCGAGCATCGCGCCCTCGACGGCCTTATCGAGATCCGCATCCTCGAAGACGATGAACGGGGCGTTGCCGCCGAGCTCCATCGAGGTGCGGAGCACGTTCTGCGCCGCAGCCTGCAGCAGCTTCACGCCCACGGGCGTCGAGCCGGTGAAGGAGAGCTTGCGCAGACGCGGATCGGAGAGCAGCGCGCTCGACTGAGCGCTCGACTTCGAGGTCGCGACGACGTTCACGACGCCCGCCGGCAGACCGGCCTCTTCGAGGAGCTGCGCGAAGAAGATCGTGGTCAGCGGAGTGAGCGCAGCCGGCTTGATGACCACGGTGCAGCCCGCAGCGAGAGCGGGAGCGATCTTGCGGGTCGCCATCGCGAGGGGGAAGTTCCACGGTGTGATGAAGTAGCAGGGCCCGACGGGCATCTGCGAGACGATCATCGTGCCGGTGCCCTCGGGGTTCTGGCGGTAATCGCCGGGGACCCGCACGGCCTCCTCCGAGAACCAGCGGAGGAACTCGCCGCCGTACACGACCTCGCCGCGAGCCTCGGCGATGGGCTTGCCCATCTCCATGCTCATGAGGAGCGCGAACTCCTCCTTGCGCTCCATCAGCAGGTCGAACGCACGGCGCAGGATGTTCGAGCGCTCGCGACTCGAGGTCGCAGCCCACTTCTCCTGCGCTTCGACGGCGGCATCGAGCGCGCGCACGGCGTCCTCGACGGTCGCGTCGGCGATCGACTTAATGACCTCACCGGTGGCGGGGTCGTGCACGTCGAGCGTCGCACCGGAGGTCGACGGCTCCCAGCTGCCGCCGATGCCGAGACCGGAGGCGACGCGGTCGAGCAGTTCCTGCTCGTTGGGCTTCAGTGCCATGTTTCGTGTCCTTTCAGAAGATTCTGGATCGGGAGACGCGGATCAGTTCGCCGTGAGAGCGTCGGCGACGACCTGCAGGCCCTCGCGCAGCAGCTCGTCGGAGATCGAGAGCGGCGGCAGGAAGCGGATGACGTTGCCGTACGTCCCGCAGGTGAGCACGACGACCGCCTGCTCACCGGCCGCCTTGGCGATCGCACCGGTGAGAGCGGCGGCGGGCTTCTTCGATCCCGACTCGACGAGCTCGATCGCCTTCATCGCGCCGCGTCCGCGGATGTCGCCGATGCGATCGTCGGTCTTCTGCAGTTCGCCGAAGAACTCGTCGATGATCGCACCGATCTCTCGAGCGCGCTCCGTGAGGTTCTCCCGCTCGTACGTATCGATGGTCGCAAGCGCCGCGGCACAGGCGATCGGGCTGCCCGCGTAGGTGCCGCCCAGTCCGCCGGCGTGAGCGGAATCCATGATCTCGGCGCGGCCGGTCACTGCGGACAACGGCAGGCCGCCGGCGATGCCCTTGGCGGTCGTGACGAGGTCGGGCACGACACCCTCGTGGTTCGCTGCGAAGAGGTCACCGGTGCGGGCGAAACCGGTCTGCACCTCGTCGAGGATGAAGACGACGTTGTTGGCGGTCGCCCACTCCTGCAGCGCGGGCAGGAAGCCCTCGGCCGGAGCGATGAAGCCGCCCTCGCCTTGGATCGGCTCGATGATGATCGCGGCGAGGTTGCCCGCGCCGACCTGCTTCTCGATCTGGCTCAGCGCGACTGCCGCCGCATCGGCACCGGAGAGTCCGTCGCGGAACGGGTACGACGTCGGCACGCGGTACACCTCGGGGGCGAACGGGCCGAAACCGTCCTTGTAGGGGATGTTCTTCGCCGTCATGCCCATCGTGAGGTTGGTGCGCCCGTGGTAGGCGTGGTCGAAGACGACGACGGCGTTCTTCTTCGTGTAGTGACGTGCGATCTTGATCGCGTTCTCCACTGCCTCGGCACCCGAGTTGAAGAGAGCCGAGCGCTTCTCGTGGTCGCCGGGGGTGACCTCGTTGAGCTTCTCGGCGACGGCGACGTATCCCTCGTACGGGGTGACGGTGAAGCAGGTGTGCGTGAACTGCTGCACCTGATTGGTCACGGCCTCGACGACTGCGGGGGCCGCATTGCCGACGCCCGTGACGGCGATGCCCGAGCCGAGGTCGATCAGCGAGTTGCCGTCGACGTCGACCATGACGCCGCCGCCCGCCGCGACGATGGAAACGGGAAGTGCGACTCCCACGCCGGATGCGACTGCGGCGTTCTTGCGCGCGAGCATCTCCTGCGACTTCGGGCCGGGGATGCTGGTGACGAGCTTGCGCTCCTGCGGAAGCGAGGGACCGCCGGTGACTGCTGTCATGACTGATTCTCCTTGTGGGTCTCGGGCACCCCGCGATCGCGGGGTGCGTGAAGGTGCGGGATCAGCCTACGGCCTGCCGGGCGGTTTGCAATCTGCCAGAATGGAGTTTGATCACCATCACTTTCGCCATGTTGGCAGAAGCGCATCCGGAGGGAATATGGACACCGCGTCGGGCCCGACGATCGAACTCGGAGAGCTCCTGCATCAGTACCAGCTCGAGCTCGCGCTGATCGCCGGAGCGAGCCGTGCGGCGTCGACGCGCCCCGTGCAGTGGGTGCACGTCAGCGAGCTCGAGGACCCCGCTCCGTTCCTCACTCCGCGCACGGTCCTCCTCACGACCGGTGCTCGGTTCGGGTCCATGCATTCGGGCGACGATGCCGACGACTACGTGCGGCGCCTCATCGACGCCGGGGTGACCGCACTCGGCGTCGCCGTCGGCCTCCATTGGGACCGTGTGCCGTCGCTCGTCGTCTCGGCCTGCGACCGGCTCGACCTGCCGCTCTTCCGGGTGCCGTACGACACCGCGTTCATCGAGATCGTGCAGACCGCCGCTCGGCTGCTCGAGGCGAAGACTCGGGATCGCGATATCTGGTCCTTGGAATCGCAACGGGCGGTGGCGAACGCGTCGCTGCACCGCGACGGGCTCAGGGCGGCGGTGCAGGAAGCCGCCGCACGACTGGGCCACTGGGTGTGCATCACCGATCGCTTCGGCCGCATCGTCGAATTCGCACCGGAGCGCGCTCGGCCCGATCTTGCCGTCGACTGGGTCCGGCGCGAAGCACGACGCCTCATCGAGCGCGACGTCAGTGCGGGACGCATTGAAACGGAGGCGGGCACTGGAATGCAGCTGCGAGCGCTCGGCCGGCGGGGTCATGCACTCGGCGTGCTCGCCGTCGAGGAGCGCGGAGTGCCCGACACCGCCGAGCGAGCGCTGCATGGTCTCGTGGCCGCCCTGGCCACCGTGCAGTTGGAGCATCGCAGCGGTATCCGTTCCGCTCAGGCAGCCCTTCGCGACGCCATCGTCGAATTGCTCCTCTCAGAGCAGCTCGCCCTCGCCGAACGCTTATCGGCGGGCGTCCTCGCGCGGTTTCCGCAGGGCCCCGTCGTGCTGGTGCGCTATGAGATTCCGGATCACCTCGACCCGACCTTCGCCGAAGACCTGCAGTCGCTCGACGCCGGCAGCCCCGGCCTGTTCACCGCGACCTTCGACTCGGATCCGCTCATCGTCGCCGAGGCCCGACACCTCCCTGCCCTCCGGCGCCTCTTCTCAGCTCACGGGCTCGCTGCGGGGATCTCAGATCGCGCCGCGCTCGAGCACCTTCGCGAGGCGCTGCTGCAGGCCGAACTCGCGCTCGACCGGGCGACCTCGAGCGGCGCGCGCGCGCCCGTCGACTACTCGCCCGCCACGCACGAAGGCGTCATTCACCTGCTCGACAGGAACCCGGAGGCGAGACGTCGCGCCGAGCTCCTGCTCGCGCCCGTGCGGCACCATGATGATCGTCACGGCGATCGCATCGAGCAAGCGCTGACCGCTTGGCTCGCGCACCACGGACAGACGAGCGCGGCCTCGATCGAGCTCGGCCTGCATCGCCACACGCTCACATCGCGCGTGCGGACGGCCGCGCAACTGCTGCAGGTCGACCTCGAATCCCCCGACGTACGTGCCGATCTGTGGGCGGCGCTCCGTATCACTTCTGAGGCGCCCGCGCCGGCCCTCAGCTCCGCAACCCGTGCTGAGCGCGCTTAGGGCGCGCGGTCTCCGACTGCCGGGACGACGGAGGGCTCGGTTCGCCCCGGTTTCACGAAGGAGAGCAGCACCAGCCCGACCAGAAACACGGCGATCCCTGCGAGCCCCAGGGGGCTGCGTACGACCTGGACGAACACGCCGACGTGCGGAAGGGTGAACTGCAGGAGGCCCGCCTCTGCGACCCGGTAGGGCTGCGGATCCTTCGACGCATTCGCATCGCCCTGCAACTCGAGCGCGAAGCTGCCATCCCCTTCGGCTTCGATCGCAACGATACGGTGCGTCACCGGTCCTCTCCCGTCTGGTCGGGGAACGGTCACGACGTCGCCGACCGCGAGGTCCGCCGCGGGCACGGTGCGGGAGAGGATCAGTGAGCCCGTCGGTATTCCCGGTTCCATGGATCCCGATATGACGACGAGCGGCCGGAGCCCAGACGCCAGGGTGACGATCACGAGCAGGATCGAGAGCGCACCCACGATCGCGCTGCAGGTGAACAGCAGCGAGCGGACGATCTGAAAGGCTTTCACGTCGACGTTTCTCCTCCACTCCGGTTCGGGTCACTGCTCTCGTCACCGGAGGAGGCCGTCAGCGCGATTGTCGCCGTCATCTCACCGCTGTCGCGCGCCTGCAGTTCGGGGACGTCGAGCACATGCAGGAAGATCCGCAGCGTCGCGGCACTGCTCTGCGGGCCCGACCACAGCGCACCGTTCGGCAGAGGCTCCGCGCCCCGAGCGTCGAGGGTGAAACTCGGAATCGCTGCATCTGCGAGCGGCACTCCCGCTTCCGGCGCCTCCGGATTCCCGAGCAGCGTCTCGGTGCTGCCATCACCCCGAGACAGTTCGGCCGACACCCGGATGACCGGGCTCAGGTTCCCTGCTCCGCTGAGCGTCGCAGCGAGTGTCATCGGCACCTGGGAGCTGTTGTTTCCGATACGCAGCGTGGCGACCGCCGTCGCCCCGGGAACATACGATTCCGCCGCAGTCAGCTCGGCCTCGATGCCCTCCGGACCGAACCCGGTCACCGTATCGTCGGCATCGATGAAGACTGCGTCGAACTGCGTGTGCGCGGCGATGCCGAGTTCGGCGTGATCGGTGTAGGCCGCCATCGTCGGACCGATCGCGGCGCCGCCGACCGCCAGCGCACCTGCGGCGATCAGGAGGAGCGCCAAGGTTCGGGGCCCCGATGCACCAGGCGACTTGAGACTGCGCGGCCCCGTCCGGTGCGAGACGCGTTCATGAGTCGTCTCCGTTTCCGTCGGTCCGTCGGATGCCGCGCGAGAGTATCAGGATGAACGCGCCACCGATGATCACCCATGCGGCGAGCGCGGTGAGGTCCGGAGCTCCGGTGATGGGAAGACCGGGCCGCGGCGGCTTCTCGGGTGCCGAGGGCGGGGTCGGCGCCGGCGCGTCGGGAGCGAAGGCGACGAATTCCCAGTTCACGATCCCTGCCGCAGTCCGATACTCGTCGCCGGCGGCGGCCGGCAGGTGCACCGATGCGGAAAGCGACGCGAGTGCACCGGGCGTGAGTTCACCGACGTCGAAGGCTTCTCCGACGAGATCCGAAGCCGAGCCGTTGAATATGACGTCGCCTCCGTCGGAGAGCTCGATCATGGCGGGGTGCGGCCCGGAGAACAGATCGCCAGTGATCTCGGTCACGCGAAAGGTGGGCGCCACCGATCCGCTGCTGATGTTTCGCGCGGCCATCTCCCAGTGCACGTCGTGCCCCGGCCCGATCACACGGACTTCCACGCTGGTCGGCCCCTCGGGAGCGAGGACCTCGGCTGCCAGCGCCGGGGCGGTGCCGGTGCCGAGCAGCGCGAGAACGAGGATCGCGGTGCCGATAACGCCACGTCTTCTCATTGCAGCGTCACCTCTACTTCGAACGTCGACCCGGGAGTTGTCTCAGCGATGATGGTCACGTCTACCGGAACGTCCCGGCTGTAGGCCTCCCGAGGTGTATCGGTGGCGAGCCAGACCGTGATCCCGATCTGAGCAGCGGCGTCGCCTGCCTGCCGTGCACCGATGCGTATCCCGCCTGCGTCGTTGATCTGCTCGATGCTTCTCGGGATGCCTCCGGGATCCTGATTCTCCCCATCGACTTCGATGCCGAACCTGAGATGGGGCGCGATGTCCGCCGAGCTTGCATCCGTCGTGCTCAGCACCGCTCGCAGGTCCGCCGGAGCAGAGCCCTCGAGCAGCGCGGCTCTCACGTCGAAGCTCGCCGACGGGCGTGTCGGATACGGGCGCTGATCATCGTAGAGCGTGGCGATCCCGCGGGACTCCGGGGTCACTTCTGCGACGACGTTGGGTTGCTCGGGATCGCCGTACCGGTCCGCCGGGTCCGTCCCCTGGGCGACGACGACTGCTCCAGCGAGCGTTCCGCCAGCCGTGAACGATTGAGTGAATGCAGCGCTGGTGCTGCCGATCAGAAGCACGGAACCGATGCCGCACAGCATCGCACCGACGATCAGCGAACGTCTCATTGCGATGCACCCCGCATTGCGACCTGCACCCGTGCGGCTTCGCGCTGCAGATCGTTCCCCGCATCCTCGGGCATCGTGACCGTCATGGTGAGCGTCTTCGCCTCGCCGGCGGCGAAGTATCCGAGTTCGAGCGGGGGCAGCGACGCCAGTTCGCTCCCGGGGACGCGATCGATCAGCACGTCTCCGCGCAGTTCGACGGTGTACAGGAGACGGTCGAACAATGCCGGCTTGGCAGGATCGCGATTCACGATCTCCATGCCGATCGTGCCCGGCAGCTGCGGGCTCGCGTTGCGCACGCCGAGTGTGAAGGTACGCGATGCTCCCGGCCCGAACCCCCCACCCGGTTCCACAGGAACATCGAATCCGTCCGTTCTCGCGAACTCCCAGTCCGCATCGCCTGGTTCCCAACCTTCGCCGAAGTGCCCCGTCACCTGCACGGCGAACGCATCCGCCCCCGCTGCTCCGATCACTGCGTGTCCGCCGACGCTTCCAGTTCCGCGCGCATCGGCCGTCAGCGTGTTGACAGCAATCATGATGAGCCCGGCAACGAGCAGCGCGACCGCGCCGATTGCAGCAGCGCGGTCGCGACGACCGGCGCTTCCTAGCCGCGTATGCACCGTGGATCACCTGCCTCGGAGTGGGTTCGGATGAGCTCGGCCGCTCGGTCAGTTCACCGACGTGCCGTCGAAGCGCGCTTGCAGGTTCACCATGCCGCCGTTTGCCGCGTTGGTCTCTTCCTGAGTGGCCCCTTCGGCGAGTCCGACTCTGACGACGGTGACGATTCCGGCCTCGGCGTCAAGATCGTTCAGCGCCGTGTTCGCCTCGGAGATGGTGGCGTCTTCGATGACCCAGGTCGTCGGCGCGGTCGACGCGTCGGCGACCTGGGCGATGCTGATCCTGACGAGACTCGCGTAGCTGGTGTTCCTCGCCTCCTGGGTGGTGTCGGCGTCAGCCGGAGTGGTGTCTTCGATCGCGACCTCCAGCGTCGATCCGAACGTCGGCGACGCGTTCAGCACGGGAATGTTCACGTCGACGGGCGCACCTCCCGGAACGAGCGCATCTGCGCCCTCGATCGGCACGACGTCCACCGCTTCAGGGTTTGCTTCGATCCAGTTGGCGACGCCGGCGACGGTATCCTCCTGACCCGCTGAGACCTGAATGTTGTACGCGTTGTCGGGCCCGCCGAACCCGCCATCACCCCCGAGGTTCAGCAGTCCGAAATCGGTGAAGGCGGCGACTGTGGCGAGTGCGCCGACGCCGATCAGGGCGCCGCCGGCGATGATCAGCCGCTTCTTCCCGGTTGAGCGGGTCGTGCGGAGTTCTGCGAGCTGCTGCGGTTCGTTCATGAGTGTCGCCTTTCGAGTGATGATGCGAGTGCGTTGCCGAAGTGTCATCGGCGGGGAGCTGTGATGGTCATTCGAGCACGGGCGTGGTCGCCGTCGATGTCGCCGTGATGGGGGTCCCGAAAGGAGCGGAGATGGTCGCGGCGCGTTGGTCGTGGATCTTGTACGTGGACCCGGCCGTGCCGCAGGTGACCCACCCGGTTGCCACGATCGTGCCTCCGCCCCACCCCCAGACCGCACCGTCTGCAGAGGTCGCCCACGCGGCGCACTGCGTCGAACTGAGTCTCGCGATGGGAACTCCCTCGGGCAGACCGCCCACGAGACGAGGCAGCGTGACGATGTCAGCTGCGACATTGCTGGTGCACGCGTTCGTACCCGAGGTGCGCTCGCCGACGGCCTGGCAGTAGTTGTTGCGCCCCCACCCGTAGACGAGGCCGTCACGGGTGAGCGCTTGCATCGAACCAACACCTGAGACCGTGGAATCGACGTTCGAGAGCGCAAGCGCGGGCCTATTGCGGAAACTGGGGTCTGACGCATTCGTGCTGCTGGGGCGCCCGAGGAAGTGGAGACCGTAGGTGGTGTCCGTCGACACCATCCAGGTGTAGAGGTCGCCGTTCTGCAGCAGCAATCGTGGTGCGCGAGTCGAGAAACCCAATTGCCTCACCGGGCACTCGCTGACGTCGACGCCGTTCACTTTGCCGGTCGGCTGCCCGCACCGTGCCGAAGTGGTGGTGGCGGTGTGAGCCACGATCGCCTCGTATCGTGCCGTGCGCTCCGCTTCCGTTGCGAGTTCCGCGGGGTTGTACGTGAGCCCATCGGCGGTCTGATACAGCTCGGGATAGTTCTCGAACAGCACGCGGTTCGCCCCTTGATTGAGGATTGGGCACCCCTGATTGGTCTGAGTCGTGTTCACTCCGTTGGAGTTGTCCCATCCCCAGGTGTAGATCAAGCCGTTCGTCGCGACGCCGCCGGCGGAGACGTATCCGCCCCAGATCGTATGCCAGACGACGTCGCCGGTGTTGTTGGACGTGCAGGCACCCAGTCCCGGATTAGCGGTCGTGGTGTTCGCTCGGGATGGGAGCGGCTTGTTCCCGGTCGTCGGGGTCGGCATGTTCTCGCCGCCGTACCCCCACGCCCAGAGCGTGCCGTTCACGTCGAGCGCGTACACCTGATTCTCGATTTGCTGAAGATCGATGATCTGCGGCAGCGCCTGCCCGGTGTCTGTTGTGGTGACCTGTCCAGGCGTCCGCGACTCCGCCGCTGAGATCGATCCGCGTCCGATCAGGGTGGGACCGCCCCAAGCTTGACCCCACGTCCACACTCGTCCCTGGTCGTCGAGGGCTGAGAACAAGGTCTGCTGCCCCCAGTTGAAGTCGTTGCCCGACGACCCGGCATCGACGATTCGAACACCGTCGGGAAACACCACCCGATTCGGTGGCGCGAGATTGAGCCCGGTGCTGGCATTGCCTGCTCCGTCTCCGCTCCTGCGGTCACCCGACACGTACAGCTCACCGGAACTGTTGAGGAACAGGGCCGAGCCCGGAGACATGTCCTGTCGAACCGGGTAGGCCGGCACCATCGCTTCCGTGGCCAGTTCAGCCCGTGCGTAGCTCTCCGACTGGAAACCGGCCGTTGTCGTCGTTGCCGTGAGTGCCAGGATCGCGACCGCAGCGACGCCCATCAGCGACGCTCCGAAGATCCTCCGTCTACCCACGCGTCGACCTCCAACCAAACCCCGAAAATTGCTGCTACTGTACGCTTCGCGATTGCGATGCGCCACGAATTTCCCGCGTTGATCAGCGTTTTCAGTAGTGGTGGGTCGCCGTTTAAGTAGTCACGGCTCCCGCGGTACGTAATGAGAGTGCGTCATGTGCGACAACGGAGTGCCGATTCGTCAACGTCGCCACGGAGGAGGGCTGATTCTCGATCCGCTCACGCACTGCCCGGATACTGCACGGTGTACGGATCCCAACCGCGAGCGGTGAGCGCCGCTCCGTCGAGCGAGAGGCGGCCGGCTTCGCCCTCCGCAGAAGCCGGCGGCGGGCCCGCCGGAAGCACGTCGCCGATCCGAGTGAACCCGACGGGCAGCGGAGCGGAGGCCGGGAACGTCGCGAGTAGACCGTGATCCTCACCGCCGTGCAGCATGGCATCCACCGGCACCCCGGCCGCGCTCTGATCGCCGAAGCCCTGCTCGAGCAGCGCGGTGGAGAAGTCGACGCGAACGCCGCTCGCTCTGGCGAGACGCTCGCTGTCGATGGAGAGGGAGTCGGAGACATCCATCATCGCCGTGGCGCCGCCCTGTGCAGCGATCACTCCGAGCGGAATCGGCGGAGCGGGCGCGAGTTGCGCGGCTATCGCTTCGGGATGAGCCGCCCACAGCTCCGCAACGCCCTCGGCGCTCGCGGTCCCGTCCGGCGCAACGGCATTGCTGAAGAGCAACGAGAGCCCGAGCCCCGCCAGCCCCAACTCCCCCGCATACGCCACGATGTCTCCCGCGCGCGCTCCGGAGCGCGTGATCGGGCGTCGGCCCTCGAGATCGCCGATCGCGGTCACCGCCGCGGTGATCACGGGGGCACGGCCGAGATCGCCGCCGACCACTCCCGACCCGGGAGACAGGGTTCGGCACGCCGAGTCGAGCCCCTCGGCGATGCGCTCCAGCAAAGCCACCGGAGTATCGCGCGGCACGGCGAGCGCGACCGTCAGAGCGGTCGGTCGCGCGCCCATCGCGGCGACATCCGAGAGGTTCGTCGCCGCGAGCTTCCATCCCAGCTCGAAACCGTCGTGCCAGGCGAGGCGGAAGTCGGGGCCCTCGATCATGGTGTCCGTGGTGACGACGATGTCTCCGTCGTGCCCGAGAACCGCGCAGTCGTCGCCGGGCCCGAGAGTGGCAGAACTCGATTCGGACAACCGCGCGAGCACTCGAGCGAGCACCCCCGACTCCCCCAGCTCACCCACGGTCATCGTCGATTCCTCGTGTGATTCCACGGGTTCCACGCTACCGCCGCGCAGGCACGACGCCGCGCGCAGCACTCGGCCAGTCGACGGCGAGTAGGCTGGAGCGGTGAAGTCTCGCGCACTGAAGATCGTCGCACTCTCAGCAGCACTCGCAAGCACGGCGACGCTCATGTCGGCCTGTGCGCCGATCGTGCCGATGGAGGCCGCAGACGACGCGAACAACCCTGCGTGCGCCGACGTGATCGTGCGCCTCCCCGATATCGTCGCGGGCGAGGATCGCCGCTACACCAACGCGCAGTCGACGGGCGCCTGGGGCGATGGGGCCGTGCAGCTCGTCTGCGGCGTCGAGCCGAGCGGGCCGACCACCGACACCTGCGTCAACGTAAACGGCGTCGACTGGGTGATCGACGACTCGGCTGCGCCGATCTACCGGTTCGAACCGTACGGGCGCGCTCCCGGTCTCGCCGTGTACGTCGATTCCGATCAGGTGAGCGGCACCGAGACCACCGTCGACCTCAATGCCGTCGTGCAGCAGCTGCCGCAGGAGCGCCAGTGCACGACGCTCTCCGACACGTTCGACGTGCCGGGCGCGAAGCAGTAGCGACCCACCCGCTCAGTACGCGGGGCGGCGTTCGACGGCGAGTTCGATCAGCTCGGTGATGAGATCGGTGTAGCTCAGTCCCGACGCCTCCCACAGCCGCG
This sequence comes from Leucobacter sp. USCH14, assembly GCF_037619215.1. NCBI lineage: Bacteria > Bacillati > Actinomycetota > Actinomycetes > Micrococcales > Microbacteriaceae > Leucobacter > Leucobacter sp. USCH14. Next base: position 146,479 of record NZ_JAQPZP010000008.1, read on the forward strand.
GATACATCGAGATCGGCGTGAACCCGGGCAGCGTGTTGATCTCGTTCAGCACGGGGCCGTTCTCCGTCAAGAAGAAGTCGACGCGCGCCAGTCCCGCGCACTGCGCGATCTCGAATGCGAGCACCGCATCGCGCTGCAGCGCCTCGAACTCGTAATCCTTCACGGCAGCGGGCAGGTCCAGGCGCACCCCGGAACCGTCGAGATACTTCGACGCGAAGTCGTAGAATCCGCCGTCGGAGATCACGATCTCCCCGATCACGGTGCTGGTGCGGGGGCGCTGATCTCCACGCCCCTCGAGCACCGCGATCTCGACCTCGCGGCCGACGACGCCGGATTCGATGAGCACTGTGCGATCCTCTGCGAACGCGACGTCGAGCGCTTCGGGCAGCTGCGCGGGCGCAGTCACCTTGGTGACGCCCATACTGGAGCCCGCGCGCGCCGGCTTCACGAACAGCGGATAGTGCAGACCGGAGTCGAGTCGCGACACCAGAGACGGGTCCGCGTCCAACTGAGAGCGCGTCACGGTGTTCCACGGCGCAACCGCGATCCCCGCATCGGCGAGCACCGTCTTGACCGCGTGCTTGTCCATGCAGAGCGCCGAGCCGAGCACGCCACTGCCGACGTAGGGAAGGTCGACGAGGTCGAGCATGCCCTGCACTGTGCCGTCTTCACCGTAGGGTCCGTGCAGCATCGGGAGCACCGCGTCCGCATGACCGAGGCTGCGGAGCGCGCCCGACTCCTCGATCACGGTGAGCGATCGGGTTGCGGTGGACGCCGGCCACAGCACGCGCGTTCCATTGTCGACCACCTCGGGAAGCGCGACCGCGTCGAGTCGGTACTCGGCGAGGTCCTCCTCCTGCATCAGCACGGTCGCGCCGTGCTTGGTGATTCCCACCGGGATCACATCGAACCTCGCACGGTCGATGGCGCGGAGCACCCCGGCCGCCGTCACGCAGCTGATCCCGTGCTCGCTCGACCGACCGCCGAAGAGCAGCACGACCGTGCGCTTCGCGAGAGTCTGCTGCTGAGTCGCCATCCCGGTCACGCGCGTGTTCCCTTCATACGGTCGAACAGTCGTTTCAGCCGACCGATCTGAGGTGCGCCCAGGCTGAGCTCCGCCTGCGGCACGTCGTCCTCGGTCGCGAGGTGCGGGCCCAGATGCTTCGGCTGCATCTTCCCGGTCAGCACCATCTGCACCTGCTCGACGATCGGCATGAGCACGCCGCGTTCTCGCGCGAGCTCGAGCACGGGCGGTACGGAGGTGATGCCCTCGGCGACCTGCTGCATCTGCTCGCGGGTCTCCTCCTGCGTGTACCCCTGACCGATCAGACGCCCCGCGGTGTTGTTGCGGGAGAGAGGCGACTGGCACGTGGCGATCAGGTCGCCGAGGCCGGCGAGGCCAGAGAGCGTGGCCGGATCGGCGCCGGAGGCCACGGAGAACTCCGTCATCTCGGCGAGCCCACGTGTGATGATCGCGGCCTTGGTGTTCTCGCCGTATCCGACCCCGTCGACGATGCCGATCGCGAGCGCGATGAGGTTCTTCAGCACCCCGCCGAGTTCGGTTCCGATCACGTCGGTGTTGACGTACGTTCTGAAGTACGGCGCACTGGCGGCCATCGCGACCTCCTGAGCGACGCCGAGGTCCGCGCACGATGCGACGGCTCCGGTCGGCTGCTCCTTCGCGATCTCGAGAGCGATGTTCGGGCCGGAGACGACCGCGATGCGCTCGGGCTCGAGGTCGAGGGTGTCGGCGATCACCTCGGACATGCGCATCGTGGTGGTCTTCTCGACGCCCTTCACGAGGCTGACGAGCACTGAGCGCCGCTCGAGATACGGCTCCAGATCGATGAGGTTCTGGCGCAGCGTCTGGCTCGGCACAGCGAGGAACACGAGCCGGGCGCCGCGCAGCGCGGTCGCGAGATCGTCGGTCGCCTTGAGCGTCTTCGGCAGGTTGATGCCGGGAAGATACTGGCTGTTGCGGCGCGCCACGCGAATCTCGTTCGCGATCTCGGGTCGCCGTCCCCATATCGTGACGTCGCACCCGGCATCCGCGAGCACCTTCGCGAAGGTCGTGCCCCAGCTTCCCGCCCCGATGACGGCGACGGTGCGCCCGCTGTTGCGATCGGCGTGAGTCGATCCCGCTGCTCCGGATCGAGTACTCAAAAGCGCCCCGTTTCACTCTGCTGATGCTTGCTCGGATCCCAGCGCTCAGGCGGCGCCTGCTCCCCGCGGAGGCCCGCCAGGAGCGCGGTGATGGCATCCATGAGCTCGCGCGTCGCCTCGTTGATCACCCGTTGGTCGACCGGCTTGCCGGCGAACCGACTCAGATCGAGCGGCTCGCCGATCGACACCTCGATCGTCTTCCGAGGGAACGGATGCAGTCGCTTCGCGTACCGCGGCATCAAACGGTGCGTGCCCCAGTGCGCGACCGGGATCAGCGGAATGCCCGACTCGATGGCGAGTCGCACCGCACCGCTCTTGCCCCGCATCGGCCACAGATCCGGATCGCGCGTCAACGTCCCCTCCGGGTACACGATCACCCCGTCCTGCCGCTCGATGATCTGCGACGCGGCGCTCATCGGGTTGCCGTCCGGGCTCGCCGAACGCGCCACCCCGTCGCGCTGCACGGGAACCTGACCGGATGCTCGCATCAGCCCGCCGAGCACGGGAACCTTGAAGAGGCTCGCCTTCGCCATGAACCGGGGCAGCCGACCGAGGTGCCACACCGCGGCCCCCATCGCGATCGGGTCGACTTCGCTGTAGTGGTTCGGAGCGAGGATGAACGGGCCCCGCTCCGGAAGCTTCGACTGCGGCGTGAAACGATAGCGCACCATGAGCGACCAGACCGGCAGGATCAGCGCGGCCAGCACCCAGAACACCGAGGGCCGACGCTTCTCCGGCGACAGTCGGCTGCGGAACTTCACGGTGTCAGTCATGCATCCATTATCCCGAATGCGGCGGTTGCTCGACGGCATACGCCCCGGGCAACCGCCGCAATCGCAGGCGAGTCGCGGCTCAGCTCTCGTAGACGAAATCCGCGCCGAGCAGACGCAGCTTCTCGATGAAGTTCTCGTAGCCGCGGGAGATGATCCCGAGGTTGGTGACCTTCGACTGGCCCTCCGCCGTCAGAGCGGCGATGAGGTGGCTGAAGCCGCCGCGCAGGTCCGGCACCTCGATATCGGCGCCGTGCAGCGGAGTCGGTCCGGTGATGACGGCCGCCTGTTCGAACTCGCGGCGCTTCACCCGACGAGCCTCGTCATGCAGGCCCTCCTTGTACACCACGATGTCGGCACCCATCTTGACGAGGGCATCCGTGAAACCGAAACGATTCTCGTAGACCGTCTCGTGAATGGTCGACTGCCCTTCGGCCTGCGTGAGTGCCACCACGAGCGGCTGCTGCCAGTCGGTCATGAAGCCGGGGTGCACATCGGTCTCAATCGTGACCGGCTTGAGCGCGCCGCCCGGGTGCCAGAAGCGGATGCCGTCGTCGTGCACGTCGAAATCGCCGCCCACCTTGCGGAAGACGTTGAGGAAGGTCATCATCTCCTCCTGCTCGACACCGCCGACGAACACGTCGCCCTTCGTCGCGAGCGCGGCCGCGGCCCAGCTGGCTGCTTCATTGCGGTCGAAGATCGCGCGGTGGTCGTAGCCTCGGAGTTCGGGCACGCCCTCGATGAAGATCACCCGGTTCGGCTCCATCGAGATGATGGCGCCCATCTTCTGCAGAATGCAGATGAGGTCGACGATCTCGGGCTCGATGGCGGCGTTGCGCAGCTCCGTCTGCCCCTCGGCGAGCACGGCCGTGAGCAGCACCTGCTCGGTCGCGCCGACCGACGGGTAGGGCAGCTCGATGTTCGCGCCCTTGAGCCCGTTCGGGGCGGTGAGGCTGATGCCGCTCGGCAGCTTCTCGATGACGGCGCCGAAGTTGCGGAGCGCATCGAGGTGGAAGTCGATCGGGCGATCGCCGATCCGGCACCCCCCGAGGTCGGGGATGAATGCTTCTCCGAGGCGATGCAGCAGCGGGCCGCAGAAGAGGATCGGAATGCGCGACGATCCTGCATGAGCGTCGATGTCGGCCTGGTGCGCCACCTCGACATTGGACGGATCGAGGCGCCACTCCCCTGCCTGCTCGCCTCGCGTGATGAGCACGCCGTGCAGCGCGAGAAGCCCCGCCACAACCCGCACATCCGAGATGTTGGGAACGTTGCGCAGCACGCTCGGGGTCTTGCCGAGCAGCGCCGCGACCATCGCCTTCGTCGCGAGGTTCTTCGCGCCGCGCACCTCGATGCGGCCCTTCAAGGGGCGTCCGCCGTTGATGATGATCTCATCGGAGGTCAACCCGACCCGAGCGCCCGCCTTCTGAGCGTCGAGCTTGCGGCCCGCGGCCTCGGACTCCTCCGCCGCCGCGGCTTCCGCAGAAACCTGCTCCACTGCCTCCAGCTCGGCCTCGTTCACGGTTTGCTTGGTCATTCGGCCTCCACGGGGGTCGTTGTCGGCATCCAGCTCGGGCGGTTCGCCTCGAACCTGGTAATGGCGTCCGCATCGCGGAGCGTCAAAGAAATATCGTCGTGGCCCTCCATCAGGCGCCAACGCGTGTAGTCATCGACCTCGAAGGGGATCGTGAGCTCGCCGGCCGCGATGGTGCGATCCTCCAGGCTGACGGTGACGGCCATGCCCGGGTCGGCGTCGATCGCGGCCCAGATGCGCTTCACGTCGTCCTCGGTCACCTGCGCTGCGAGCAGCCCCTGCTTGCCCGAGTTGCCGCGGAAGATATCGGCGAAGCGCGGAGAGATGACGACGCGGAAGCCGTAGTCGCGGAGCGCCCACACGGCGTGCTCGCGCGATGAGCCCGTGCCGAAGTCCGCCCCGGCGACGAGGATCTCAGCACCCTGGAACGCAGGCTGGTTCAAGACGAAGTTCTCGTCCTGCCGCCAGTGGGAGAACAGCGCGTCGTCGAAGCCCGTCTTCGTGACGCGCTTCAGGAACACTGCCGGGATGATCTGATCGGTGTCGACGTTCGACCGCTTCAGCGGAGCCGCGACGCCGGTGAAGGTCGTGAACTTCTGCATGGTTCAGGCTCCCGCCTTCTCGGATACGGGCATGATGGGGATGCGCCGGCGCACCGGCAGCTCGGAGCCCTCCGGGGCGTCGTGCGTGATGCCCTTCTCGAGGTCCTCCTGCAGATCCCAGGGGCTCGACAGCGTACCTCGGATCGCGGTCGCCGCAGCGACCAGGGGCGACACGAGATGCGTACGGCCGCCCTTGCCCTGGCGCCCCTCGAAGTTCCGGTTCGACGTCGACGCGCAGCGCTCACCGGGAGCCAGCTGGTCCGGGTTCATGCCGAGGCACATCGAGCACCCCGCGAAGCGCCACTCGCCGCCGAACGCTTCGACGATGCGGTCGATCCCCTCGGCCTCCGCCTCCGCGCGCACGCGCGCCGAGCCCGGCACCACCATGAGTCGAACGCCCTCGGCCTTCCGCTTGCCCTTGATGAGCTCGGCGAACGTGCGGAGATCGTCGAGTCGGCTGTTCGTGCACGAGCCCATGAACACGGCGTCGACCGGAATCTCCTTCATCGGAGTACCCGCGGTCAGATCCATGTACTCGAGCGCGCGCTCGGCGGCGGCGCGCTCATCGGCATCGGCGATGGTCTCGGGATCGGGAACGGTCTCGCTGAGCAGAACGCCCTGGCCCGGGTTCGTGCCCCAGGTGACGAACGGTTCGAGCGCGCTCGCGTCGATGAATACTTCCTTGTCGAAGACCGCGCCTTCGTCGGTCGGCAGCGTCTTCCAATAGGCAACCGCTTCGTCCCAGTCGGCGCCCTTGGGCGCGTGCGGGCGGCCCTTCACGTACTCGAACGTCGTCTCATCGGGTGCGACCATGCCGGCACGGGCACCGGCCTCGATCGACATGTTGCACATGGTCATGCGCCCGTCCATAGAGAGCCCGCGAATCGCGGACCCGCGGTACTCGAGCACGTAGCCCTGGCCTCCGCCGGTGCCGATCTTCGCGATGACGGCGAGAATGATGTCCTTCGCCGTGACCCCGGGGCGGAGCTCGCCCTCCACATTGATCGCCATGGTCTTGAACGGCTTCAGCGGCAGGGTCTGCGTCGCCATGACGTGCTCGACCTCGCTCGTTCCGATGCCGAACGCCAGGGCGCCGAACGCGCCGTGCGTCGAGGTGTGGCTGTCGCCGCAGACCACCGTGATGCCGGGCATGGACAGCCCGAGCTGCGGGCCGACCACGTGGACGATGCCCTGCTCGCGATCGCCCAGTGGATGAGCGCGGACGCCGAACTCGGCGACGTTCTGCCGGAGGGTCTCGATCTGCAGACGGCTCGTCGGATCCTCGATCTGGCGAGTGATGTTGACCGTGGGCGTATTGTGATCCTCGGTCGCGATCATCAGGTCGACCCGGCGCAGCGGGCGATCGGCGACGCGCAGCCCGTCGAACGCCTGCGGACTCGTCACCTCGTGAATGAGGTGGAGATCGATGTAGATGAGGTCGGGCTGGCCGTTCTCACCCTTCACGACGACGTGATCGTCCCAGAGTTTCTCCGCCAGGGTGCGGGGCCGTACGGCCGCCTCCGACGCAAACTGCTCGCTCATGTGTGCTTCTCTTCCCGGTTCCGTGCACTCAGCACTGTGCTGTTCAACACCGCGCGGCGCGAAAGTATTTCGCGAGCATCGACGCGGTGGATCGACCATGCGAGAACTCCGCGACGGGCGGCCGATGGACTAGACCCCGTCGCGGCTATGAAGAAGCAGAGCCCGCGAACGCATGGCGCGAGTCTACCACCACCGCCTCGCACTCCCCGGAAACGCTAGTGCCGGTTGGCGCGATGGTGATCCTGCCCCATCTGATCCGGGCCCTCTGCGACGCCGAGGTGGAGATGCTCGCCGCGCGCGCGGGCCTCGCGATTCGCCTTCACCAGGCTCGCGACGGTCGCGATCAGCATCGACACGACGATGAAGCCGAGCGACACCCAGGTGTTGATCTCGGGGACGGGCACGTGCTCGCCGCCGTTGATGAACGACAGCTCGTTCTCATGGAGCGCATGCAGAATCAACTTGACGCCGATGAAGGCGAGGATCGCGGCGATGCCGTACTTCAGATACTCGAGCCGCTCGAGCAGGCCGCCGAGCAGGAAGTAGAGCTGCCGAAGGCCCATGAGCGCGAACACGTTCGCCGTGAACACGATGAAGGCGCTCTGCGTGATGCCGAAGATCGCGGGAATCGAGTCGAGGGCGAACAGCAGGTCCGTGACTCCGAGCGAGATGAGCACCAGGAGGAACGGGGTGAACATGCGCTTGCCGTCGACCGTCGTGCGGAGCTTGCCGCCGTCGTAGTGATCGCTGAACGGCATCACCTTCTTGACCTGGCGAATGACCCAGTTCTCGCCGTGCTCGCCCTCACCGCCCGGCTTCACCTGCTGCCACGCCGTCCAGATCAGCCATGCGCCGAACACGAAGAAGATCGCGATGAAGCGCTCGATGATCGCCGCTCCCACCAGGATGAAGGCGCCCCGGAAGACCAGGGCGAGCACGATCCCGATCATGAGCGCCCGCTGCTGATAGGCGCTCGGCACTTTGAAGCTTGCGAGGATCAGCACGAACACGAAGAGGTTGTCGATCGAGAGGCTGTACTCCGTCAACCACCCCGCCAGGAACTCCGTGCCGTGCTGCACATCGCCGAGCAGGAAGATCGCACCGGCGAAGATCAGCGCCAGCAGCACGTAGAAGCCGACCCACAGACTCGCCTCGCGCATGGACGGAACGTGCGGGCGTCGAACGATCAGGGCGAGATCGATCACGAGGATCACCACGAGGGCGATCATCGATCCGATCTCGAACCAGAGCGGGAGCACTGAAGTCAACGGCACGACCTTCCTTTTCGCTCCCGCCATACTAGCCGCGCCGCGAGAGCCGCTCGCGCACCGTTCACGATCCCACAACGGCGCTGCGCTAGCATATGGTGCACTTCACCAGCACGAGAGGGCCCACTACGTGAGCAATCGACCCAGTATCACCGAACGCAGCGCGCAGGCCGGCCCGGGGCCGGCGTCCCGCACGCTCGCGGCCTTCATCTTCGCCAGTCGCTGGCTCCAGGCCCCGCTCTACCTCGGTCTCATCATCGCGCAGGCCGTCTACGTCGTCCTCTTCTTCGTCGAACTCTGGCACCTCGTGGAGAACGTCGTCGCGACCGGACACATCAGCGAGACCGACGTGATGCTCAGCGTGCTCGCGCTCATCGACATCGTCATGATCGCGAACCTGCTGATCATGGTGATCATCGGCGGGTACGAGACCTTCGTCTCCAAGATTCGCGTGCAGGGGCACCACGACGAGCCCGAGTGGCTGTCGCACGTCAACACCAACCTGCTCAAGGTCAAGCTGGCCGTGTCGATCATCTCGATCTCGTCGATCCACCTGCTCAAGACCTTCATCGAGGTCGGTCGCATGGATGACGGCGTGGTGCGCAACGCCGACGGCAGCGTGCTCTACTCATGGGACGGCGTGCTGTGGGAGGTCGTCATCCACCTCGCGTTCATCGTCTCCGCCATCGCGCTCGCGTGGATCGATCGCATGAGCCAGCATCACGCCACCGGCCGATCGGGTGGGCTGAGCGTCGGCAAGATCGAGGCCGGGCTGCGCGAGGACCCGGTGCGTTCGTCGGCTCCTGACGACTTCGTCACGGTCCGTCTCCCCGCAGGAGCACCGCTTCCCGCTGGCGCGGAGATCGTCTCGAACGACCGCTAAGGTGGTTCTCGGTCGGCTTCGCCGGCGCACGCGCGAGTGGCGGAATTGGCAGACGCGCTGGATTTAGGTTCCAGTGTCCTCGGACGTGGGGGTTCAAGTCCCCCCTCGCGCACGAACAGAAAATGGCCTCTGACCTGGGGTTTAGATCACCGGGTTGGGGGTCATTTTCGTTCCATGTGCTGAGATATGTGCTAAGCCCCACCGAGATGGGCCGCGAAGCGGTCTGCTGCGGCTTTCTGCATCGTCGGGGTGACATGGCTGTAGATGTTCATCGTGGTTGTGATGGTGGAGTGCCCCAGGCGCTCCTGTACTACCTTGGGATGCTCGCCAAGCTCCAGCAGGAGTGTGGCGTGCGTGTGGCGCAGCCCCTTGATCGTCACGCGGGGCAGCGTCGGGTGTGCCTTGGCGAGCCAGTTCATGCGGCGATCCCAGCGGCTCGTCATGGCGTCGGGTGAGCGCAGCTTGCCCTCGTCGTCACCGAACACATACGCATCGGCTTTCGCCAAATCGAACGACACTTCGGCGCGGGCGACCTTGTAGGAGGCGAGCACTTGGGTCTGCTGCACGTTTAGGTGACAGATTAGTCAGGCAGCGAGTGCGACCTGCTCGTTCATGATGGCCTCGTACT